>NZ_JBPOEN010000009.1:0-242543 GCF_059941365.1 Photobacterium sp. 270122K
TACCGGCCTGTCACGCCGGGGGTCGCGGGTTCGAGTCCCGTCCGCTCCGCCACTTTATTCAGACAAAGTTAAGTCTTTAAAACAACTACAGGGGTGTAGCTCCAATTGGCAGAGCAGCGGATTCCAAATCCGCGTGTTGGGAGTTCGAATCTCTCCACCCCTGCCACATTTAAAGCCTCAGCAGAAATGCTGGGGCTTTTTTACGTTTGGTGTTTTGTGGTGGCGAATATTTCAGAAATTGGCAGAGCCGAGGATTCCGCCATACCAAACATCAGCGCGTGTTGGGAGTTCGAATCTCTCCACCCCTGCCACCTTCGAAAGCTTCGATAGAAATTTTAAATCGGCGGTTGGGAAAAATCGCGCCCTTGGTTACTCGCCTCGTTCTTTCTGCCTATTTCAATGCTATGGGTGGTACCTGCATCAGTACGTTGTCTATATTGCGACTTTCTACAGATACTGTGAGTGAGCCCTCGAATTTTCATTTGCAGTTTGAGTGTGGATCCGTAAGATACACTCATACATTAGGGGTGTAGCTCCAATTGGCAGAGCAGCGGATTCCAAATCCGCGTGTTGGGAGTTCGAATCTCTCCACCCCTGCCAGATTTTAAAGCCTCAGCAGAAATGCTGAGGTTTTTTTATACCTAAACAAAAGGCTCTCGTCGTAAGACGAGAGCCTTTTGTTGTTTCTAAGCATACAGTGTGGGTTAGCTTTTCATCATCAGTTGGTAACCGATAAAGCAGGCGGTAATGCTGAGTGTAACGTTGAGCAGGATATTGAGGCCGGCTTTAATGAAGTCACCTTGTTGCATCAAAATCACATTGTCCATGGAAAAGGTGGAGAACGTAGTGAGGGCGCCAAGAAAGCCTAAGCCAATCAGTGGGCGGGCAGGGACGGCTCCTATCATGCCCTGGTTGAGGGCTGACATCATCAAGCCCATGATCATCGAGCCTACCACGTTGACCACCAGTGTGCCGTACGGAAAACCGCGTCCGAACAGGGACACACAAAGTTCAGAAATTAAATAACGGGAGCAAGCACCGAATGCCCCGCCCAGGGCGATCAGCCCCAGAAAAATGAACTGGTTCATTGGGATCTCATTGGGTAAGTAAAGAATGCCATACTAATACCATGTTCTGGCCGTCACGATTACCTTCAGACGGTGATATTTTTGCAATCATTGATTGAGCTGTATATTGCTATGCCGTCTCGGGTGTACGCTGCCTGTTAGGTATAGCATGGTGTTAAGCATATTGTTGAGATTAAAGGAGAGAATCATGGCACTTTATCCCACAGTCTTAGTGGCGGTTAATCCTGATGATAACGAAGCCCATCGGTTAGTGGTGAAAGCGGCTGTGGTCGCCGAGCAAAACAATGCCGAATTGCATTTGGCCTTTGTGGAGCCGGGTATGGGGAATGTGAGTTTTGCGGATGCAGAATTAGAGCTGGATGCCGTGCACGACACTTTGGCGAAACAACGCCGACAACAACTTATGGCGCTGGCATCACAGTCACCGTATCACGTGAGTGGTATTCATTTAGCTAACGGGGATGTGATCAAGCATTTGGTCGCCTTGACTGACACACTGGAAGCCAGCTTGGTGATCATTGGATGCCGTAAATCTGGCATTCATTGGTTGGGAGATGTGGGTCATGCCCTGTCTCAGCATATTCGTGGTGATGTGCTGATGTGTCAGTGATCACAAACAAAGTGCGAATGTCGTAGGGTTTGTGACTGAGAGTCGGTGAAACGGGTCTTTCCGGTTGATGATGCTGATTGGCTTACTTATACTCGAGACTCAACTTGTCGGAGTGCCACTTGGCTGAGACCGCATTGCGGGATCCGTAGAACCTGATCAGGCTAATACCTGCGAAGGGAACAAGAGAATGTTATCTGTATTGCCATGTAATTTTACTTACCCGATCAACATGGCTGCAGTTTCAGATGATGCTACACCCCCTACGTGTAGCCTCTTGTTTACGCACCCATCCGTCAAGCAACTTTCCCTAATGGATTAACAGGAAATTGCTATGTCGAATCGCAAACAAGCGAGACTGGAAGCGAAACAATTTATTGAATCATTAACGATTCAGCCTTACCCCAATTCGCACAAAGTGTATGTCACCGGTAGCCGTGACGATATTCGTGTGCCGATGCGTGAAATCTGCTTGGCCGACAGTTTGGTCGGCGGCACGAAAGATGTCCCCCTGTTTGAACCGAATGAACCGGTGCGGGTGTACGACACCTCTGGTTTTTATACCGATCCTAACCATGAGATCGATATTTATACCGGTTTACCTCAAATCCGTGAAGCCTGGATTGCGATGCGGGGTGATACCGAGTTTTTGGATGAGCAGAGCTCGGCGTATTCCAAAGAACGTTTAGCCGACAAAACCTTGGATGACTTACGCTTTGGTGAACAAGCCCGTATTCGTCGCGCCAAACCCGGTGCCAATGTCACCCAGCTACACTACGCCCGCCAAGGCGTGATCACCCCAGAGATGGAATACATTGCGATTCGGGAAAACATGGGGCGGGCCAAATACCGCGATGAAGTCCTGAATCAGCAACACCCGGGCATGGCATTTGGTGCCACTCTGCCGGCAGAGATCACCCCTGAGTTTGTCCGTCAGGAAGTGGCCGAAGGCCGCGCCATTATCCCCGCGAATATCAATCACCCTGAATCGGAGCCAATGATCATTGGCCGTAACTTCCTGGTTAAAGTGAATGCCAATATCGGCAATTCCTCCGTCAGCTCCTCCATTGAGGAAGAGGTGGAAAAACTGGTGTGGTCGACCCGCTGGGGCGGCGATACGGTGATGGATCTGTCGACCGGCCGTAATATCCACGAAACCCGTGAATGGATCATCCGTAACAGCCCTGTGCCAATCGGGACGGTGCCGATGTATCAGGCGCTGGAAAAAGTGAACGGAATTGCGGAGAACCTCAATTGGGACGTGTTCCGGGATACCTTGCTCGAGCAAGCTGAGCAAGGGGTGGATTACTTCACTATTCATGCCGGTGTGTTACTGCGTTATGTGCCGATGACCGCGAAACGGGTGACCGGCATTGTGTCACGAGGCGGCTCTATCATGGCCAAGTGGTGCTTAGCCCATCATAAAGAAAGCTTCCTCTATGAGCACTTCCGTGAGATCTGTGAGATCTGTGCCCAATACGATATCTCCCTGTCATTGGGTGATGGGCTGCGTCCCGGCTCGGTGGCTGATGCCAATGATGAAGCCCAGTTCAGTGAATTGCGTACCTTGGGTGAGCTGACCAAAATTGCCTGGGAATACGATGTGCAGGTGATGATTGAAGGCCCTGGCCACGTACCGATGCACATGATCAAAGAAAACATGGAAGAGCAACTCAAGCACTGCCATGAAGCCCCTTTCTATACCCTCGGCCCTCTGACCACGGACATTGCACCGGGTTATGATCACATTACGTCCGGGATTGGCGCCGCCATGATTGGTTGGTACGGCTGTGCCATGTTGTGCTACGTCACCCCGAAAGAACATTTAGGCCTACCGAATAAAGAAGACGTCAAAGTCGGGCTTATCACGTACAAGCTGTGTGCCCATGCGGCTGACTTAGCCAAAGGGCACCCCGGTGCACAGGTCCGTGACAATGCCTTGTCCAAAGCGCGCTTTGAATTTCGGTGGGAAGATCAATTTAACCTCGGCTTGGATCCGGAAACCGCGCGTGCTTACCACGATGAAACCCTGCCGCAAGAGTCCGGCAAAATCGCCCATTTCTGTTCAATGTGTGGCCCGAAATTCTGCTCAATGAAAATTTCGCAGGAAGTGCGTGAATACGCCAAAGATTTGGATCAACAAGCCGCCCAAGCGGTGGCCATTGAGGTGATGGACGATTCGGCGGTGGCGATTCAGCAGGCTGGTATGCAGCAGATGTCGGCAGAATTCAAAGCCCGAGGGAGTGAACTTTATCACCCTGCTAAAGAGGATAGTTAATGAACGCAGTCTGTTTACCCGATCATCTGACGCCGCTATTGATGCACTTAGAGCCGCTGCTGGCAGCGGCGGAGCATTATGCACTGGGCGAGCCTGTGCAACTGGCGTGGAGCGAATCGGCAGTGGTAGACATGGATGTGGACGGGCGACGTTTTACGGTGGCGTTTGATGCGCCAGAGCCCGTCAATCAAGAGGATGACGTGACGGGTTATGTGGTGCATGACCAGTGGTTAGCCCCGTATCCGACGTTAACGGACATCCAGCAGCAGGTCGCAGTGACCCCTTCGATGGTGGTGTGTGGCCTGCCGACCGAGCAAGGGTGCGTCGATGTGTGGCATCACGACGGCGAAGCCCGTGCGGTGTATTGCCACCATACCGGTGCGTGTGATGCGCAGCGGGCCATGCTGCTCGCGGCATTAGCATTAGATTACCCGTTGGAAGATGCGGTGACGTTGGCGCGTGCCTATGCCCGTCGCTATGTGTTTGCGACCGATGGCGATGCGGGGCCGACATGGCCGGTTGACCACCGTTTGTTCCCGCGTCCGCTGACCGCCAATCATCCGGAAGTGGCCGACTTGGGCTGGCAGTGCAAAACAACAGCGGTTACTGCGTTTGCCTCGGTTGATCGCACCAAACTGGCGCTGTATCCGGTGGTGGACTCGGCCGAGTGGGTGGAAAAGGTGCTGGCAAGTGGCGTGATGACGACCCAGCTTCGGATCAAAGATCCCCAAGCGCCGACCTTATCGGCGCAAATTGCCCGTATTGTGGCAGCCGGAGAAGCCCATCAGGCGCAGGTGTTTGTGAATGATTACTGGCAACTGGCGATCGAGCACGGCGCGTACGGTGTGCACTTGGGGCAAGAAGATCTGGAAACCGCCGACTTGGCAGCGATTGCCGAGGCCGGTCTGCGTTTGGGGCTCTCAACGCACGGTTACTATGAAATCCTGCGTGCGGCCGAGTTCTCGCCGAGCTACATCGCGTTGGGCCATATCTTCCCGACCACCACCAAAAACATGCCGTCCAAACCGCAGGGGGTGAACCGTTTGGCGTTGTACCAAAAGTTGATTGGTGATGCGTTTCCGACCGTCGCGATCGGCGGGATTGATTTGAGTCGTGCCGAAAAAGTGTGGCGTACCGGAGTCAGCAGTGTGGCAGTGGTTCGGGCGATCACCGAAGCCGAAGATACCGCTCAAGCCGTGGCAGATTTTCAGCAGGTGTTGGTGCGCGAGGTCAAAGGAGTGCCCGACCATGATCAGTGATCAGGCGTTTTTACGCTATAGCCGGCAGATCATGCTGCCGGAGATCGGCGAGCAGGGGCAGACGGATCTGGCCAATGCGCAGGTGCTGATCGTGGGCGCGGGCGGACTGGGCTCTGCCGCCGCCTTGTATTTGGCTGGTGCTGGTGTGGGGCAGGTTGTGATCGCGGATGACGATCGGCTGGAAGTGTCTAATTTACCGCGTCAGGTGCTTTACCGGGAGGCCGATATTGGTCAACCGAAAGCGGTGCAGGCGGCGGCGCAATTGCAGGCGCTTAACCCGTTGGTGCGGGTGCGAGCGGTGAATGCCCGTTTGGCGGGCGAACGTCTGGCGCTGGAAGTGGCACAAGCGGATGTGGTACTGGATTGTTCGGATAATCTGGCTACCCGCCATGCGGTCAATCAGGCGTGTTATCGCGCCCGTAAACCGCTCATTGCCGGGGCGGCGATCCGCTGGCACGGACAGCTCATGGCGTTTGATTTTCGCCAAGGGCAGGGGCCGTGTTACCACTGCCTGTTTCCCCTGCCTGATGCGTCCTCATCCGCCGGGCCACAAAATTGCAGTACCGGCGGCGTGGCAGGCCCCGTGGTTGGCAACATCGGTACCCTGCAAGCGCTGGAAGCCCTGAAAGTATTAACCGGAGCGGGGAGTGTTGCGTTTTCCCGTCTGCAAAATTTTGATGGCCTGACCCTACAGTGGCAATCATTTCATTTCACACAAGACACATCGTGCCCGGTTTGTGGCCCGTCCGTGTCACAACGAGAGCAATGTTGATGTCGACAATAGCGTTAATGGTGAATGACAAGGCAATGGACGTCCCGCAAGGGATCTCGTTACATGCCTTATTGGAGCAACTGGCGATGCCGCTTCAGGCAACCGCTGTGGCTGTGAATGAAGAGATTGTCTCGCGCCCGTCGTGGGAGACAACCGTGCTGAGTGACGGGGATCGTATTGCCCTGTTCCAAGCGATAGCAGGAGGCTGAGATGCTCACGATTGCAGATAAGACGTTTTCCTCCCGCCTGTTTACCGGGACGGGTAAATACGCCAACCGCCAGACCATGGCCTCGTCCATTATTGCCTCGGGATCAGAATTGGTCACCATGGCACTCAAGCGCGTTGATATCGACAAGCGGGACGATGACATTCTGGCGCCGTTGATGGAAGCGGGCGTGAATTTACTGCCTAACACATCGGGTGCGAAAAATGCCAAAGAAGCGGTGTTTGCTGCGCAGTTGGCCCGCTCGGCGCTCGGCACAAATTGGCTGAAATTGGAAATCCATCCGGATCCGAAATACTTGATGCCCGATCCGATCGAAACGCTGAAAGCGGCAGAGAAGCTGGTACAGGAAGGCTTTATTGTCCTGCCTTACTGCCATGCTGATCCGGTGTTGTGTAAACGCTTGGAAGAAGTCGGCTGTGCGGCGGTGATGCCCTTGGGGGCGCCGATTGGCACCAATAAAGGGCTGGCATCGCGTGATTTTCTTGAAATCATCATCGATCAGGCGCGGGTACCGGTGATTGTGGATGCCGGGATCGGGGCACCGTCCCATGCGGCAGAAGCGATGGAAATGGGCGCCGATGCGGTCTTGGTGAATACCGCCATTGCGGCCGCCGCCGATCCGATTGCCATGGGCCGTGCGTTCAAGCTGGCGGTGGAAGGCGGGCGTATGGCGTATGAGGCCGGGCTGGCTGGAACGGTGAATCATGCCATTGCCTCGAGTCCGTTGACGGCGTTTTTGGCTCAGCCTGCATAAAGGAGCGTGCGATGAGTTTTGTTGATGTGTGGCAGCGTCTGGAATGGGATGATATTCGTTTGTCGATCTACAGCAAGACGGCGGCAGATGTGGAGCGGGCGCTGCGCAAACCCAAGCGCGATCTGGAGGATTTCAAAGCCCTGATCTCGCCAGCGGCGGAGCCGTATCTGGAGCAAATGGCCCAGCAATCGGCCGCCCTGACCCGCAAGCGGTTCGGTCATACCATGTCTTTTTATGTCCCGCTTTATTTGTCGAACCTGTGTGCCAATGCGTGTACCTACTGCGGGTTTTCCATGGAGAACCGGATCAAGCGACGCACACTGAATGTGGCGGAAATTGAGCGTGAATGCGCCGCCATCAAAGCGATGCACTTTGACAATATTCTGCTGGTCACTGGCGAGCATGAGCGCAAGGTGGGGATGGACTATTTCCGTCAGGCCCTGCCGGCGATCAAGGCGCAGTTCAACTATTTGGCGATGGAAGTGCAACCGCTGGATCAGGCTGAGTACGCTGAACTTAAAACGCTGGGGCTGGATGCGGTGATGGTGTATCAGGAAACCTATCATGCTGCGACCTATGCTGAGCATCACTTGCGCGGTAATAAGATGGACTTCCACTACCGTCTAGAAACACCGGATCGGCTAGCCCGTGCCGGTATTGATAAAATCGGTATCGGCGCGTTGATCGGCTTGGATGAGTGGCGCACCGATTGTTTTTTTGTGGCAGCCCATCTGGATTATCTGGAGCGCACCTATTGGCAGACCCGCTATTCCATCTCGTTCCCGCGTTTGCGCCCGTGTGAAGGGGGGCTGCAGCCCAAATCCATCATGACGGATAGCCAGTTGGTACAGCTGATCTGTGCGTATCGTTTGTTGAATCCGGAAGTAGAGTTGTCGTTGTCGACCCGTGAGTCCGCCCATTTTCGCGATAACGTGTTGCCACTGGGGATCACCTCGATGTCGGCGGGGTCGAAAACCCAACCGGGTGGCTATGCCGATGGTGAACCGGAGCTGGAGCAGTTTGCGATCAGTGACGAGCGTTCGGCAGCGCAGGTGGCAGAATCCGTAAAGCGCCATGGTTTTGAAGTGGTGTGGAAGGACTGGCATCGCGCCTATTCGGGCTAGTGTTTACCCCGATATACATGCCACCATAAAAAGAAAAACGCCCGTGCAAGACGGGCGTTTTTTTATCTGTTTCTGTGTGACGTGCTGTGCTGCTTTTGGCTTAGCGGCTTAGCGGCTTAGCGGCTTAGCGGTGCAGTGGCTTGCTCAAGCCATGCCAAGTCGTCGCCTTCAAGAGCTGGACTGATCGCGGCAAACACGGTTTCGTGGTAGCGGTTCAGCCAAGCCAGCTCGCTGTCTGTCATCAGTGAGACATCCACCAAACGGCGATCGATAGGCGCACGGGTCAGTGATTCAAAGCCCAGTACGTGCATATCGCCAGCGGTTTCGATTTCCACCACTAACTCCAGGTTTTCGATACGGATACCGAACGCATCGGCGCGGTAGTAGCCCGGCTCGTTAGACAGCACCATACCCGGGAGGAGTGCAGTTGGGTTGTACACTTTCGCGATACGCTGCGGGCCTTCATGCACACTCAGGAAGTGGCCGACACCGTGACCGGTACCGTGGTCGTAATCAAAGCCGTATGCCCACAGATGCTGGCGAGCCAGTGAATCCAGTTGTGAGCCGGTCGTGCCTTTCGGGAAGCGCGCTGATGCCAAACCAATGTGACCTTTCAGTACCAAGGTAAAGGTTTGCTTCACCTCATCGCTTGGGGTGCCGACAGCAATGGTACGGGTGATATCGGTGGTGCCGTCTGGGTATTGACCGCCTGAATCCACCAGGTACACATTGTCCATTTCCAGCACACTTGGCGCAGGCTGGTTCAGGTGGTTGTAGTGACACATGGCCGCATTGGCGCCTGCGGCGGAAATGGTATCAAAGCTCACATCGGTACAGCTGCTGTCTTGGGCACGGAACTGCCACAGTTGATCCGACAAGGTGCCTTCATCAAGTAGGTTACCTTGTGCGACTTGGCGATCGACCCATGCCAAAAATTTTGATACCGCGACGCCATCACGCACGTGACAGGCTTTCATGCCCGCGATTTCCGTCGCGTTCTTGGCCGCTTTTGGTAGCAAGCACGGATCCGCCGCTTCAATCAATGTCGCGTTGGCAGCACGCAGAACCTGACTGGCCCACGCATTACTGGTGGCGGGATCAACCAAGACGGCGTTGCCGCCGAGTTGTTGCAGGGCGGCTTCTAGTGCTTCCGGCGCATGTACGCGCACGCCTTCACCGACATGGTTGGCAAATTCAGCGGGTAGGCGGGCTGGATCGATAAAGAAATCGACGCTGGCATCGGCATGAATGATCGCGGTTGAGAGCAGAACGGGCAGGCTAGGCACATCGCTGCCACGTACGTTCAATAGCCAAGCAATGCTATCCAATTGGGTCAGTAGCGCGGCATCGGCTTTTTGCTTGGTGACGTTCGCAGCGATTTGCTGGCGTTTGTCAGCACTGCTTTGGCCGACAAAATCCAAGCCCATCAATTTGGCATTAGACAAGGTCGCGGCAGGGCGATCGTGCCAGAACAGCTCGATAGGGTTCTCGTCAATGCAGACCAGCTCCAGTTCACCGGCGACCATTGTTGTGTGGCGGGCCAGCCACGCACTGCTGTGCAGGCGGGCATCAATGGCCACTTTGCTGCCGGTTGGCAGGTGATCCAACGCCCATTGCATTGGCGGCTCTTCAATCAGGTGGCGGTATTCGTAGATGTCGCCTGGGACTTGCTTGCGCACTTGTACCACGTAGCGGCCATCGACGAACATCGCGGCGCTGTCGCGCGCGATTACCGCCATACCCGCAGAGCCGGTAAAGCCCGTTGCCCAGTGCAGGCGCTCGTTATGGTCGGGAATGTATTCACCGAGGTATTCATCTTCGTGGGGGATCAGCAGGGCATCCAGCTGGTTGTCAGTCAACCACTGGCGGATCTGCGCGACGCGTTGTGCGATATTGGTTTGCATGTGCTTTATTCCTTTCACTTGTCACCGTCCCTGTGACGGCATGGATGCCAGCCTGAAGAGTTAACCGTTCCCGCACGCTGTGTAGCCGCATGAAAAGGCTTAACTGTTCAGGCTGATCGTACTACGTTAGCGTGTTTGCTGTGTGGCTGCAATTGGTGGGCAGTGAAATCCTGTTCACGGCGTCGCAACGGCAACGGAACGGGCTGGATTTACTCACTATGGCCTTGATGGGATGCCAAAAGGGACACCGAACAGAGAAGGACATGCTGTGGTTCTTATATGGACTCCTAGAGAAAATCAACAAACAGCATGAAAGCAGGAATTGATACGCGCTTATATACGGGCTACTTTGAGGAGCGACCTCGCCCTACTATGTATTCGCACCAACAAGCTTATTCTATGGGGCGGTATAACTTACCATGAACCACAACGAGCTTTTGTTGGTCGGTCTGACCTGTTTCACATCGTAATTTGTTGATTACTCATATTCATAAAGCCAAACAAACAGGCTTATATTCTGAGTCATGTTTTAGTAGTGCGTACGCGGTACGCACTGTTTTGTTAGCTAACGCTATAGCTGCAATTTTCTTACCTCGACGCTCGATTAAGGATTTCAGCCAAGCTTCTTTTTGAGTTCGTGGTTGGATATGAACCACCTTACACACTACGGCAAGCGCACCTTGAAAAAGGATACTACGGAGTCGCTTGTCTGCATTACGTTTAGAGATCCGCCCTAAGCGCTCTTTCTCACCCGAACTATACTGCTTGGGGGTTAAACCGATACTGGCTGCTGCATCTTTGCCATTAACAAAATTTTCGCCTTTACCCAAGCGGATAGCTAATCCAAGCGCCCCAATTGGGCCGACGCCCTCTAACGCCATCAACTTTTGACAAGGAGCATGAGCTGCTACCAAAGCTTCCAATTGCACATTTAAACTATCTACATACTCAAGCTGCACTAATAATCTTTGCCAGGCCTGAAATAATGTCTCTCTGAAACTATGAGGTAAGCCGTTCTCGGCATCTTCTAAAATCAAAGGTAGGCTACGTTTTAACGCTGATAGACCTTGAGGAAAAATGATACCGAACTCACTGAGTAACCCCCTTAGTTGGTTACTTAATTCAACTTGTTGAGCAATCGCTAACTCACGCACTCGAGATATAGATTGTAGGCCTTGCTCCTCTTCAGATAACACCCTCACACTATGAATGTGTAATTGCGTAGCCGCTACGGCTATTGCAAGCGCATCATTTCGATCTGTTTTCTGCTTATGTTGGAATGGCTTAACAGCCCTAGCACTCATCATCTTTACTGAATGCCCGGCCGACTTTGCAAGTCTTGACCAATAATGCGCGCTGGCGCACGCTTCCATTGCGACCAGCGAAGGCTTTTCTTTCCATATCAATTCAATGAGCTTTTGTCTGGACAACTTTCGGTTGTATAGCACGTTGCCTAACGGGCCAACTTTGCAAACTTGAAAAACATTTTTTGCCAAATCGATGGCAAGCACATTATGGTTACTCATGTATGGGCTCCTCTTTGGCTAATTCTTGCTTGAATTAATACCGTACTCCCCTTGGTGGGAAGGAGTCCATACATCTGTGAGGGGGCACCACAGAAGGGTGATATTCCAAAAAGGAAATCGTGACTTGAATATAAACCATTTCTATTCATATCAGCTTCGACGTAGACTGCCGCCATTCTTCGGACACTCCCAGCACATTAATAAGCAACGATTATGCAATCCAATCCAGTTTCTCCGCCTGCGGGCGCCAAACTTGTCACCCTGATGGTGATATTGGTGCTCTTTAGCCCGCTCGCTATCGATATTTACCTGCCCGCTTTCCCTGCGATGGCAGGCACCTTTGCCGTGGATACCACCCGCGTGCAAGACACCATTACTTGGTTTATGTTCAGCCTTGGCTTGGGCCAACTGTTAGCCGGGCCGTTAGCTGATCGCTTTGGTCGTCGTCCGATCGCCCTTGGTGGGATCCTGATTTATGGCGTGAGTGCCACGTTGGCGTATATGGCACAAAGCCTTGATATGTTGCTGGTGGCGCGTTTACTGCAAGGCTTCGGCGCCTGTGCGACGTCGGTTGCAGCGTTCTCTGCCGTGCGTGACAGTTTCGGTCCAGAGAAAAGCGGGCGCATGATCAGCTACCTGAACGGTGCGATCTGCTTTATTCCGGCCTTGGCGCCGCTATTGGGCACGTGGCTGACGCATCACTTTGGCTGGCGTTCTAACTTCAGCTTCATGGCGGGTTTTGCCATTGTCGCGGGTCTGTTGATTGTGCTGCAGTTCAAAGAGACGCGTCCAGCGACCACCGATGTCTCCGGTTCGACGATCAGCTTGTCCCGTTACCTGTCTGTCCTGCGTGAGCCTACGTTCCTGTTCCATGCCACCTTGTGTATGTTGGCGATGTCCGTGATTTTGGCGTACGTCACCTCAGCCCCTGTGTGGTTGATGATGGAACTGGGCCAAGACATGAACCAATTTACCGTGTGGTTTGGCGTGAATGCCGCCTTGAACATTCTGGCGTGTATGGTCGCGCCGAAATACATGGACCGCTTTGGTTCGCGCACGACGTTGAGCACCGGCTTGCTGATCTTGTTGGTGGCGGGCGGTTTGATGCTGGTGATGAGCCAGTTTCACGCCGCGTGGGCGTTCATGGTACCGATCTTCCTGTCATCGTTTGGTTTTGCCTTTGTGTTGGGCTCCTCAGCCGGTAAAGCCTTAGCGCCGTTTGGTGACCGCGCGGGTACTGCGGCGGCGTTACTGGGTTTATTCCAGATGAGTGGAGCAGGGGTGATGGTTAGCTTGACCCAACGCTTGGATCTGACGCCGCCGAATTTGATGGTGTTGCAAATGTGGCTACTGATCCCGGGGCTGATTTTGCTGTGGAGCCGTTTGGGGCGCCGCTGGCATGCACCGGTTGCCGCATAAGGCCTTCCGGCATCGATAAGTTTTGATAATAAGACGCCTCAGCTCAAAAGGCGCTGGGTCTCGACAACCCGGATACATTTTTGCCTGCCACCGATGTGGCAGGCTTTTTTTGTTTTTGGATAAGTGAGAGGAATATTACGCAGCAGAAGAGGGATCGGCGGTGGCGTCTTTCTTGTTTTTCCCTTTTCCTTTTCCTTTCCATTGCTGGATCACTAAGCCACAGATGATCAGGGCCAAGCCAATCAGCGTCGACGGGTAGATCTGCTCGCCGATGATGGTGGCCAGTAGCATCAATGAAATGAACGGCGAGATGAAAATCAGATTGCTGATCCGTGCCGTGTTGCGGGTCAGTTTGAGCGCATTGATCCACAGCACGAACGTGATCCCCATTTCAAACAGACCCACATAACTCACCGCTGCCCAGCCTTGCCAAGGCACGTCCCCCCAGCCGCCGTGATACAGGCTCAGACCGATCGAAAAGGGTAACGAGACCAAGAACCCCAGCAATACACCGAGTACCGGATCCGCCTGATTTTTGGTATTCAAAATCCAATACATCGCCCACAGCAAGGTAGACAGCAACGCCAGCGCTACGCCCATCGGGCTATCAAACTGCAATGCCATGACATCGCCTTTGGTGGCAATCACGACCACGCCCAGATACCCCAGCAAACAGGCCATCCAATCTTGCTTACGGATTTTCTGCCCAAGGAACACCGCCGCCATCAAGGTTAAGGTGATCGCCCAGCTGTAATTCAACGGTTGGGCTTGTGAGGCGGGCAGCAGCTCATAGGATTTGAACAGTACCAAGTAGTAAGCAAACGGATTAATGAGCCCAAGCAGTAAGTAATACAGTGGACGTGCCACAAAGGTGCGGCTGAGTTGATGGAGTTTGCCTTGATACAAGGCGATCGCCCCCAGCGCAATTGCGGAAACCACACTGGCGGCAACCAGCATTTGTACTGGCGAGAAATAGTTCAGGGTAATTTTAAATGCAGTGGCCACCGTCGACCACAAGAGGACGGCCGATAAGCCGTACCCGAGCGCATAACGTTCGTTCATTGTTCATCCATAATCAAGTGCGACCGGGGCAGCGATGCCACGGGGTGGGATCGGTTAGAAAGTCAGTGTATGCGATTGTCTAAAGGGCGGCTAGCACCTCACAGAGTCAATGTAATATTTTGCAGAACAGCGACTGTTATCCCATGGATTGCGACTGGACATTCATCCAGTATCCCCTTAGCCTTGAGAGATGAAAATACGGCGTGATCGCGCCTGAAAAAACAATGAGTCAGGATAAAAAACATGATCAATGAGTGGCTGTCCGGATATGGATGGGCGGTGGTGGCTGGGGTGTCGTGCACGGCACTGGCCAGTGCGATCACCGCATGGGTGATCAACACCCGATGGCAGCAGCAGATCCAACTGTTACAGCAGCAGGCAGACGCCGATGTGCGTCTGTCCCAGAGCCGCGAGCAGCACAGTCAAAGCCAATTGCATGAACGCAATCAAGAACTCGATGACATGGACGTGGAGCGCGATCGCCTGACGGCAGAATTGCGCCAGATGCACGGGCGTTTAGCCGCTGCACTCGAAAAAATGCGCCATTTCGAGGCGCTGAAAAATGAAAAAACCTACCTGACCGAGCAACTCGAGAATGCCCGTATGGCTAACGCTGGGTTGGAAGCGGATTTGCGTGAACAAGAAGCCCGCCACTTTGAAGAGCAAAAAGCCGCCGACGAGAAAATCGCCCTGCTGGAAAATGCCGAGGAGCGCCTGCGCATTCAGTTTGAAAGTTTAGCCAACCGCTTGTTTGAGCAGAAAACCCGCACTGTCGATGAGCAGAACCGGATCAGCATGCATGGCTTGTTGGGTCCCTTGCGTGAACAGTTGGAAGGGTTCCGCAAACAAGTGAATGACAACTTCAGTCAGGAAGCACGTGAGCGTCATACGTTGGTGCATGAGATCAACAACCTCAAACAACTCAATGAACAGATGGCTCGTGAAGCCGTAAACCTGACCCAAGCCCTGAAAGGCGACAACAAAGCGCAGGGGAACTGGGGCGAAGTGGTGTTGGCGCGGGTGCTGAGTGAATCCGGCCTGCGAGAAGGCCACGAATACCAGACGCAGGTCAGCTTGGAAAACGAAGACGGTAAACGCTACCAACCGGATGTGGTGGTCCACCTGCCGCAAAACAAAGACGTGGTGGTGGATGCCAAAATGTCACTGGTGGCTTACGAGCGTTACTTCAATGCCGATACCCTGGCCGAGCAAGAGTTGGCGCTGGGCGAGCACATCGCCTCGGTGCGCAGCCACATTCGCGGCCTGAGCCGTAAGGACTATCACCAGCTGCACGGGGTCGAAAGCCTCGATTACGTCTTGATGTTCATTCCGGTTGAGCCCGCGTTTCAGTCGGCTGTTGCTGCCGATCCGCGTTTGATCCGTGATGCGATGGATCAAAACATCATGCTGGTCAGCCCGACCACCTTGCTGGTGGCATTGCGTACCATCAGTAACCTGTGGCGCAACGAGCGCCAGAATCAGAACGCCAAGCAAATCGCCGAACGTGCCAGTAAGCTCTATGACAAGCTGCGCCTGTTTGTGACGGACATGGAAGGCGTGGGCGCCTCGTTAGAGAAAGCCAATCAGAACTACCAAGGGGCGATGAACAAGCTGGTCACCGGTCGTGGCAACGTGATCCGCCAAGCGGAAGGTTTCCGTCAATTGGGGGTGGAAGTGAAACGCGATATCACGCCACTGCTGGTGGAACGGGCCATGCTAGGCGCGGCAGATGTGCCAGAGCGCGATATACAAAAGCACAGCATACGACAGGGCGATGCGGCCAATATCGATGTACCCAAGAATGACGTACCGGTGAGCGGTGCGCCGGATCACCTTGCCGCCCTGTCTGCGACGCGTCCGAAGCCCGAAGCTGCCGTGCACAGTCAAGTCTTGCATCACACCTTGCGCCATGCGGCACATTATGGTGACAGCCAGCGTCCCGCGACGCTGACGGATCGTACTGACGAGGCCGATAATTGATTGAGGGTTGTGCTTTGAGCAAAGGACAACCATCAAGTACACTAGGCCAGTAATTGACAAATAGTTAACCATGACGGAATGAACATGACGGACACCACACAAGATACGACCCATTTTGGCTATCGTACCGTAGCCAAGGAACAAAAGGCTGAGCTGGTCGCGGAAGTTTTTCACTCTGTTGCCGCCAAATACGACATTATGAACGACTTGATGTCGATGGGGGTTCACCGGGTCTGGAAACGATTTACCATCGATTGCAGTGGTGTACGCCGCGGTCATAAAGTGCTGGATTTAGGTGGCGGTACCGGCGATCTCACCGCGAAATTTTCCCGTATTGTGGGTGATAGCGGACAAGTGATCTTGGCCGATATCAACAACTCCATGCTGAAAGTCGGCCGCAGTAAACTGCGTGACTTGGGCGTGGTCGGCAATGTGGGTTACGTGCAGGCCAATGCCGAAGAGTTACCGTTCCCGGATGACTTTTTTGACTGTATTACCATCAGTTTCTGTTTACGTAACGTGACCGATAAAGACAAAGCCTTACGTTCCATGTACCGCGTACTGAAGCCGGGCGGCCGCTTACTCGTGCTGGAATTTTCCAAGCCGATCCTCGAGCCATTGTCGAAAGTGTACGATGCGTACTCGTTCCACCTGTTGCCAAAAATGGGTGAAATCATTGCCAACGACAGCGAAAGCTACCGTTACCTGGCGGAATCCATTCGCATGCATCCGGATCAAAATACGCTGGAAAGCATGATGCAAGAGGCCGGTTTCGAGCAAACCAATTATTACAACCTGACGGGCGGCATTGTTGCCTTGCACCGTGGTTATAAGTTCTGAGGATCCTATGCCGGTTGATGCGTTAGTCACGGGGGCGATTGAGACCTCACTCAACACCCTGATCAAAGAAGACGAAGACAGCCAACGCCGTCTCGCCCGTCTGCGTGGCAAGATCATCCGCGTCAAACTCAATGAGTTTGGCAAGCAGTTGGTGTTTGTTTTCAGCCAGCAGATCGATGTGCTGGGGGCGTACGAAGGGGAGGCCGATTGCGAATTGGCCTTAAACCTCTCCGTACTGCCCGAATTGCGTCAGCAAGCCAACCTGACTCAGCTGATCAAAGCCGATAAGTTATCGATTGACGGTGATGTACAGCTGGCGCAGCAGTTTTCGACCTTGCTGAGTGGCTTGAAGCCCGATGTAGAAGAAAAATTGTCTCACTACACTGGTGATATCGTCGCCCATACGCTGGTCAGTGGCGCCAAACAAGGCGTGCGCTGGGTACAAAAAGGGGTTGAGCGTCATCAGCGTTACGTGGCCGAGGTGATCACTGAAGAGTGGAAACTGGCGCCGCAAGCGTTGGAAATCGCCTATTTTGCCGATCAAGTGGATGACTTGAAGAGTGATGTGGCCCGCTGTGAAGCCCGTTTGAACCGTTTACTTGAGCAGAGCGCCTCATGATTGCGTATGCCGAATTGAAACGGCTTTACCAGATCACCGCCGTGCAATTGCGCTACGGGCTGGATGAACTGCTGCCGGACGACCCACGCCTGCGTTTGCCGAAAACGGCGCGCCGTGGCTTGTACTGGCTCAAGAACCAACATCCCGAGAAACCCTTGGGTGAGCGCCTGCGTTTAGCCCTGCAAGAGCTCGGGCCGGTGTGGATCAAATTCGGTCAGATGATGTCGACCCGTCGGGATCTGTTCCCGCCGCACATCGCCGACCAATTGGCCTTGTTGCAAGATCAGGTTGCACCGTTTGACGGCAAGCTGGCCAAGCAGCAGATGGAAGCCGCGTTAGGCGGGCCGTTGGAAACCTGGTTTGATGACTTTGATGAAACACCGTTAGCGTCTGCCTCCATTGCGCAGGTGCACACTGCCACCTTGCGTGAAAACGGTGCCGAAATTGTCCTCAAGGTGATCCGTCCTGACATTTTGCCGGTGATCCAAGCCGACATTAAGCTGATGTACCGCATGGCCGGTTTACTGGCCAAAATGCTACCCGAGGCGCGCCGCTTGCGTCCGATGGAAGTGGTGCGCGAGTATGAGAAAACCCTGCTCGATGAGCTGAACCTGATGCGTGAAGCCGCTAACGGGATCCAGCTGCGCCGCAACTTTGAAGACAACCCGATGCTCTACGTGCCAGAGGTTTACACCGACTTAAGTCGAGAAAACCTATTGGTGATGGAGCGCATCTACGGGATTCAAGTGTCGGATGTCGAGGCGTTGATCGCCAACGGCACGGATATGAAACTGCTGTCTGAAAATGCCGTCACTATCTTCTTCACTCAGGTGTTCCGTGACAGCTTCTTCCATGCCGATATGCACCCGGGGAATATTTTTGTTGCGCGGGAAAATCCACAAAATCCGCAGTGGATTGCATTAGATTGTGGTATTGTCGGCACGCTGAACCGGGAAGATAAGCGTTATTTGGCCGAAAATCTGCTCGCGTTTTTCAATCGCGACTACCGCAAAGTGGCGGAATTGCATGTCGATTCAGGCTGGGTACCGAAAGATACCAACGTCGATGAATTCGAGTTTGCCATTCGCACGGTGTGTGAGCCGATCTTTGAAAAGCCACTGGCAGAAATCTCTTTTGGGCATGTATTGCTGAATCTGTTTAACACCGCGCGTCGCTTCAATATGGAAGTGCAACCGCAACTGGTGTTACTGCAGAAAACCCTGTTGTACGTAGAAGGGCTTGGGCGTCAGTTGTATCCGCAGCTTGATCTGTGGGACACCGCCAAACCTTTCTTGGAAGACTGGATGTCGCGTCAGGTCGGCCCGCAAGCCGTGATCGATGGAGTTAAAAGCCGTGCACCGTTCTGGGCTGAAAAGCTGCCGGAATTGCCGGAATTACTTTATGACAGCTTGCGTCAGGGCAATACGCTGAATCAGCGGATTGATACCCTCTATGATCATTTCATGGAGAATCGCCGCCAGCAGGGCCAGGCACGGTTCCACTTTGGCATTGGTGCAACGTTGGTTGTATGTTCTGCCATACTTTTAAGTAATCATATGGACACTTATGCAGCCGGCTGTGCTGTAACGGGTATCACGTTTTGGTTACTTGGGTGGCGAGCTTGCCGTAAATAGGCGGTAAAGTGAACACCCGACACAAAAAACGTTTTGTTATCAACCACAATAAGCTGAGGTAAAACAAGCATGGGTGGTATTAGTATTTGGCAATTGCTAATCATTGCACTGATCATTGTGCTTCTATTCGGAACCAAGAAACTACGCAGCATGGGTGGTGATTTGGGTTCGGCGGTTAAAGGCTTCAAAAAAGCGATCAGCGATGATGAGCCAGCCGCGAAGAAAGACGCCGAAGCTGACGCAGACTTCGATCAGAAGAAACTGACTGAACAGCAGCAAACTGAGCAGGCTCAAAAGAGCCAAAAAGACAAAGAGCAGGTTTAACGCGTGTTTGATATCGGGTTCTGGGAATTAGTACTGATCTCCGTGGTGGGATTGGTGGTACTGGGGCCGGAACGCCTGCCCGTCGCGATCCGTTCGGTATCGCGTTGGGTAGGAGCTGCTCGGAATATGGCGAACTCAGTGAAGGATGAACTGTCGCAGGAGCTAAAACTCCAAGAGCTGCAGGAAAACCTGAAAAAAGCTGAGCAAATGGGGATGAAAGATCTCTCGCCTGAGCTAAAGGATTCTGTCGACGAGCTGAGAAAAGCAGCGGCGGAAGTACAGCGTCCTTATGCGGAAAAAAAAGATGAGCAGCCCTCGGTGACGACCTCTCACAAGCAGGATTAAATTACATCACTATGTCTACCGTTGAAGATACGCAACCGTTATTCAGCCATTTGATTGAGCTGCGTAACCGTTTATTGCGTGCGATACTGAGTGTCATTGTGGTCTTTCTTGGTCTGGTTTGGTTTGCCAACGACATCTATACTTTCTTGTCCGCACCTTTGGTAGAACGTCTACCGGAAGGCGCGACCATGATTGCGACAGATGTGGCTTCGCCATTCTTCACACCCATTAAGCTCACCTTGGTCACCTCGGTTTTTGTGGCTGTACCCATGATTTTGTATCAGGTCTGGGGCTTTATCGCGCCGGGTTTATACAAGCATGAGCGCAAGCTGATCATGCCGTTGCTGATCTCTAGCTCGCTATTGTTCTATGCCGGTGTGTCGTTTGCTTATTTCGTGGTTTTCCCGTTAGTCTTTGGCTTCTTTACCAGTATTGCCCCGGAAGGGGTCGAAGTGGCCACGGATATCGCGAGTTACCTCGATTTTGTTCTCGCATTGTTTATGGCATTCGGTATTGCGTTTGAAATTCCGGTGGCCATTCTGTTGCTATGTTGGACTGGTGCAACCGATCCACAGAGCCTGCGAGAAAAGCGACCTTACATCATTGTCGGCGCGTTTGTTGTCGGTATGCTGTTGACCCCGCCTGATATCATTTCGCAAACCCTGTTGGCGGTGCCAATGTGTTTGCTGTTTGAGGTGGGTCTGTTCTTCTCGAAATTCTACGTGCGCGATCACGAAGAAGAGGAAGACGAAGACATCGACTAACACACGATGCAGAACGATAAAAAAACCGGCTACGGCCGGTTTTTTTGTGCCTGCTATTTGCCGCCAGCAAGCGAAGACACAGCCTGCGTCGTCTCGTCTGTACTTGATGGAAAAGGAAGAGGGAAAAGAGAGAAGAGATAAGTGGGAATATGGGCATGAGCATCATAGGCGATTGCTATGGCACGTAGAGATGGCACGCAGAGAAGGCGTGTAAAGATGCGCGTAGAGACGGATGTAGACAGGGCGTGCGGTTGCTTTTGGGTGAGAGACGTAGTGAGGGTGAGGGGAAAAGAAAGAGACAGAGACGGAAATAGAGACAAAAAAGCCAGCGTCTTTACGCTGGCTTTTCTTTCATCGTCACTGCCTTGCTGATAGACAAGGCGGGAACGGATCATCGTCTCTATCAGAAGAAGAGATGACCCATCAGCGCAATCACAGGCAGTGTCACCAAAGTACGCAGGATGAAGATCATGAACAGCTCCCACGGTTTTACCGGGATTTTACTGCCGATCAAAAGCGCACCAATTTCCGACATGTAGATCAGCTGAGTCACTGACATCGCTGCAATCACAAAGCGGGTTAAATCGCTCTCAATGCCCGAGGCCAGAATCGACGGCAGGAACATATCCGCAAAACCCACCACAATGGTTTCAGACGCCGCAGCAGCATCCGGGATCTGTAGCAATTCCAGGTACGGAATGAATGGTAGACCCATCAGGCTGAAGATCGGCGTATTCTCTGCAATCATCAATGCGGTAGTACCGATCGCCATGACTACCGGCAGCACACCGAAGATCATGTCAGCGGCATTTTTGATGCCATCGACCATCACGGCACGCAGGCTAGTGACTTCATTGGCTTTCGCCAACGCTTGTTCCAAACCAAAGCTCACCACCGTGTGGCCAGCAGGTACCGCTTCAAGATCTTCTTCTAATAGCGTGCCATCAATGAAGCGATCTTTTTTCCAAGACAGTGGCGGTAAACGCGGCACGATCACCGCAGCAGCCAAACCCGCCAGACACACCGTCAGATAGAAGGGGGCAAACATGTGCTCCAAGTTCACCTGTGCAATCACCACCAAGCTAAAGGTGATCGACACGGCTGTAAACGTGGTACCAATCACCGCCGCTTCACGCTCGGTGTAGATCTTGCTTTCATACTGCTTGCTGGTCATCAGCACGCCCACACTGCCGTCACCCAACCAAGAGGCGATACAATTCACCGCAGAGCGGCCAGGCAGGTTAAACAGCGGACGCATAATGCGAGTAAACAGTGCGCCAACAAACTCCAGCAGACCGAAGTTCAATAGCAAAGGCAGTAGCAAACCCGCGAACAGGAACACCGAGAACAGCACTGGCAATAGGTCATTTAAGACCAAGCCGCCCGTTGCGCCATCGCGGATCATCTCTGGGCCCACGCCGAAATACGTCAACAGCACGAACAACGCGCCCAGCTGCTGGACAATGAACCAAGGCAGTGACGGGTTCAGTAGGCCACTGAAAAAATGACTCTTCAAAATAGCCTGTGGCTTGACGATCTTGGTCACAATGGTCGCCGCCGCCGTCAGGCTGATCATGACCGTGACCATCGTGGTCAGCGAGCCTTCAAACAACGCCTGCACCGATTTGGCCAGTATCGCGATAGGAATGGTTAACGAGTCTTGATAGTTGATGGGCGCCATAAACAAGAACACACCCAACAAAGAAGGGAGCACGAACATGAGCCAATTGGCAGGTGTAGGGCGCTTAACAGCGAGGGTTTGCTCTTGCATAGATCATCCAGTCAGTAGCAGCATAATAAATTGACTATTCAACAAGTTTTATAACCATTCACTACTAAAGGAGGAATGGAAGGCGGATATTACAGGGAAAACCCTAGGGGTGGAATAGTAAATCGCGGAATGTGCTTTTTTATGCGAAATGAGTGCAAGAATACCCGTGATTGAGACTAATCATTCACTATTGACGCTCTTTTGAGCGTGTTTCCCTTATGAGAAAGGCCGAGAGAGAGGGGGTGATGAGGTTGTCAGTTACAGTAAGGCTCTCCATTTTCTGGGAAATGTGCCGGAGGAATGCCAGTTAGTCGGCCTACTGTTGCGCTCAGGCGCTTATATCTGTTTATTACTCGTTATAATCATGCCTTTATCTAGTTAGCTGTTTTTTATCGTCGAGTTACTGTCATTTATCAAGACGATTGGAAAGATTATCAATGAATAAATCGCATTTTATTGATGTTATATAAATAAAAGGGTTGAAAGATGTTATTACCTTTAAGTGGTGTTTTATCATGCGATTTAAAATGGTATTACCTATTAATAATCATTTCGATATTTTATATTGTTGATGCCAATGCTAAATCATATGCGCATCAACAGGCTTTAAAATCTTCACAGGTTAGAGCTGTATTCAAGTACCTAAATGAGCAAGGTGAAGGTAATCATGAACTTGGTGTTTTTATTGAAGGTGAGGGCATCGACATTCTGCCAAGAGAGTTAACGCAAGATATTCACGATTTAGATCGTTTCACTTTAATGCGTTTAACTGATGGTAAAAAGATAAGACCAATGAATCGTTATTTTAATCGTGGAAACTTTGCTGTTGTAAATAAATATGATGAAGTTGTCTATCTGAAAATAAGAATTTCTTCAAATAAAAGTGAGGTTTTATTTAAATCATTGAAGGAGTTAGAGTTCTTATCATTAAATGTTGATGGTGAGTATGTTGATATTGATTTATCAGAAAACAATAAACTGAAAGAGGTACAGTTGAATTCTGGTAGGATAAATAATTTAACATTGCCACTTGATAGTAATGTTGAAATAATATCTACGATAATGGGAATGTTTCGTAAGTTTACCAATTTATCCAGTCAAAATGAACTGATTTATTTCATGGCAAATGGAGATGCTGTTAATTTAAATGAAATAAATGGAAATAAATGGAAATAAATCAATTCAAAGACTGAAACTATTTTCTAGGAAAGTAAAACCCAAAGGGTTGAAAGTTTCAACTTTGAGTGGATTAAAGTTTTTATCGTATAGTGATGATAATGAAAATGATATTGAAAAAATACATAACCTTAAAAAATTAAAGGTCTTGCGGTTGTTTAATATGGATGTGAAAAAAGTTTCTTTACCTTCCTCGCTTGAATATTTTAGCTTTAGTGGTAAGTTAAATCATGAAATTCCAACTTTTTCTGATGATTCCATTCTTTTAAAATTAAACATTAGTAATACTTCGATTGAAGATATATCAAATTTAAAGCGAGTGAAAAAAATAAAAGAAATAAACATTCATAACTCGCCTATTAAAAATTTAAGTGTTCTTGGTGAAATGTCAACGATAGAGAACATGAAAATTGAGTTTACAGATGTAGAGGATGTATCTGTTATCACTAAATTACCTAATTTAAAAAATGTAAGTTTTGATGATAATAAAATAAGGAACATTGATAGCCTATCAAGTTTGAAATCATGCGAATTGATTACTTTTCACTTTAATATGATTGAGAGTATTGACCTTAATGCTCTTAAACAATTGGATGGTTGTAGGATGTCTTTGGCTTATAACCCTGTTTATGAAAATGCAAAACTTGACCTGTTAAAAAAGCTAAAAAGTTTAGCAATAAAGGGAAATTTAAGCGGTGAGTATTGATGGTTAAAATAAAGGATGAAATTGAATTATGAGTTTATGGAGTAAATTATTTGTATTTATCGTTGTTTTACTTTCTTTCATCAATACGATGTCGAAGAGTCCAAGGGTAAATGCATGGTTAAACGGTGAGTCGCTTGATTTTAGTTTAGGTCGTATCTCATTGATTATAATCATTATCATCGGGGTATTCATCACCCTGTTTGGTTTGGCGGTTTGGTTATCAAAAATCTTTAAGCCTGCGCAGGATGAAATCAATAAAAAGAAAGAACTTATTCGATCTTATCAGCAAAACGATTCCGATCAGACAAAGAAATAGCACAATATGAAATGGAAAAGAATGAAAACTGGGAAGCGGCTTGAAGGAATGAAAGATACCATCTCTGTTGTAGCAGTAAATCTGCGAGATCAATACAGCTCACTCTGGTGTAGATGGAATTATTGGTTAGCCATTATATATCTCATTTTTTCATCTTCAATGGTACGGGCTAACTCAACTTTACCTGATGATATATTTAAATCCAATGATGTTAAACATGTTTTGGGTTTTTTTAGTTCACAAGGATTAACTGAAAATCCAGAAATTTTTATTGAAGGAATAAATGCTAATTCTATACCTAGATTGCCATTCTATAATGTAAATAGAAAACATAAATTAGTTACATCAAGAGTGGAGCTTTCAGGAAAAGGAGAATATTACTTTTCTAGGTACAGATATTATATGATTCTGAACCAATCATATGAAATAACACATTTAAATTTACCAATTAACAAGTCATTTCATGCAAGTTTTTTTTCAAAATTAAATAGCTTGAAGTTTTTAGGTTTGGATGTCACGACGGAGCAGGATGTAATTATTGACTTAGCTAATAACAGTAATCTGAAAGAATTATATTTATCACGAGGTGTAATATCTAATTTAATACTTCCTGTAGATAGTAACCTCGAGTTGATAGGGACACTATCTGGCGATTATAAATCTATGTCAAATGTTGAAAAGCAAAGTAAGTTAAAAGTGTTGGCAGTGAATTCCGATGTGAAAAACATTGAGAGATTAAGTGTTAATAATCCGATAGAATATTTAAGTTTTTCTGGGGGAGGTGTTTTGGATATAGACCCATCAAAGTTCACTAGTTTGTATTATCTATATATTTCAGATGGGGTGACTGTGGGTGAATTTAACCCATATAATCTCAGGAAGCTAAAATCATTAATACTTGGTGATAAGGTTTATGTCGGAAACATCAATGTTCCTCCTTCTTTAGAGTTGTTCGAATTTTCTGGACAGGTTAATTATAAAATACCTAACTTGTCTAAACTAACAAAACTCAAAGATCTTATAATAGAGCGAACACGAATTGATGAAATTTCTGGTCTAGATAACCTTGTTAATCTTGAGCGTTTGTATTTTTCACGAAATCCTATTAAGAAAATGAGTGGGTTGGGAAATTTGAAAAATTTGATTGAACTAACTATTGAACAAGGTGAAATTAGTTACATTGAAAATGTTGATAAATTAAATAAATTAGAAAAGTTATCATTGGATATGAATAATATTGAGCGAATAGAAACCTTATATTTACCTTCTTCACTAAAATCCATTAGCCTTTACGGAAACGATATTAAAGTTGTTGATATGTCATTGTTAGATGATCTTCCAAATGATAGTTTCTGGATGGGGTCTGATGCTGTATTCAAGAATAGCACTCCAGAGAGGATGAAAAAAATAGATAACCTTTACTAATGTATTGACTTGTTGAATTCATGAGAGTCTTTTGTCTATTTTATATCGAACGAAAAAAGGGAAGCCATTGCTTCCCTTTTGTGTATTTGATACTTGAATGCTCAGTGCATTCACTTATCTAGGCTGCGATCAACGCATTGTCACGAACTCTTCTGAGCCCGTTGGATGGATAGCGACAACGGAATCGAAGTCTGCTTTGGTTGCGCCCATCTTCATAGCGACACCAAAACCTTGGATCATTTCATCGACGGTGTAGCCGATGCCGTGTAAGCCTACGACTTTCTCGTCGTCACCCGCACAGACCAGCTTCATTTTGCATGGCTGACGGTGCGCAGTTACCGCGGTGTACATCGCGGTAAAGCCCGATTGGTACACTTTCACGTTCTCTTCGCCGTACTGGGCAATGGCATCTTGCTCAGTCAGGCCGATGGTGCCGATCGGTGGGTGGCTGAATACCACGGTAGGGACGAGGTTGTAGTCCATCTTCGCGGTGGTTTTGCCGTTGAACAGACGCTCAGACAACTGACGACCCGCTTTAACGGCGACTGGCGTTAACTCAATACCGCCTTCCATGATGTCGCCGACACAGTAGATGCCTTCAACGTTGGTCTGCTGGTATTCATCGACCTTGATGTAGCCACGCGCGTTGGTTTCAACACCGGTCGCGGCAAGGTTGATTTTGTGCGTGCTTGGGTGACGACCGATCGCCCAGATCAACACGTCAGTGTTGTGGCTCTCGCCGTTTTCAAAGTGCAGAGTGATAGAGCCGTCAGCTTCTTTTACCACTTCTTTAGGGACAGAGTGGGTGTGCAGTGTTGGGCCTTCTGCATTCATCACTTCCACCAAGGTATCGATGATCATCGGATCAAAGCTACGCAGTGGGGATTCTTTACGCACGAACAGGTGGGTGTCAGTACCCAGTGCGCTCAGTACGCCTGCGATTTCTACCGCGATGTAACCGGCACCCACAACGGCGGTGCGTTTTGGCTGCGCGGTCAGTTCAAAGAAACCGTTCGAGTCGATACCGTGCTCAGCACCCGGTACGTTCGGGATCGTTGGCTCACCGCCGACGGCGATCAGGATGTGATCCGCGGTGTAGTGCTCGCCGTTTACTTCAATGGTTTTCGCATCCACGAAGGTCGCAAAGCCGTTGATCACTTCAATTTTGTTGTTGCCCAGTACGTTGTCGTACGCGGTGTGGATGCGGCTGATGTAGGCTTCACGGCTTTCCACCAACTTGCTCCAATCAAAGCCTTTTACATCGACATCAAAGCCGTAGTCTTTGGCATACAGGTGCATCGCTTCTGCGATTTGCGCGCCGTGCCACATCACTTTCTTCGGCACACAACCGACGTTGACACAGGTACCGCCAAGGGCTTTGGCTTCCACCAATGCCACTTTTGCACCATACATAGCCGCACGGTTAGCTGAGGCAATCCCGCCGCTGCCACCACCGATACAGATGTAATCAAAATGCTTCGCCATGACTTTACTCCAATAATTGTTATTAATTTGGCTGTTGTACCTAAGTAACCTCAAGATGCTGGATTCATCGTGAGCACAGCATCTTGAGGTAGCTTGGGTCTAGTAGTGTAATCAAGAACGGGGTGAGTTACGAGTGGGGCTGATCGAGAAAATACGAATATAAAAAAGGCGAGGAAATCCCCGCCGTTATCATGCTTTTGAGCGATTGGCTCTGGTGTGTCTCCCGTATTACTCCGGGACGATCCATTCCACTTTGTGATGGCCGTGCGTCGGTGCAATGGCTTGCTGCAGCCAAGGCAGAATGGTCTGCATCTGGCTTTCCAGTGTCCACGGTGGGTTGATCACAATCATGCCCGAGGCGGTCATACCACGCTCTTCCGTGTCTGGCTCAACACCCAATTCGATTTGCAAAATCTTGCGAATGCCCAAATCTTTCAGGCCTTTTAGCATCTTGTCGATGGTCTCGCGGTATACCACTGGGTACCAAATCGCGTACGTGCCAGTCGCCCAACGCTTGTAGCTTTCATTGATGGCTTTTACCACGTCCATGTACTCATGTTTGAGTTCATACGGCGGGTCAATCAACACCACGCCACGGCGCTCTTTCGGTGGCAGGCTAGCTTTCAGACGCGCAAAGGCATCTTCTTTGTAGATTTTTACTTGGCGATCGCCACGAAATTCTTGCAGCAACAACGGGAAATCACTTGGGTGCAATTCCGTGAGTACCATGCGGTCTTGCTCACGGATCTGTGCGCGGGCGACTTTCGGTGAGCCCGGGTAGTAACGCAGCTCGTCGCTGTCGTTCAGTACCGTGATGGCGTCAAGGTAGCTTTTGAGATCTGCCGGAATGTCATCGCGGCCCCAAATACGGGCAATACCTTGTTTGAACTCACCGGTTTTCTCGCTGCGTTCGTCTTGCAAATCGTAGCGGCCGACCCCGGAGTGAGTATCGTGGTAAACAAAGGGTTTATCCTTTTGCTTGAGGGCATCAAGGATCAGGCTCTGGACAATGTGCTTGACCACATCGGCATGGTTGCCGGCGTGAAAACTATGGCGGTAGCTCAGCATGGCTGGGATCTCGACAGAAAGAAGTAATGAATAAGCCCCGTATTATGGCGAATTGGCGGGGAATAGCTAGGGGCGGTGACGACATCTACTGCGCCAGATGTTAATGTTAGGTTAAAATGGTAAGATGTTTTTGCGCTTTAGGGCGAGTAAAGGATTGATTTTTCGCCGTTGAAGACGCATGTATTAAGGGATAACAGAATAAAGGAATCGCGCATGTCTAACCCATTACTTACGATGACAGGTTTACCCCCGTTTTCACAGATCCAACCGGAACACGTGAAACCGGCCGTTGAGCAAGCCATTGCCGATTGCCGTGCCGCCGTTGAAGCCGTACTGGCCAGTGGCGAGGCGCCAAGCTGGACGTCGATTTGTGTGCCATTGGCAGAAACCGATGATCGCCTAAACCGTATCTGGTCGCCGATCGGCCACTTGAACGGGGTGAAAAACAGCAATGAGCTGCGCGACGCGTATGAAAGCTGTTTGCCAATCCTGTCGGATTACAGCACCTGGGTCGGTCAGCACAAAGGGCTGTATGACGCGTATAAAGCGATCAAAGCTGATGCCAGCTTCGCGAGCCTGACACTGGCACAGAAAAAGTCGGTGACCGATGCGCTGAAAGATTTTGAACTGTCCGGGATCGGCTTGCCAGCCAAAGAGCAGCACCGCTACGGTGAGATCAGCAAGCGTTTGTCTGAGCTGTCGTCGACGTTCAGCAATAACGTGCTGGATGCGACCATGGGCTGGAGCAAGTTGGTGACGGACGAGGCTGAGTTAGCAGGTTTGCCTGAATCGGCGTTGCTGGCCGCCAAAGCCAATGCGGAAGATAAAGAGCAAGACGGCTACTTGTTCACGTTAGATATTCCGTCGTACCTGCCGGTAATGACGTACTGTGAAAATGGCGCTTTGCGTCAGGAAATGTACGAAGCGTTCGTGACTCGCGCCTCTGATCGCGGTCCGAATGCCGGTAAGTGGGACAACAGCGACATCATTGCTGAGAAGCTGAAACTGAACCACGAAATTGCACGTCTGCTGGGCTTTAACAGCTACAGTGAGAAGTCGTTGGCCACCAAAATGGCGGAAACCCCAGCACAAGTTTTGGGCTTCTTGAATGACTTGGCGAGCCGTGCCAAGCCACAAGGTGATCGTGAAATCGCCGAGCTGCGTGAGTACGCCCAAAGCGAGTTTGGTGCCACCGATCTGTCGCCGTGGGATCTGGCGTTCTACAGTGAGAAACTTAAGCAACACCGTTACAGCATTTCCGATGAGCAGCTGCGTCCGTATTTCCCAGAGAAAAAAGTCGTGGCCGGTTTGTTTGAAGTGCTTAAACGTGTGTTTGGCATGGACGTGAAACCACGTGATGGCGTCGATGTGTGGCACGAGTCCGTGACCTTCTATGACATCTTTGATGCGCACGGTGAGCTACGCGGCAGCTTCTATCTGGATCTGTATGCCCGTGAACACAAGCGTGGCGGTGCCTGGATGGATGAGTGCTTGGTGCGTCGTACTCGTGAAGACGGCACCCTGCAAGCGCCGGTGGCGTACCTGACCTGTAACTTCAACAAGCCGGTGGGCGACAAGCCTGCACTGTTTACCCACGATGAAGTGGTGACCTTGTTCCACGAAACCGGTCACGGTATTCACCACATGCTAACCCAAGTGGATGTGCCGGCGGTCTCGGGCATCAACGGTGTGCCATGGGATGCGGTGGAGTTGCCAAGTCAGTTCCTTGAGAACTGGTGTTGGGAAGAAGAGGCCTTGGCCTTTATCTCCGGTCACTTTGAAACCGGCGAGCCACTGCCAAAAGAAATGCTCGATAAGATGCTGGCGGCGAAAAACTTCCAGTCTGCGATGGGCATTTTGCGTCAGTTAGAGTTTGGTTTGTTCGATTTCACCTTGTACACCGAGTACGATCCTGAAGTCGGCGCCAAAGTGCTCGACACACTGGCTGACATCAAGTCACGTGTCTCTGTGGTACAAAGCCCAGAATGGGGCCGTTTCCCACACAGCTTCAGCCACATTTTTGCGGGTGGTTACAGCGCGGGTTACTACAGCTACTTGTGGGCCGAAGTGCTATCGTCAGATGCGTTCTCACGTTTTGAAGAAGACGGTATTTTCAACCCACAGACCGGTGCAGATTTCTTGGATTGCATCCTAGAGCGTGGCGGCAGTGAAGAGCCGATGGCGTTGTTCAAGCGTTTCCGTGGTCGTGAGCCGCAGATTGATGCGTTGCTTCGCCACAGCGGTATCACGGGTTAATGCACTGATTGGGCTGGCTCTTTCACCCCAGCCCAGCATCGGACATGCTCATTGATGGTTATCAACTGCGCGTGTCCTCTTTATGCTGAGGCGAAATTTCTGCGCCGAATCAGGCATTAACAGAGTGAGGGGTAGGACAGCGTTCTAGCCAAATTCCGGCGTTTGTTCTGCCAATGAGAACGTGGAACGGACCGATAATAAAAAAGCACCCACTGGGTGCTTTTTTTGTTTGGGGTATCCCATCGGATCATAGAGGGGATGTGTTACTCGCTAGCGATAAGTGTCAGCGGCCAGCCCATGTCGGTTTGACGTTCGGCTTCTTGTTGTAGCTCTGCATGGGTCAGTGGGTGCGCGGCGAGCCAAGCGGCTGGTAGCGTGAGCACTAGCTCATTGTGTTCTACGTGCAGGCTAAACGGTGGTTGCTGAGTCTTGTCACGACGGTGGCACAACAGCACGGCTAAGCGGAAAAGGCGTAGCAGGCGAGTGGCACTGTCGGTCGGCAAGGCATGCTGAGTCGGCAAGTTGCTGAGCTGCTCACGGAAGCGACGCAGTAACTCGGCGATCAGGAATTTTTGTGCGCGGGTAAAGCCCGGCAAGTCACTGTGATTGATCAAGTACGCGGCATGATCCCCGCTTTGCTTAAATTCAATCATGGTGCCAATTTCATGCAGCGCCGCACAGGCTTGCAACAGGTTAGCCGCGTGCGGCTCCGGTTGCCAAGTCGATGTGGTGGCGGCTAATAAGGCATTGGCCGTGTCAGCGACGTAGTCCGCATGCGCTTTATCGAGCTGAAAGCGCGATTGTAAGCTGTGCAGCGTACGGGTTTGCACGTCATGATGACGCATTTGGCGCATCATTTCGTACACCATGCCTTCACGCAGGGCGCCGCCAGCCAGTGTCATGGTGGCAATATTCAGCGATTCAAAAATGGCGATCAAAATAGACAGACCGCTTGGGAAGACCAGAGCACGCTCAAGCGTCAGTCCTTCGATATCCAAATCTTCTAATCGCTCGTATTGCATCGCCTGGCGTTGCAAACGCTTGAGTTTTGCCAAGGTGATGATTTCATCCATCCCTTGTGCCAGCATGATTTCCTGCAGGGCTTGCACGGTACCACTGGCACCGACACAGGTATTCCAACCCAGCGCCTGATAGTGCGCCACAATCGGGGCAATATCGGCTTTGGCTGCCTGAATGGCGGCGTCAAAGTTGGCCGCGGTCAGGGCGCGATCTTTAAAGTAACGCTCTAACCAGGTGACACAGCCGATCTTTAAGCTGGTCAGGGCGCTGGCATCAAAGCCTTCGCCAATCACCACTTCGGTACTGGCACCGCCAATATCGACCACCAGGCGTTTGCTGCTGCCGCCAGAGGTATGGGCTACCCCTTGATAGATAATGCGCGCTTCTTCTTCGCCCGGAATGATATCGACCGGGTAACCGAGGATCGCTTCTGCTTTGGCAAGAAAGGTATCAGCGTTGACTGCAGTGCGTAAGGCGGCGGTGCCGACAATACGAATGTTGTCTGCCGGAATGTCTTGCAGACGTTCGGCAAACAAGCTGAGGCAGTCCCAGCCCCGTTGCATGGCTTCATCGCTCAGCACGTTGTGGGTATTTAACCCTGCGGCTAAGCGGACTTTACGTTTGATCTTGGCCAGTGTCTGCACGTTGCCGGCAAACTCTCGCACAATCCACATGTGGAAGCTGTTCGAGCCAAGGTCAATGGCGGCATACAAAGGGGATACGTTTCTTTCCATGGGCATATCTATCTGTAATTAAGCTTTATTTTGCGGCGGACGGCGGCGATTACGTTGGCGCGGCTGTCCTTGACGCGATGAACCACCATTATTGTTGTTGCGGCGGTTGCCACCCTGACGAGGGGCGCGCGGCACGAACAGTGGCTCTGGCAAATCGTCAAGCAGGGCGTCAGCATTGTATTTCGACAATGGGATCGCGTGCTCGATGTACGTTTCAATCGCCGGCAAGTTAATGGCGTATTCTTCACAGGCAAAGCTGATGGAGTGGCCACTTGCGCCAGCACGACCGGTACGGCCGATACGGTGTACGTAGTCTTCGGCATCATCAGGCAAGTCGTAGTTGAACACGTGTGTTACCTGCGGAATGTGCAGGCCACGCGCGGCTACGTCGGTTGCCACAAGGATGTCGACTTCACCTTGAGTGAATTGCTCCAGAATGCGCGTACGCTTCTTCTGTGGCACATCACCGGTTAGCAGACCCACGCGGTGTTTATCCGCGGCAAGGTGTGCCCAGATATCTTCACAGCGGTGCTTAGTGTTGGCGAATACGATGGCGCGATCCGGCCATTCTTCTTCAATCAGCGTCTGTAGCAGGCGCATCTTGTCTTGGTTAGACGGGTAGAAGAGCTCTTCTTGAATACGGTGACCGGTTTTTTGCTCAGGCTCAACCACGACACTTTCCGGGCTGTTCATGTGCTCAAAAGCCAGTTCTTTCACACGGTAAGACAAGGTCGCAGAGAACAGCATGTTCAGACGTTCAGCCGGTACCGGCATACGACGGAACAAGAAACGGATATCTTTGATAAAGCCCAAATCGAACATACGATCGGCTTCATCCAATACCACGGCTTGAATCGAACGCAAGTCGATCACACGCTGCTTATAGAAGTCGATAATACGGCCACAGGTGCCGATCAGAATATCAACGCCATCTTCCAGTATTTTTTGTTGCTTCTCATACGCTTCACCGCCGTAGGCAAGGCCTGCGGTCAGGCCAGTGCTTTCAAGCAATGGCTGGGCATCGTTATAAATCTGGATGGCCAGTTCACGCGTCGGTGCCATAATAATGGCACGAGGATGGTTCTGTTTACGATCCTCTTTTGCTGGCGTTAGCAGCAGGTGGTTAAAAGTCGCGGTCAGGAAAGCCAGGGTTTTCCCTGTGCCTGTTTGAGCCTGACCCGCAATGTCATGGCCGGAGAGCACTACCGGCAATGCCAGCGCCTGGATCGGCGTACAATTATGGAAACCTTTGGCTTCCAATCCTTGTAAAACCCGAGGATCTAACCCCAGGTCGGCAAATTTTTGCTCTGTGATATGAGTCGTCTTCATTCGTATAGAATATCAGCTTAGGGTTGCAATACGAAACGGATTCCATTCAAATAGAGCAACGATTTGCTGGTTAAAATCAAATCAGCTAAGAAAATCAACCATTGGAGTGGAAGATGAGCGACAAGATTGTGCAGCTGACAGACGCAAGTTTCGACAGCGATGTAATTACTGCTGCAGGCCCTGTGCTAGTCGATTTTTGGGCAGAGTGGTGTGGTCCTTGTAAAATGATCGCCCCAATTCTTGATGAAATTGCCGACGAGTACGAAGGTAAGCTGACTATCGGTAAACTTAATATCGATCAGAATGCAGCCACACCACCAAAGTTCGGTATTCGTGGTATCCCAACGCTATTGTTGTTCAAAGACGGCAGTGTAGCAGCCACCAAAGTGGGTGCACTGTCTAAGAGTCAGCTGAAAGAGTTCCTTGACGCGAACCTGTAAGCGATTCAAATTCAAGCCATGCGCAATTTCTCAGTTGTGCATGGTTTGACAACCGTCTATGCTAGACGGAAGAGATCTTTAGTGCTAACTTATTGCACGTAAACTGCACATTCGTTCATTCCTTGACCTGCCCCATTGGTCTACCTTCTCTCAATTAATATAGAACCCCGATTTTGACTGACAAGAAACCCACCACTATGAATCTTACTGAATTGAAGAGCCAACCTATTCCACAGTTGGTTGCGCTTGGCGAAAGCTTAGGGCTTGAGAACCTAGCCCGTTTGAGAAAACAAGACATCATCTTTGCCATTCTCAAACAGCATGCGAAAAGTGGTGAGGACATTTTTGGCGATGGTGTTCTAGAAATTCTTCAAGATGGCTTCGGCTTCCTCCGCTCAGCAGACAGTTCTTACCTTGCCGGCCCTGACGATATCTACGTCTCTCCAAGCCAAATCCGCCGCTTCAACCTTCGCACTGGTGACACCATTTCAGGTAAAATTCGTCCGCCGAAAGATGGCGAGCGCTACTTTGCTCTGTTGAAGGTTAACGAAGTTAACTACGATAAGCCGGATAACGCACGTAACAAGATCCTGTTTGAAAACCTGACCCCATTGCACGCGAACGAGCGTATGCGTATGGAGCGTGGTAACGGTTCAACCGAAGACATCACCGCCCGTGTTCTGGATTTGGCTTCGCCAATCGGTAAAGGTCAACGTGGTCTGATCGTGGCACCGCCAAAAGCGGGTAAAACCATGCTGCTGCAGAACATTGCACAGAGCATTGCTTACAACCACCCTGAGTGTGAGTTGATGGTACTTCTTATCGACGAACGTCCAGAAGAAGTGACCGAAATGCAGCGTCTGGTAAAAGGCGAAGTGATTGCCTCTACGTTCGATGAGCCAGCGTCTCGTCACGTACAGGTGGCTGAAATGGTGATTGAGAAAGCCAAGCGTTTGGTTGAGCACAAGAAAGACGTGGTTATCCTACTGGATTCCATCACTCGTCTAGCGCGTGCGTACAACACCGTGATCCCATCATCAGGTAAAGTATTGACCGGTGGTGTCGACGCTAACGCCCTACACCGTCCAAAGCGTTTCTTCGGTGCAGCACGTAACGTTGAAGAGGGCGGCAGCCTGACTATCATCGCAACCGCACTGGTTGATACCGGTTCGAAGATGGATGAAGTGATCTACGAAGAATTTAAAGGTACAGGTAACATGGAACTGCACCTGTCTCGCAAGATTGCTGAGAAGCGTGTTTTCCCTGCGATTGATTTCAACCGTTCGGGTACCCGTCGTGAAGAGCTATTGGCGAAAGCGGATGAGCTACAGAAGATGTGGATCCTGCGTAAAATCGTTCACCCAATGGGCGAAACAGACAGCATGGAATTCTTGATCGACAAACTGTCGATGACCAAGACCAATGATGAGTTCTTTGACGCGATGCGCCGTCAAAAATAATATTTTTACTGTCTGACTCACAGTTTCCTAAACGCCACCTCGTGTGGCGTTTTTTATTGCTTAAATTCGGGCATACTCCTATTGTGCGCTGTTCAATTTTGAATGCGAATCCACAGGGCACCTGATACCAGGATGGATCAGTTCACTCAATTTCCTGTTCACCAAGGAGGTGACATGCGACTAGGACAGTGCATGCTAATAGGATGGTTAGCCACACACATGGCCGTGGCCAGTGCGGCCGGTATTATCGCTTCTGGCGTACCGACGAGCAACGCTCCCGCCGTGCACATCGCCGCGCAGGCCGTGACCGAGGTGCTGACGTCTCCGCACAGCCAATCCCGCGCGACCGCGCTGGCGACCCTCTATAACAACAATGACTTTCGCGAATTGGAGTTTAACCTTTCTCTTATACCGCCGCTAAAGCAAGAGGCGGTTCGGTCATTGCTGGTGGATCATGCCGCGGCTCATGCCGTATTGGATCAATACAAAGCCAACTGGCTGCAGTCACAGGCACTGCGCAAACCGGCGTTTACCGTGGTGGAGCAGGGAGATGGCTATACCGTGACGCAAACGGCGTTCCATTATGCGACCAAAGCCCGTGCGCAGGTCACCCGTTGGGCGCAGATGCTCAAAGCTCAAGCCATGCATGCGCAGGCCGAACGGGGCGAGTTGATACTGTCACAATGGTTAACGGGCGATCTAGCCTCACAAACGGTGCAACGTGATATTTTGTTGGCGCAGTTACCGAGTTTATCGGCTACCGCCATCGCGCAGCTTGCGGCTCAATTCGCGACCGATAAAGCCCTGTTGTGGTTGCCGGATAATGCGGTGATTGCCGCGTTAGCCGCGGCCTCGGGCGATGAGGCGGTGTACCATTTGTTGTGGCGTCGCCGCAGCGATCAGTACAGTTTGACCGAACTCAACCGCTTAGCGCAGTTGGCACCGGAGCCCATGGCCACGGCACAATTGATGGCGGCGACCATCAATCCCTCTTTGAAAACCTCGGCTTACCGCGCATTGATTGCGCTGCAGCCGCTGCCTGTCAGCACGCAAGATTTCCTCAGTGGCCGTCTGGCCGATGTCGCCGATGGTCAGTTGGTGGCTGCAGAATTGCTGAGTCAGGGATACCTGAGCTGGTTAGAGCAACTGGTGACGGGCAGTCGTAATCAAGTGCTACAGAGAAACATCAAAACCGCGATCGCACGCCGGCTTTAGGGCGGCGATCCGACACGATTTTCCGCTATTCAGACGTTAACAAGTCGTTATAATAACCCGAGAATGATTTTTTTTACGCAGGTGCCCACGGCACCTGCGTGTCAGCGTATGTAGGATAGGTCACGGCAAACAATGAAATTCAAGGATCTACGAGAGTTTATTGATTACCTGGAACAACAGGGACAGTTGCTGCGCATCACGCAGCCGGTCGATCCGGATCAGGAAATCACCGAGATCTGCGATCGCACCTTGCGCGCAGGTGGCCCGGCGTTGTTATTCGAAAATCCAGTGGGGTATGACATTCCTGTACTGGCCAACCTGTTTGGCACTCCAGAGCGCGTCGCCATGGGTATGGGGCGCGAGGATGTCCGTGATCTGCGCGAGGTCGGCAAGCTACTGGCTTACTTGAAAGAGCCGGAACCGCCACGGGGCTTCCGCGATGCGATCGATAAGCTGCCGCTGTTTAAACAAGTGTTGAACATGCCAGTGAAACGCCTGCGTCAGGCCCCTTGCCAAGATATCGTGTGGCAAGGTGACGAGGTGGACTTGGACAAGATCCCGGTGATGAGTTGTTGGCCGGGGGATGTCGCGCCGCTACTGACCTGGGGGCTGACCATCACCCAAGGGCCGCACAAAAAGCGCCAGAACTTGGGGATCTACCGTCAGCAGAAAATCGGCAAGAACAAGATCATCATGCGTTGGCTGGCTCACCGAGGTGGTGCGCTCGATCTGCGTGATTGGATGGAAACCCATCCGGGTAAGCCGTTCCCTGTTACGGTCGCCTTTGGCGCCGATCCGGCCACTATTTTGGGGGCGGTGACCCCCGTGCCGGATACGCTGTCTGAATATGCCTTTGCCGGTTTGCTGCGTGGCCGCAAGACCGAAGTGGTCAAAAGCCTGAGCAATGATTTGGACGTGCCAGCCAGTGCGGAAATCGTGCTGGAAGGCTACATTGATCCCAATGAGTTTGCCGATGAAGGCCCGTACGGTGATCATACCGGGTATTACAATGAGGTGGAACGTCACCACGTGTTCACCATTACCCATGTCACCATGCGCAACAACCCGATTTATCACAGCACCTATACCGGTCGTCCGCCGGATGAACCGGCGGTGTTAGGTGTCGCGCTGAACGAGGTGTTCGTCCCGATTTTGCAAAAGCAATTTCCGGAGATCACCGATTTCTATCTGCCGCCGGAAGGGTGTTCTTACCGCATGGCGGTGGTGACCATGAAGAAACAATACCCGGGTCATGCCAAGCGCGTGATGATGGGGGTGTGGTCGTTCTTGCGCCAGTTCATGTACACCAAGTTTGTGCTGGTGTGTGATGACGATGTCAATGCCCGCGACTGGGGCAGTGTGGTGCAGGCGATGACCAGCCATATGGCACCGGCGCGCGACACGTTGATCATCGACAGCACGCCGATAGATTCCCTCGACTTTGCTTCGCCAGTGGTGGGGTTAGGGTCGAAAATGGGGCTGGATGCGACCCGTAAATGGGACGCAGAAATCGCCTTGGGCGGTCATGTGATGCCGACCGCCACGATCGCGCCTGAGGCATTAATGGCTGCGGTGCGTGAAGCGTGTCCGGAAATTGTCGATCTGCATCTGCCGGACGGTGAAGGCAAGCTGGCCATTGCCACGCTCAATAAAACGGAAGCCGGGTTAGGACCGGATGTGCTGACCCGGATGTGGGTGGCAGCCGGTGACACCGCCGCATTGGGCATGGTGATCCTGTGCGATGCGGACGATGTGAATGGCCGTGACTGGAACGACGTGATTTGGGCCGTGACCACGCGCATGGATCCCGGTCGTGACAGCCTGATTGTGCGTGATGCGCAGGGCGGATCACGCATGGGGTGGGATGCGACCAATAAGTGGCCGAGTGAAACCGGCGGCACCGCGCACGGCAACCCATGCGATAAACCGCGCGAATGGGGTACGCCCATCAGCAAAGATCCGGCGGTGGTGGCCCGCGTAGACGCGTTGTGGCCCGCCTTAGGCCTCAAACTGTAATAACGAATAGCATCATGACGGTTGGTCATGTGATCAACAATGAGAATAACCATGAATCAAGAACGGTATCAAGTGCGCCTGTTGCCTCGCGACGTGACGTTCACCACCGACGGTGAACACACGGTGTTAGAGGCTGCGCTCAACGCAGGTATCGCTTTTCCGAACCGCTGTCAGGTTGGGGTCTGTGCCATGTGCCTGTGCCGCAAACTGTCGGGGGAGATCCATTATCAGCTTGACCCCATGCTCACAGAGAAAGAGCAAGAAGAGGGCTGGATCTTCGCCTGTCAGGCGGTGGCGGACAGCGACTTGGTGCTCGCGCTAGCGTAGAGGAAAGAAATGTCGATTAAATGTGAAGTAAAGTCAGTGACCCCCTTGGCGTGCAATACCTTCCGTATTTTGCTGACGCCGACCCAGCCGGTGGATTTCAAAGCCGGCCAATATTTGTTAGCGGTGATGGGCGAGAAAGACAAACGTCCGTTCTCCATCGCCAGCAGTCCGTGCCGTGGCGGCGAGTTAGAGCTGCACATTGGTGCGGCGGAACATAACCCGTATGCGATGGAAGTGGTCGAGACGATGAAAGCGGCATTGGCCAGTGGCGACACGGTCGAGGTGGAAGCGCCGCACGGTGACGCATGGGTCCGTGATGACAGCGACAAGCCGTTGTTGTTGATTGCGGGGGGCACCGGCTTCTCGTATGTACGCAGTATTTTGGACAACTGCCTAGGCCGTGGCGTGTCTCAGCCGATCTTCGTCTACTGGGGTGGCCGTGATCTGTGTCAGTTGTACGCCAATGATGAACTGCAAGCCTTGGCTGCGGCGCACAAAAACCTGACCTATGTGCCGGTGGTAGAAAGTGCGTCCGCCGATTGGCAGGGCAAAGTGGGTAACGTGCTGGATGCGGTGAACAGCGATTTTATCAGCTTGTCTGCGTACGACATTTACATCTGTGGTCGTTTCGAAATGGCTGGCGCGGCGCGTGAACAATTCTCTGCCGAGAAAGGCGCGGATCGTGAACGTATGTTTGCGGATGCGTTCTCGTTTATTTAGATTTTAGTAGCGAGTAGCGAGTAGCGAGTAGCGAGTAGCTAGGGACTAGGAAAAGCGATGAGAGCGGATCGATAACCCTAAGATCCTGTGGGGATTCTGCGGCGACCTGATGTTCCGGGAGATACTCAGCTTACAGAAGTAAAACAAGAGGCGAGATCGTTGATCTCGCCTTTTTTATTGCGTGCGGTTTAGCCGTACCAATGAGCGGTATCAGTGGGCTCTGACTTGTTCAACCTTACGTTTTACCCAGTGTTCGTTAAACCACAAGGAGAACAAAATGATCAACCCGCCAACGATCAGGCGCGGGTAATCGACATCCCGGTTCCAAATCACGATATTCACAATCAGTCCCGCCGGCACCAAGGCGTTGTTCATGATCGCCAGTGCACCCGCATTCACCAGTGTCGCGCCTTTGTTCCACAGGTAATAACCCACGCCTGAAGCAATGGTGCCTAAGTAGATCAAAATGCCCCATTGCGTGCTGGTGGTCGGCAGTTGCTCGGTATTGCCAAACAACAAGAACATCGGCAGGGCGACACACATCGCGCCTAAATAGAACAGGCCAAACACCGTGTGTTGTGGCAGATCTACGTTTTCTAACTCCATGATGCGCTTATAGCCGACCTGCCCGATGGCAAAGCACAGGTTTGCCCCTTGCACGATGAAAAAGCCCAGAATGAAATTTTCGTCGATCCCTTCAAACTTGATCACCGCCGCGCCCAGTACCGCGATGGCCGCCGTGGCCAAATACCACGCCGAGAATTGGCGGTGCAGCAAATCGTAAATCAAGGTGACGTAAATCGGGGTGAAAATGGTGAACAGCAACACTTCCGGCACGCTTAAATACAGGAAGGACTGATAATAGAAGCAGTACATGATCCCGAGTTGGAACGCGCCCACCACCATCAATTTGAGCGACAACCGCCAATGCAGGTGTTGGCGACGCAGAAACGGCAGAAAAACCAAGGCCGCGAGCGTAACGCGGGTCAGTACCGAGAACCACGCATCGACTTGGCCGGCAAGATAGACCCCGATCAGGCTAAAGGAAAACGCCCAAAGCAGGGTGACAGCAGAAAGATATCCCATCGTGTTAACCGAGATTGAAAAAGAGACCGAGAGTGTAACGGAATTTGCAGGGTGTCCCTACGTGGAATCGTCAGGAGCGTGATAGCTCTCGAGGACGTAACGTGATCGCATGCTGGTGGCACGACGTAATGGATGACGATGCATGAAGGGCAAATGGGGGACGTGATGAAGTATGTGGTGCAACGAGCGGGGAGGAGATACCGCCAAGGCCGAGGCCTTGGCGATGGACATCTTACTTCAGTGGAACCATTTACTTCAGTGGCGCTATTTACTTCAAAGGCACCATCAGCATGTCGACCGGAGAGCGGTTAATGAGCTGACGGGCAGAGCTGAGGATTTTGCTCCAGAAATCTTGGTGATGACCACACACCACCAACTCGATGTCCAAGTCATCAATCGCATGGCAGATTTCATCACTGAGATCGCCACTACCGACCAAGGTGTGGGACACCGGATACTGGGCGTATTCCGCCAGTACATGAAGCTGCTTCTGTGCATCGTCGGCCATGCGGTGTTGGGCTTCCGACAAGTTAATGTCGATCAGGCCGGTGTACAGCTCGGCGTAATTGACATCAATGTGGATCAACGACAATTTGGCATCCAAGGCCTTGGCGAGTGCCGCCGCTTTGCTGACAATGAGCTGGCTATCTTGAGAGAGGTCGATGGCGACCAAAATATGTTTGTAAGCCATGATAATGCACTCCTTCACCGTGCGGGTTTTATTTTATGCTAGCACTGAAGGGCCAGAAAAAATATTACCGCGATCGCATCTTGATGGCGGGTAATGGTGTGCTGCAGTGAAGAAAACAAATTGAATTTCTTCCCTTTTTTCTACTCTCCTCGCTGTTCACGCAAAATGCCAAGTGCGTAGGCGGTTGAGGCGGCTGTTGAGTTGCATTCTCATAAGTGCAGGGTAACAATGGGGATCGCCGATTTCATCCCTGTCGTTGAGATTGGTATACACTAGAATAAATAGGAGTAGTACGATGTTAGCGCAAGCAATGGTTGAGAAACTCAACGAGCAAATCAACTTGGAATTCTTTTCTTCTAACTTGTACCTGCAAATGAGTGCGTGGTGTGAAGACAAAGGGTTTGAAGGGGCGGCAGAATTTTTGCGTGTTCACGCCGCAGAAGAAATGCAGCACATGCAGCGCCTGTTTACGTATGTGAGCGAAACCGGTTCACTGCCGATTTTAGGTGCGATTGAAGCCCCTAAGCATGAGTTTGCCTCTCTGGGTGATGTATTCCGTGAGACGTACGAGCATGAGCAGTTGATCACAGAGAAGATCAACAAGTTAGCCCATGCAGCGTTCACCACCCAAGACTACTCAACGTTTAACTTCTTACAGTGGTATGTCGCAGAGCAGCACGAAGAAGAAAAACTGTTTAAAAGCGTTCTTGATAAGATCGAGTTAGTGGGTGAAGATGGTAAGGCACTGTTCTTTATCGATAAAGACCTTTCTGCGATGGCGAAGGCTGACTCTTCATCTGTTATGGACTCAACCGCTGGCTGATCCGTCTTATGGGCATGGTGACATGCCCTTCTCTCCACGGTCTGCCGGCTCACCTGTCACGTTGTTCGGGGGCTCATATGATTAGTGGTGATGCACTACTTCTTGCACTGTTTTTGGTCGCGGTCGTGAATGTTTCACGGTATGTCAGCACGTTGCGTACGTTGTTGGCCGTGATGCGCGAATGTGATCCATTGTTGTACCAGCAGGTCGATGGACGCGGTTTTTTCTCGTCACAAGGCAACGTCAGTAAACAAATCCGCCTTTTCCACTATATCCGCAGTGAGCAATACCAAAATCATCACGATCCGGTGTTCATGCAAAAATGCGTCAAAGTGCGCAAGCTGTTCATTTTGGCCAGCGCCTACCTCATGTTATTTCTGGTGTCTATTTTTGTTGTGGCTTATCTCGGCATATAAGCGTTTCTTGCCGAGTCAGGCTTGCTATCTGACGGACTCCGCACTACCTTAAGCGGCCTTGTGTGACTTACCCATAGGGTTGCTATGACTCATTTTTATCTCTGGTGGGATGCCCTGCAGCAAGGGGTCAGCCAGAATTGGATCACGAATATCGGCGTGTTGCTGCTGTTTAGCGCCGTGTTGTGGGCAGCGTGGTTGCTGCTCACCCGTCACCTGTTACAGGTCACCCAGAAAACCCGTTTAATTTGGGACGATGCCTTCGTGCAAGCGGTACGTCGCCCAATCAGCTGGCTGATTTGGTTATGGCCGGCGGCGTTTTCGCTCGGGGTGGTGATCGAAAATACCTCGACCCATTCAGCGGCTTTTCTGGCCGTGTTGCGTCATCTGTTCCTTGTCTGGACCGTGATTTGGATATTGCTGCGTTTGATCAGCAATGCTGAAGTGGCGATCAGCCGCACGGCAAAAGACGTCACCACCATTACCGCTATCTCGAAAGTGCTGCGCCTGACCGTGTTTGTGATCGGGGGCTTGGCGGCAATGCAAAATCTTGGCCTGAGCTTGTCAGGGGTGCTGACCTTTGGTGGGGTGGGCGGCTTGATTGTCGGTATGGCCGCGAAAGATCTGTTGGCCAACTTCTTTGGCGCGGTGATGATTTATTTTGACCGCCCGTTCCAGCTCGGTGATTGGATCCGCAGCCCTGACCGCAACATTGAAGGCACGGTGGAGCAAATCGGCTTTCGAGTCACCATGATCCGCACCTTTGATAAGCGGCCATTGTATGTGCCGAACTCCGTATTCAGCTCGATTGTGGTGGAGAATGCCTCGCGCATGACAAACCGTCGGATCAAACAAACGGTGAGCTTGCGTTATCAGGATGCCGATAAAATTGCGGGGGTGGTGAAAGACATCAAAGCGATGCTGACGCTGCACGATGAGATCGATACCCTGCAAACCCTGATTGTCAGCTTCGATAACTACGGTCCGTCCTCGCTCGATATTTTGGTGTATACCTTCACCAAAACCATTGGGTGGGTGGAATATAAAGCCGTGCAGCAAGACGTGATGCTGAAAATTGTCGAGATCGTTAAAGAGCATGACGCGGATTTTGCCTTCCCGACCACCACGTTGCAGTTCGACGCGCCGGATCGGGTGTTGGCAAAAGCCGGATAGGCCGCACGGGCGCTCTACCACGATCACGATAATCCATTGGTATTCGACCCAGAGGGCGGTTAAAATTAGCGCGCTCTGGCGATGGTGAGCCAGAAAAAACCTTGAGAGGGATGCTGTCCACGTGGCAACGCATCCCTTTTTTGTTGATAAGCGTGGTCCAATTGAGACCAACAGCGGTGACGTAATGACAGAAAAATTTGATGTGGTAGTGATTGGTGCAGGTGCAGCCGGCCTTATGTGTGCAGCGGAAGCGGGTAAGCGCGGGCGTTCTGTGCTGGTGGTCGATAACGCCAAAAAACCCGGCCGTAAAATCCTGATCTCAGGCGGAGGCCGCTGTAATTTTACCAACTACGATGTCGCTGCGAATCATTACGTCTGCCGTAATCCCCATTTCGTGAAATCGGCGTTGTCGCAATACACCCAGTGGGATTTCATCGCGATGGTGGCCAAGCACGGTATCGCGTATGAAGAGCGCGAGCATGGTCAGTTGTTCTGCGAAGATTCCGCCAAAGACATCGTGAAGATGTTGCTGGCGGAGTGTGATTTACCGACCGTACAGCAGCGCTATCAGGTCGAGGTGCAGGATATTGCTCAGACGGAAACGGGATTCAGCTTGAAGTTGAATATGGACACGATTGAGTGTGAATCGTTGGTCGTGGCGACCGGTGGTTTGTCGATGCCGAAACTGGGCGCGACCCCGTTTGGCTATCACATTGCTGAGCAATTTGGCTTAAAACGCGTGCCGACCACGGCGGGTTTGGTGCCGTTTACCCTGCACACGGCCGACAAAGACGCCTTTGCGGAGCTGTCTGGCATCGCGATCCCCGCGGTGGTTGAAGCGGAAAATGGCACCAGCTTTAAAGAGAACTTGTTGTTTACCCACCGTGGCTTATCGGGTCCGGTGATCCTGCAAATCTCCTCTTACTGGAAACCGGGTCAAAAGGTGACGGTCGACTTGTTGCCGGAGTTGGACGTTGCAGAAACGCTGACCACCATGCGTGAGCAGAACCCGAACCAAAGCCTGAAGAATGCACTGGCGCGTTTGCTCCCTAAACGTTTGATTGAAGCGATGATGGCGCGTGGGGAAATGGTCGATCGACCACTGAAACAGCTCAACCCGAAAGACATCACGACGACGGCCTCGGCGTTCCACCAGTGGGTGGTTGCCCCGAATGGCACGGAAGGCTACCGCACGGCGGAAGTCACATTGGGTGGGGTCGATACCGATGAGCTGTCATCAAAAACCTTGGAAGCGAAAAAGGTCAAAGGCCTGTATTTCGCCGGTGAAGTGATGGACGTGAGCGGTTGGCTGGGCGGCTATAATTTCCAGTGGGCGTGGAGCTCAGGTTTCGTGGTGGGTCAACACGCCTGATCCTGTGTTAACACGGGCACAAGAATAAGAAAAAAGCGGTGATCTAATATCACCGCTTTTTTTGTGTCTGCATCATGATGTTGATGTTGATGTTGATGTTGATGTTGATGTTGATGTTGATGTGGCGTGCCTTATGGCTCGCCCAAGCTGCCGTCGGTGATCAGGGTGAAGCCTAAATCTCGGCTGGTAGGTTCCACGGTTTCACCCGCAAGGCGGGCGAGTAGCATTCTGGCGGCTTCGACGCCGATCTCTTCTCGGGGCGTTTTCACACTGGCCAGTGGCGGATAAAGCGAGCGGCCGATATCCAGTGCGTTGTAACCAGCGATACACATGTGATCGGGGACGTTGAGTCCGCGTTGTTGGCAACGCAGTTGGGCACCGACCGCAATGTCATCGTTGGTACAAAAAATACCGTCAGCATCCGGGTAGGTATCTAAAGCTTTATCCAGTAACTGACTACCGAGTGTAAAGCTGGAGTGTTCTTCGGTGAGCACGGTGATCGGGATCAGGCCGTGTGCGATCATTGCCTGCTGATAACCTTCCATGCGCAATTGGGTACGCACGTCCATGCGGGCGCCGAGGTATAAAATGTTGCGTCTGCCACGATTGATCATGGTTTCAACCATGGCATAAGCGGCCGCATGGTGATCGAGCCCAACCGCCATATCGATCGGCTGTTGCGGCAGATCCATGGTTTCGACAACCGGTATGCCGGCCGTTTGGATCATTTTGTGGGCTTTGTCGGTGTGACGACTTTCAGACAGGATCAACCCGTCGACATGGAATGACAACAGCGAGGCAATCTTGTCTTCTTCTTCTTCCGGACTGTAACCATAGTGCGCTAGCAAGGTCTGGTAGCCGGCGGCTTGCGTGACCGATTCGATCCCTCTCACGAGATCGGAAAACACCTGATTTGACAGGGAAGGGATCAAAATACCGATCGCTTTGCTGGTCGAGTTCGACAAAATGTCGGGCGCACGGCTGGGGATATACCCCAGATCAGACACGACGGCTTCTATTTTGGCGCGGGTCGCTTGGGCAACGGATTCCGGATCGCGCAAATAACGGCTCACCGTCATCTTGGTGACACCGACTTTTTCTGCAATATCTTTTAATGTCGGCCGGCGTTTGCGCGGTTCACTCATTATCTCTTTCCCTATGGTTATGATCGTGGCTACCTTACTGTTTAGCGTGTGGAATGTCAGCAAAATTTCTATGCATCAAGGTTATCTTCATGGTCGGCAGTGCGCGTGTGATAGGGGATAAATAGCAAAAGGGAGGCACGATGGCCTCCCTTTACATGGGGTTTCTTTATTCGCGTGATGGTAGCGGTTAGCTCACCAGTGCCACGGCTTCTTGTGACAGACGAGTCACTTCCGCCCAATCACCCGCATCGATAGCGGCTTTAGGCAGCATCCATGAGCCACCCACGGTCGCCACACAATTCAGGCTGGTGTACTGATCCACATTGGCTGGGCTAATGCCGCCGGTTGGGCAGAAACGCACTTGTGGCAGTGGCGCGGCGATCGCTGCCAGTGCTTTGGCGCCGCCATTGGCTTCTGCCGGGAAGAATTTCAATTGGGTATAACCCAACTCTAGCGCCTGCATCACTTCAGAGGCAGTGCCCACACCTGGGATCAACGGTGCGGTACCGTTTTTCGCGTGCGCCAGCAGCGTTGGGGTCATTCCCGGAGAGATCACAAAACGGGAACCCGCCGCGACGGCCGCATCATACTGCTCACAGTTCAGCACCGTACCGGCACCAACCATCGCATCCGGCATCGCGTTAGCGATCGCGGCAATGGCGTCCAAGGCACACTCAGTACGCAGGGTGATTTCAAACACAGAAATACCGCCCGCTAACAGCGCTTCCGCCATCGGAATCGCGTCTTCCAGTTTTTCAATCACCATCACAGGAACAACCGGCGATGCGGCAAAAACGTCTTTAGGATCGATAGTCCAGTTCATTATGCTTTCCTCAATATAAGATCGTGGCACCGCATTCGGCGCTTGAAACGCTGTTGCGCATCACTTTAAAGAATTCGCGTCCCCAGCCTTGCTGAAGGGATTCGCTGTCAAAGTCGGCGGAATCACGTTGGGTGAGATCCACCAAGCATTCTAATGTGCCGGTATGGGCATCAAGGCGGATCATGTCACCGTCTTGTACGCGACCAATCATCCCGCCTTGTTTGGCTTCTGGGGTGATATGGATGGCCGCCGGGATTTTACCTGACGCTCCAGAAAGACGGCCATCGGTCACTAACGCGACTTGGTAACCGGCTTTTTGAATATTACCCAAAATAGGCATCAGTTTGTGCAGTTCAGGCATGCCGTTTGCGGCAGGGCCGTTGTAGCGTACCACGATGATGGCATCTTGGTTGAGTTCGCCGCGCTGGTAAGCGGCTTCAACGGCGTGCTGGCAAGAGAACACACGCGCCGGCGCTTCAACAAAACGGTGCGCTTCGGCAACCGCCGAGACTTTGATCACTGAGCGACCCAAGTTGCCGTTCAGCACTTTCATGCCGCCAGAGGCTTGGAATTCGCAATCGGTGTCAGCCAATACCGCAGGGTTACGGGTTTGGCGGTAGGTGTCCCAACACAGAGTGCCGTCTTTTAGTGAGGGCGCTTTGAAGTAGTCGGTTAAGTCACCAAAGACCGGGATCGCATCCAGGTTCAACAAACCGGATTCGGCCAATCGGCTCATCAAGCCCGGTACGCCACCGGCGTGTTGGAAGGCATTGATGTCTTCTGGGCCATTCGGGTACATGCGGACAAGCAACGGCACAACGGCAGACAGATCGCTCAGATCATCCCATGTCAGGATCAGGCCGGCAGCACGGGCAATCGCTACCATGTGGATACTGTGGTTAGTGCTGCCGCCCGAGGCCAACAAAGCGACCACGCCGTTCACCAAACTTTTCGCATTAACCACTTGGCTCAGTGGGCGATACGCGGGGGCACCTGCGCTCATGGCGGCGATGCGGCGCGCGGTTTCGTCCGTTAACGCCTGACGCAGTGCGGAATCCGGGTGAACAAACGCCGAGCCCGGTAGCATCAAGCCCATGGCTTCAAACACCAACTGGTTGGTGTTCGCGGTGCCGTAAAAGGTACAGGTGCCCGGCGAGTGGTAAGCGCTGCATTCCATGTTGAGCAGGGCATCGCGGCCGACTTCACCGGCGGTGTATTTCTGGCGTACGCTGACTTTTTCTTCGTTGGTGATCCCGCTGCGCATTGGGCCGGCAGGGACAAACGCGGTAGGCAGGTGAGCAAAGGCCAGTGCGCCCATCAATTGCCCCGGGGCAATTTTATCGCAGATCCCCAGTAGTAGCGTGGCATCAAAGGCATTGTGGCTGAGCGAAAATGCCGTTGATTGGGCAATCAAATCACGGGAGAACAGGGACATATCCATGCCCGGTTGCCCTTGGGTCACGCCATCACACATGGCAGGTACACAGCCAGCCACTTGGGCGGTATGGCCGCTGTCTGCCAGAACGTGTTTGATTTGATCGGGGTAGTCTTTGTATGGCTGGTGCGCGCTGAGCATGTCATTGTAGGCACTGATAATGGCCACATTGACACGGGTTAAATCGAGAATATGGTCTTTTTCTTGTGCGCAACTGGCGGCCACGGTGTGGGCGAGGTTACCGCAAGACAGGGTAGAACGGCCTTTGCCTTCCGCGGCTTGGCGTGACATTTGGGCTTCCCATGCGCTGCGCAAGCTGGCGCTGCGGGCTTCAATGCGAGCAGTAACGTCTTTGATCACGGAATGGGTCATGCGATCTCTCCCAGTGCCACAACAGCACGCTCAACCACTTCGTCAATGGTGCAATCGATAGACACGATGGCAACACCGGCTTCATTTTCCGGGCGTTCCAGCGCTTCGAACTGGCTATTGACCATGGTTTCACGCATGAAGTGGCCTGAGCGGGCTTTCATGCGCGCCAGGATCAACTCATAATCGCCGTCGAGGAAGAGGAATTGGACAGAGGTATTGCCTTCACGGATCTGTTCGCGGTATTTGAGCTTCAACGCTGAGCAGACAATGATGCCCACTTCGTTTTTGCTCTCTAGGCTATAAGCCGCATCACGGATTCGTTCGAGCCATGGGGCGCGATCATCGTCATTCAGAGGGTTGCCGCTGGCCATCTTTTGAATATTGGCGCGCGGATGCAGATCATCACCATCAATGAACTTCGCACCCATCGCAGTGGCAACGCGTTCACCGATGGTGGACTTGCCGCTGCCGCATACACCCATAACGATAATGCACTTACCTGCCATTTTTTCTACCTCTATCTCATTTTTGGAATTTAGCTGCGTTCTTGGCTTGTAACCTAACATGTTACCGGTAACATGTTACCGGTAACGTAAAGACATGTGAAGTTAATCACAAGAATATTTTTGCCGCTAACGTGCGGGTTTTTCCAAGGAAATAGTATGAATACGGTCGCTAACACGCCAGATGCAGCATACCTGCTGATGGTTGCAGTTGCTTCAATAGCATTGCTTCTCGTCCTTATTATGCGCTTTAAAGTGCATGCCTTTGCTTCACTGACTTTGGTGAGTGTGGTCACGGCAGTGGCAACGGGTGTGACACCCGATAAAGTCGTACCCACCATGATGACAGGCTTTGGTGGCACGCTGGCGTCTGTGGCTTTGCTGGTGGGTCTGGGCTCGATGATTGGCCGGATCCTTGAAGTCACTGGCGGGGCAAAAGTGCTGGCCGATACCCTGATTGGCCGTTTCGGTAGCGACAAAGCGCCGTTGGCACTGGGTATTGCTTCCATGTTGTTCGGTTTCCCTATTTTCTTCGATGCGGGCTTGATCGTGATGATGCCGATCATCTTCAGCGTCGCGAAGCAGTTTGGTGGGTCAACCATTAAATATGCGCTGCCGGCTGCCGGTGCGTTTGCCGTGATGCACTCATTCCTTCCGCCACACCCGGGGCCGGTTGCTGCGAGTGAGTTGCTGGGCGCGAACATCGGTTTGTTGACCGTTGTGGGCCTATTGGTGGCGATCCCAACGTGGTACTTCGGTGCGTACCTTTACGGTTTATGGGCGGGCGAGCGTTTTGTGCTGCCGTTGCCAAAAGCGTTTCTTGCTGCGCAAGAAGTGATTGATGAAGCGAACAAGCCCGCTTTTACCACGGTACTGGGCATTCTGCTGCTGCCGTTGGTGCTGATTTTCATGGACACGGGCCTGCACACACTGACTGTGATGGGCGTGGTGGATGGCAACTCGGGTTGGGTGAACTTCCTGCGTATGCTGGGTAAAACGCCGGTTGCCTTGCTGATCACCCTGATGGTGTGTTTGGCGGTCTTTGCGAAAGATCACGGCATGGCTAAATTGGAAAAATTGTGTGGCGATTCTCTGGCCCCTATCTGTGCGGTGATTTTGGTGACCGGTGCGGGTGGCATGTTCGGTGGCGTATTGCGTGCCAGCGGTATTGGTGATGCATTGGCTGATTTGTTGGCAGACACCGGTATGCCAGTGATTTTGGCGGCATTCTTGATTTCAACCGCCCTGCGTGTGGCACAAGGTTCTGCGACCGTGGCACTGACCACGACCGCTGCGCTGATCGCCCCGACCGTAGCGGCGACCGTTGGCCTGAGCGAGTTTGACCTGTGCTTCATCGTGATTGCCATTGCCTCTGGTGCCACGGTGCTGTCTCACTTTAACGATTCAGGTTTCTGGCTGGTTGGCCGTCTGTTGGATATGGATGAGAAGACCACGCTGAAAACATGGACCGTCATGGAAACACTCTTGGGGTCGATTGCGTTTGTTATCGTTGCCGTATTAAGCGTGTTTTTGTAAAGCACCAATAAGAATTAATAAGAAGAGGAAAGCGCATGATAGCGCTTAGCGTGAACCGTCAGGTGAACGTGTAAAGAGGGTGATCGGCTCCAGCCACAGGTTGGAGCCGATTTTTTATTAGTGGGTCTATAAACGGGTATCAATCGGATAGCTGTTATTGATGGCCAGCGTGGTGTTTTCTGTTAACGCCCTCATCACAGCATCGTTACCCTTTCTTGATGTTAGTGAAATTCCATCCAATTTACGCGGATTTCACTAGCGGAGACGCAAAAAAAGCCTATAATTCGCGCGCTTTTTTACGTGTTTTACGCCTCTCTATATTTCCGGAGTTACCCCCCAGATGAAAAAAATCGCACTCAAAGCCGTAGCGATGACTATCCTTGCCACATCATTGACTGGTTGTATCGGTCAGATGGGCACCTCTCAGCTTGTGACAAAAGTAAACCTGAGTGTGGTTGATAACCGCTACGCACGTGCGGGTCTTTACGTGCTGCTAGGCCCTGTTTACGGCATTGCAGCGACCGCTGACTTGTTCATTTTCAACACCATTGAATTCTGGACTGGTCGCAACCCAATCACCGGCAAATCACCGGCATTGGCTGATACGCCGATGAATGCGGTGATCAAAGTAAACGGTCAGCTAGGCAGCGATCTGTCTACGCCGCCATTGGCAAGCGTTCGCAATAGCGATATTGAAGCCGCAAGCTTCAACCAGTTGGATGACAGCACACTAGAAATGAACGTGTCTTACACCAACGGTGAGACAGCGGTATTGCGCGGCGAGAAAGCCGGCGATAACGTGAACTTCTACCTAGACGGTGAGTTCATCACTGCGGTAAGCGTTGACGAGCTAAGCCAGTACGCGCGTAACCAAGCGTAATACGGCGCAACGAAAACAGAGAACGGCAGCCTTGGCTGCCGTTTTTTTATGTCTGTTTGCTGATGAAAATCGCTATTTCGCGGACAGGGTGTGACCGCTTTGTTCAGCATGAAACACGGCCATGAAGGTGTCGAAATACTGCTGCAGTTGCTGACCATCGTGCGTTTCACCGAGCATGTCGAGCAAGGCAATACCGGCTTCACAGGTACACAGGTTACCGTCTTGCTGATTACGGCGCAGGGCATAGTGCGACGTGCTGGTGGGTTGGAGTGCCAAGCGCGGTAAGGCGGCCAACCAAGGACTGCGTCGCACCATTTTGCGGGCTTCCTGCCACGTGGCATCGAGCACAATGAACAGCGGGATCTTACCGTCTTGGGGATGATACGGTTGGGCGGGTGTCGCGTCATCGCCGGGAAACAGCAGCCAAGGCTGAAAACGGGGATCGGCCAGTTGCGCCAAGAGTTCCGTCGGCGGATTGACCCTGTCCCAAATCGGCCGCTGGCAATGGGGCAGGCTGCGCAGCATCAGTTGGCCGGTATTGGTGGCTTTGCCGACCTCACGGGGGTGGGTGAGCAGCACAAAGTGACTTTGGCTGTGCAACTGCGGCTCGGCATGGCAAATACAGTTGTGTCGTAAGCCACAGCGTGGGCAAGCGGCAATGGGCGGTGTAGGAGGAGATGACATCATAAGGGGTGCCCTTTCACGTTGACGAAAAACACAAAGCGGCCGAGGGCCGCTTTGATGGGGGTGCTGTGGGCAGAACGGCTGCTTATTTCAGACAGTGTTCAACCAAGTAGTGCGCGACCGCTTCATCGGCACAGCTGCCGATCACTTCATTATCAGGCAGGGCTTTTTTGACTTTTTCGTGTGCGGTTTCCATCACTAAGCCTTTGCCTGCCATGCGTAGCATTTCGGCATCATTCATGCCATCACCGAACGCAATACAGTCTGCCAGCGTGTAGCCTTTGGCTTTCGCAACGGCGTCCAGCGCGTGGCCTTTCGACACATTGGCATCCATGACTTCCAAGCACCACGGGGTGGAGAACGCGATGTTAGCGCGATCGCCGCACAGCGCATTCAGTTTGTCTTCCCACACCACCAGTTTGTCATGGTCGCGGTCGTCATTGGTGAAGAAAATTTTCGCCACGCCTTCTACTGGTGGGTTCTCGACATCAAACACCTGGTAGGTGAAGGTGTCGTGGAAATCACGCAGGGCTTCGTCTTCTTGGTTCAGCAACCAATCTTCATTGCGGTAGATATGGATGCGCAGTGCCGGATCGTGCTTGGTCAGCGCGATGATGTCGCGGATCACGTCAGGTTGAACGTCTTGCTTGAAAATCACTTCATTTTGGCAGTTGTGCACGCGTGCGCCGTTCGAGGTGATCATGTAGGCCGGGATCCCCAATTGCTCACGCATACCAGCGACATCCACGTGGTGGCGGCCGGTAGCAAAGACAAAGTCCTTCTCTTGTTGATGAAGTTGGTTGAGGACGTCTTTGGTGAAGGGGGCAATCTTATGATCAGGCGTTAGCAGGGTACCATCCAGATCCGACGCAATAATTTTGTACATGCAACCTCTCGCGATAAAAACAGAGCCCCATGACCGTCACGGGATGGGGAGACTGCCCGCAGTGTAAACCAGAAACCGGAAGAAAAAAGAGGCTAATTTATCGCACGTGGATTTCCGCTTTCCGAAAGTGATCCAGCGCAGCTTTTAGCGCCGGATTGCGGAAGTCATCGCGTTCAAATAGCAGTTCATGGAACGCCCCGTCAATGATTTGAAGCTGACCGTCGCGTCCGGCTTGCTGCATGGTGTGGCAGAAACGTTGTTGCGCGACGTTGTCGACAATGCTGTCCAATCCGGCCTGCAACACCAGGGTGGGCGCGGTAATGTCACCGGCTTGTGCCACACTGCGGTTAGCGGCGGCTAAGCTTTGCCATACCCAGCGGGCACTGGGCCCACCGATGCGCAGTTCCGGGTGATCATGGTAGAGCTGGCGGAACCATTGATAGCGCACCGCACTGTGGCTGAGCGGATTATCGGCAAAAGGTTTCGGGTAATACGGCACTTGGCCGGGGGCGTAACTCGGTTGACGCTGAAATTGTTCGACCACACGCGCCAATGGTGAAGCGATTGGCCGCATCCAGTTTTTGATCGCAATGCCGTGCATCGGTGCACTCAGTACCGCACTGGTGATCGTGTGAGGGTGTTGCGCCAAAAACAGGCTGGCAATGGTCCCGCCCATGGAATGGGCCAGTATATGGCGGTGGTGATAGCCTTTGGGTGCCACCACGGTCTGGTAGAAGGTCGCCAAGTCTGCCACATAGTCATCAAACTGGTCGACATGGCCCAGCTCGGTATCCGTCGCCAAGCGATCGGATACCCCTTGTCCCCGGTGATCCAACGCGTACACATCGTAGCCTTGGCGAGTGAGATCATAAAACAGCTCTTGGTATTTCCAATAGCTCTCGATGCGCCCGTTCACTACGAGGATGGCTTTATCATGCTGCGCCGCCGTGAAGGCCACCCAACCAATACGCCGTTGACCGACACCCAGTATCTCGCCCTCTTGGCGTTGCTGCCACAATGCGGCGGCCGGCCCGGATAGGGTCTCAAGGTAGTGGGTTTCTTGGGTAAACTCATTTATTTGTGTGGCAGGGGCTGTCATGCGGGGTCTCTGTGAATCGTTACTGAGCCAAGTATATACCTAAGCGGGTTTGAGATCCGCGTTTGTCCTATCAGGAACGTGCACGACTTTCGGCCGGATTATCACAATAGGGGTGATCTGCGTGTGGCGTCGGGCGGATGGCGGGTTACATTGGTGCAACTGGATGTATATTCCATAAATAGGCGGGATTATTTTAATTTTGTGTTGTATGTGGCCATTTTGTGGTTTTTTCTGCGCGATAAAGCGTGGTTAATTAGGCGTAATACGGAATCGTGTGAAGAATGCAGCATGGCTCAGTGATATTATTCTCTGTTATTCCTTTCGTGTGCCATGAGGGTCACTCACACCATGTATGCTTACGTTGCGCGTCAGCCTATCTTTAACCGTCAACAGAAAACGGTCGGGTATGAGTTATTGTTTCGTGATGGCGAGAGCAATGCTTTTCCAAATATCGATGCCAACAAGGCCACATGCCGGTTGTTGGTGGAAAACTTTATTGCGATGGGGAGCGATGCGTGCGATCTCGGCAAACGCCGTTTCATTAATTTTCCCCAGCAGAGTTTAGTGCGTTTATTACCGACGTTACTGCCGAAAAAGCAGGTGGTGATCGAGGTACTGGAAACGTGTGAGCCCAATGATGAATTGTTTCTCGCGATCCGTCATTTGCACCGGATGGGGTACATGATTGCCCTCGATGATTTTGAAATGGATCCGCGTTGGGAACGTTTTTTGCCTTATGTACACATCATTAAAATCGACTTAATGACGTTGGGTTTACCTGCCGCGTGTGAATTTGTGGCCAATAACCGCCATCGAAAATTGATGTTTTTGGCGGAAAAGGTGGAAACCCAAGCTGACTTTGATCGTGCACTTGAGGGCGGATTTCATTTTTTCCAAGGCTACTTTTTTAGCCGCCCGCAAGTGATGAAGAATCGTCAAATCACCCCTGAGCGCGTGGCCACGTTGCGTTTATTGCAGGAAGTCTGTCGACCGGCGGTGGATTTTTCACGGGTCGAGCAGATCATCATTGCCGACGTGTCGCTCTCTTATTTATTGCTGCGTTACGTTAACAATGCGGCGCAACGGACGAAAGTGCCGATCCGTGATTTTCGCCAAGCCTTGGTCTATTTGGGGGAAGATCGCCTGCGCATGTTTGTCAGTGCGGTGGCGACCGCGCAAGCGACGGTCAATAAACCGCAAGAATTGTATGTGCTGTCATTGGTCCGTGGGCGCATGTGCGAAGTGTTGGCACAAAGCCGCTGTGTGCATGCCGACAGTAAAATGGCCTTTATGGCCGGGTTATTGTCATTACTGGATGCCTTACTCGACAGCCCGTTGCCAGACCTATTAGCACAATTGCCGCTGGAGCAGGACATTCGTACGGCATTATTAACGCGACAAGGGACGATGGGGCAGATGTTACAACTGGTGGAAGCCTTTGAACACGCCGACTGGCCCACGGTGAATCAGTATGGTCGCGCATTGGGCTTGAGCAGTGAGTTGATTGGAAGCAGTTACCATCAGGCGATGCAATGGGTGTCGCAATACCTGATGGTGACGTACCGCTAACGATCCGCGGGGGTGGAATGGGACCACTGGCTCAGTGCTTTTACCGCAGCGGCCAGTGCTGGATTCAGCGTTTTGTTGGCCGGATAACACAAACCTAAGCGACGAAACATCCGTGGCCCCTCTAGCGGCACAGTGATCAGTCGGTTCGCTGCTTCCAATACCCCCGTCGGTAAAAACGAGATCCCAAATCCCGCCTGCACCAAGTGCATCACCTGCGTTTTATGCTCGGCCTTGGCTACCAAATTCACCGCCAAGCCATCACAGGCTAACAAACCAATGGTCTGCTGGTGGGCCTCACACGGCGGGCACTCAATAAAGTCATGCTGATGCAATTGCTCTGGCCGTACGCTTTCGAGTGTGGCCAGCGGGTGATCCGGCAGCATGCACAACACATAATCCTCTTCCCATAACGGCAAAAAAATCTCGCCGTCCTGTTTGAACATATCCAGTGTAATGCGGGCCTCGGCCGGGGCATCGTGATCCACCAACTCCAACAATAAATGCGGGATCTGTGCGCCTAAGGTCGCCATGACGCTGGCCAAGGCGGCTTGACTGAGATCGGGGAAATGCCCCAGTTTGAGTGTCAGGCATTGGGTGCGAGTTTGGAACAGGCCGGGTAAGCGCTGTACATCCGCCAGCAGGCGAACGGCCAGCGGGTAGAGGTAATGGGCTTCATCGGTCAGCGTGACCCCTTTTTTGTGCCGTTCGAACAGCGGCGTATTGAGTTCATTCTCAAGTTGCTTAATCGCTGTCGAGATCGCCGGCTGTGAGACAAAGCAGCGCTCGGCGGCCAGCGTGATATTTTTTTCTTCATAGACTGCCACAAAGCAGCGGAGTAAACGTAGATCCATAATCGTGATGCGCTTGGGGAACCAGAGGGAAGGTGGGAGCGATCATAGCAGAAAAGCACAAGCCGGACAGAATGCCCGGCTTGTGCGGATGTCGATGGCATTAACCGGCGACGTTGTAATAGGTCGCGGCGCCCGGTCCGACAGGTAGCCCCAAGAGGAACACCCAGACGTAAAACATGATGCTCCAGCCCAGCACAAAGACCATGGAGTACGGCAGCATGGTGGAAATCAGCGTACCCAGTCCCAGATGCTTTTGGTAACGGGTCGCCACCGCGAGGATCATGCCGAAGTAGCTCATCATCGGGGTAATGATGTTGGTCACCGAGTCACCGATACGGTAGGCCGCCTGAATGGTTTCCGGTGCGTAACCCACCAGCATCAGCATCGGCACGAAGATCGGCGCCGTGACGGCCCACTGTGCGGACGCTGAGCCAATCATCAGGTTGATAAAGCCACACATCAGGATGAAGGCGAAGAACAGCGCCGGACCGGTCAGGCCGATGGACTGCAGGAAGTCCGCGCCCCCGACAGCAAACACCTGACCGAAATTGGTCCACTTAAAGAACGCCACGAACTGCGCCGCAAAGAACACCAGCACAATGTACATGCCCATTGAAGACATCGACTTGGCCATGGCATCAATCACATCACGATCGTTGTTCATCGTGCCGACGACTTTCCCGTAGACAAAGCCCGGAATCGCAAAGAACACAAAGATGAAGGCCACAATCCCTTTCAGGAACGGTGAGCCGGCCACCAAGCCCGTGTCAGGATGACGCAGAATGCCGTTTTCCGGCACGATGGTCAGTGCCAGCAGAGCCGAGACGATCAGGGCTGCAATACCCGCGGCCTTCAGGCCTTTCTTCTCCAGTGCCGTCAGCGATCCTAACTTGTCCTGCCCCAAATCCACGCTGGCGTCGTCCGGGTTGTATTTACCCAGTTTCGGCTCCACGATTTTCTCGGTGACCAAAGCACCCATGATGGTGATGGCAAACGTTGAGGCAAACATGAAGTACCAGTTGGCTTCCGGGCCGACCGTGTAGGTCGGATCAATCATTTGTGCGGCGGTTTGGGTGATCCCAGACAACAGCGGATCGACGGTGCCCAGCAGCAGGTTGGCACTGTAGCCGCCCGAGACACCGGCAAACGCGGCCGCCAGACCGGCCAACGGGTGACGACCCAGCGAATGGAACAACATGGCCGCCAATGGTACCAAGACGACATAACCCAGTTCTGACGCCGTGTTTGAGACGATACCGGCAAACACCACCACCAAGGTCACCATGCGTTTGGACGCACCCATCACCAAGCCACGCATGGCGGAAGAAAGCATGCCGGAGTGTTCAGCAATCGCGACACCCAGCATGGCCACCAGTACCGTGCCCAGCGGGGCAAAACCGGTAAAGTTCGTCACCAGGTGTGCGACAATTTTTTGCAAGCCTTCCGCGTTCAGCAGGCTTACGACATGGATCATGCCATCGGCCGCTCGACCCGGAGCGCCTTCTGGGCGGGGGTCGATCACGGACACGCCAAAGTAGCCCGCGATCCCCGAGCTGATCAGGATGGCCAAACAGAACAAGGCGAACAGGGTGATGGGGTGAGGGAGTAAGTTACCGAGCCACTCGACGGTGTCGAGGAACCGGGTAAAGCGGGTTTTTTGTGGTTTTTGTGGGTGTTGTGTTTGCGGTGAAGCGCTATGCATCCCGACCTCCATTTATCGTTTTAATCCCATCAATGGGTACGGCTTTCGATATGTGTTTTGCGAAAGGTTACGCTATTGTTAATGCATAAAACAAGAGAAAGTTGCACATAATATTCACAACTGTTCAATTTTTGTCTCAAAAAAGTTAATTTGCCGGCTGTTTATATAGTGCGCTATCCATAACTAAAACCAATGATAAGCAGAAGAAATGCGTATTTTTCACTTATAGAAAAACGGATTATAGTGACGGACAACATCACACGGCCGTGGATGAAAGAGCTCCCCTAAGGTACAGCGATAGGCTGACGCAATGGGGACAAGGTTTTCTTTTCTGAAGGTATTACTATGTCTACTCAATCTCTTGTCGTGATCACAGGCGCCAGCTCTGGCATTGGCGAAGCCACCGCGCGTACCTTGTCTGCGGCCGGTCATCCTTTGTTGTTGTTGGCACGCCGTTTAGACCGTTTGGAAGCGTTGGGCCTGCCCAATACCCTGTGCCGTCAGGTGGATGTGACCGATGGTGCGGCGGTGTCTGCGGCGATTGCTGAAGCAGAAGCTCAGTATGGTCCGGTGGATTGCTTGGTGAACAATGCCGGTGTCATGCTGCTTGGCTTGGCGCACGAGCAAGATCCGACAGAATGGAAAACCATGTTTGATGTGAACGTGATGGGCTTGCTGAACGGCATTCACGCGGTGCTGGCACCGATGAAAGCCCGCAAGCACGGTACCGTGATTAACATCAGCTCAGTGGCGGGCCGTAAAACGTTCCCGAACCACGCGGCCTACTGCGGCACCAAGTTTGCGGTGCATGCCATCACGGAAAATATCCGAGAAGAAGTGGCGGATGATAATGTCCGTTTCATTACGATTGCTCCTGGCGCAGTCGACACCGAATTGCTGAGCCACACTACCAGTGACGCGATCAAAGACGGTTACGAAGAGTGGAAAGAAGGCATGGGCGGTGTGATTGCACCCCAAGATATCGCCAATGCGATCAGCTACGCCTACCATCAGCCACAAAACCTGTGTATTCGTGAGATCGTCTTGGCGGCAACGCGTCAGCAGCCGTAATCACGACAGGCGGTTTCTCTTCTGGCATCAGTTACTTCATGGTGACTGGCTGCTATAGTCAAAACGGTGTCTTCCTTGGCGGGGAGGCGCCGTTTTGGCGTTTTTGGCGCAGTCTGGCAGTAAGTTGGTTGAAGAGAGGCGGAGTAAACCGGTGAGAGAAAAGATCCTGTTTTTTGATGTGCTACGGTGCATGGCGGCCGTGGCCGTAGTGGCCATTCATGTGCTGGGGCCCTACCGCGATCAGCTGGGAGTAATTCCAGATGCCGAGTGGATCACCGCCGTGAGTATCAATAGCGCCAGTCGCTGGGCGGTACCGGTGTTCATCATGATCACCGGGGCGCTCATGCTGTCCGATCAGCGGCCGTTTGAGCTCGGTTATTACCTGAAACGCCGGCTGGGCAAAGTGTTGGTGCCGTTTTTAGTCTGGTCATGTTTTTACGCCGTGTTGTCAGGCGTGACCCTCGGTGGGTTTGACGGTCAGGTGGTGTGGGAGAAACTGCGCGATCTGCCCGTGCATGAAACCTATTACCACCTTGGTTTTTTCTATTATTTCCTGCCGCTGTATCTGGTGGTGCCATTTTTGCGCTACGCCGTTCAACACGGGGATCGCACCGCCGTGACAGCCATGACTGCCGTGTGGTTGGGGCTGACGACGCTGTTTTTATGCCACATTGACGGGCCGTGGAGCCATGAGCTGGTGCTCTACAGTGGCTATTTATTGCTGGGGTATGGCTTATTTCAGTATCAATGGCCGCGGGCGGGCTGGTTATGGGGGCTGGGTGCCTTGGCGTTGGTGGTGACCGATTACATGGTTCTGAGTCGCAGCTTTGCCATGGGGGAATACACCGTCGGCCGCTGGTTATCGTATAAAACCCTCAACACCGCGTTGATTGCCGCCGCCGTGTTTGCCTTGGGGCGCTATCTGGCGACACGGTGTTCATCCCGGTTGATGACCGGCATGGCCTTTATGAGTCGCTACAGTTTGGGGATTTACCTGCTGCATCCGCTGTTTTTGTGGCCGGTACGGGCGTTTGATGGCGATGTGTGGCCACCGGCGGTGATGATCCCACTGCTGACAGTGGTGATCACCGCGGTGTCATTGGCCGCCAGTTGGCTATTGGCGAAAAGCGCTAAAACGGCCTGGCTGGTGCCATAATGGAAGCTTGGGGTTAGTCACGCTGCAAGGCAAAGTGTAAAAATTTCACGCCTTGATAGGTCATGGTGCCACAGTCACCCGGTTGCAGGTGGTGGTAGTAGTGGATCCCCACCATGAACTCGCGCTTGGGACCGCCTTTCGTCGGTTGCACGTAAATCCAGTACTCTTCGTTGTCCTCGCCCGGTTGTGCGCCAATGATGGCGTTACTTTGCTTATCGAGAATTTGGACCTCAATCGTGCGTTCCGGTGCGTTTTCGCCCAGCATATGACGGCGATAGAAACGAATAAATAAAATCACCGCAACGGTGAGCATGGCCACCACGGCCACAATGATCCAAGTTGGCATGAGTCCTCCTAACTGCTTGTATGACGCATTTTGCCGCTATTATTCCGGATGACAGCCAGTGAGAGTATGGGCGAGAGAGCAAAGCGTGATCCGGATACGGTAATCCACTCGAAACACGTAGGGGAAGGGTGAAAAACGTGAAGGCTCAATGGGGGCATCCTGGCCGGTGAGCGAGGGGAGCGGAGAAGCCATTCCCCCTTTGTTTTCTGGCCAACTCGCGGTAAGTTACAGTGAGCGATTAAAAAGGAACCATGGATTATGGCGAATATTGAGTTAGTGGTGACACGGTCAAGGCGAATAGAGCGCTTACTGCGTGAGCATTACCATGCAGAGGGAAAGGGCTTGCATCAGCTGATCAACAGTTGTGAAGAGCGTTTACCCCATGACGTGATAGCCAAACTGCGTTTCATTGCCTCAGTGCGTAATAAAACAGTCCACGAGGACGGCTATCGGCTAGACGATAAAAAAGGATTCATTGCCGCGTGTAAGGTGTGTGAAAAAGAACTGACACCGCGCAGTGGGCGTTTTGTCTGGACGGCCGCCATTTTGCTGGTGTTAGGCGTAACGGCGATGGCGTTATGGTTTTATTCTGTGCATTGGCACCGTATCGACCTCATGCCTTGATCGCCGAGGTCTTAAAACGGATAGCCAACGCTTATCGCTAACAAACACGCATAAAAAAAGGTGCCTTTAGGGCACCTTTTTTTATGCAAATTCAGACTTAATAAATCACAGGCAGCGTCATCAGACCGACAACGACGGCGATCATAACTAGGCCTTGTTTTTGAGAAGATGTGAACATAGAAGGCTCCTTGGCGTGCTACTGGATAATTGATGTGACTAGAATAGCATCATTTTCACTGCTTTCTCAAGTCTCAATGTCATTTTGCGGTAATAAAAACATTTTATAGGGCGTTGATGGGGCGAAAATGGCACAGTAAACGTGATTATTTGTGTTGGTTAAAAGCTGTTCATTGGTGATTTATGGTGCGCATATTTAATTAAGATGTTGTTTTTGATGTTTATTTTGCTGTTTATTTTGTCGGCAATGTGCATTTTTACCATATGGTGAGAATAAACATGTAAAAACGGGGTTTTTGTCAGTGTAGCGTCAGGTATTCGTGTGTTCTGCTTTTTGCTTGCCGTTATGAGAGGCGAATAAAACAAGACGCTCTATTTTTGTCTGACAAAATAGTGATTCATCGCCTATTTTTCTAGGCGTGAAGCCACTTTTTTTTGTTTGAGTGCGGGCTAGCGTCTTTTCTGTTTATTTGCATCGCACTTCTGTTTATGTCATTGATAATAAAGATTGTTGTTGGCGTTTTGATACCTTGTTTTGGCGAGTTATGCCTGCCATGACAGCCCGGTTTAGATCGCCCGTTACCCGGTTAGGGCTCTGTTGGATAGGGTAATCGTTTGCACGTTGGGTTATTGGCGCTTCATGCCGCTGTAGCAGGGGGATGTGTCGCCGACGAGGAACAATCAGTGAAACCGATGACGCGCGCCGTGATGCGGCGACGGACTAACGGTGAATAGGCGCTCTGGTCTGTACCGACTAGGCTAGATAAAGGAGGTCGATGATGGATGAATCTTGGTGCAAGGTGTATAGCGCCGCTAATATGCTGGAGGCGCACAGCCTGAAAGGGTTACTGCTGGCCCACAATATTGACGCACAGACCCGGGGAGATGGGCTCAGTGCTGCCGCGGGTGAGTTACCGGCCAATGTGGTCGAAGTGAGTGTGTGGGTGCGTCAATCCCGTCAAGGCCAAGCACGCACGGTGCTGCAAGCGTACGAAGAGGCTACGCACACCTTGTGGCAGTGTGGGCAATGTGGGGAAGAGAACGCAGGGACGTTTGAGATCTGCTGGCAGTGTGGGAGCGAGTGCCCCGCGAAGTGAGGCTATTGCCTCTTTAAACATGCATTATAAATACATTAAATTGTTTTGGGTCAACGTGCGTGCGTGGTCACTGCGCTATGCTAAGGGCCATGACTGAATACACCGATTGCTTGAGAGGCTCCTTATGACGCAGAACCTTACACCTAATGTCCATGCCCACAATGTGCTGAATATGCTGTTGGCGGCAGACACGCCGTATACGACAGCCACGTTGACGCAAGCGGTTGAGGCGGAATACGGGGAAGATGTGCGTTTTCATACCTGCAGCCAAGAAGGCCTGACCCTTGAGGCGCTGCTGACCTTCTTGCTGGACCGCCGTAAAGTGGTACAGGACGGCGAGACCTTGCTGGCCAACCCAGAGCGCATGTGTAACCACTGATGCTAAGCGCTCGATGCTCAGTGAGAGCAGGGCAGCGACGCTGAAAAAAAGCGAGGCACCGTGGCCTCGCTTTTTTATACCATGTGTTTGCGTCGAATATCGAGCAACGCAAAAATGCCGAAGATCAAGATTGACCATTTTTCCCAGCGCGTCAGGGTGAGTTTGTCACCAAAGGCACCGAGGAAGATCAGCATTTGCAAGCCGTGCATCATCAGCAAAAAGCCGGTCATGATGTACAGCGCCATCGCCGCCACGCCCGGGAAGGGGTGAAAAATATTCAATAGTAGTACCAGCCAGACGAAACCAATCGCGCCCTTGGCCAGCAGAATCAGTGCTTTCATGCTCCCTCTCTTTCAAACAGACGGTAACAGACTTGCCCCGCTGTTTTTTCCTTGTGTAAGTGCCAGTGACTCGGTGTCGGTAAGTCACCCAGCTCTTTTTCTGTTTCAATATAAATAATCGCGTGCGGGGTCAGCCAGTTATTTTGCTCAAGCTGCGTGATCACTTCCGGTAATAGCCCTTTGCGGAACGGCGGATCGATGAACACCACGTCAAAAGGCGTGCCCGGCTGCTTGAGGTACGTTAAGCTATCGGTATGACGCACCGTGGCATTGTCTGCCCCAAGGGTTTGACGGTTTTTCTCAAGCTGTTCAGCGGCTTTTTTATCCAGCTCCAGCATGGTGACGTGTTCGGCGCCACGAGAGAGCGCTTCAAAGCCCAAGCTGCCACTGCCGGTGAACAGATCCAAGCAGTTCGCTTCAATCATATCTTGCGCCAGCCAGTTGAAGACGGTTTCTTTGACGCGATCGGTGGTCGGACGGAGTCCTTCAACGTCATGGACGGGAAGTTTACGGCCACGCCAGCGTCCGCTGATGATCCGTACGAATCCTTCGCGGCTAGAGGGGGAAAGGTTTTTCCCGGATTGTTGTCTGCGTCTCGTCATAGATTTCTTCGACCGTTGAGAAAATGATAGTATACCCAAACCCTTGTGTTAAGTGCGATGAGAAGCACGGCCAAAAGGGACGTTGGGTATTATTAACCTGTATTTAAGCCGCAAATTGTACCAATCAAGCTCTAGGATTTGCCAATGGCAGAAAAAAAGAAACGTGGATTATTTTCGTGGTTGGGTTTTGGCTCTGATGAGTCAACCGAGCAAACGAAGCAACAGGATGACGCACACGCATCCGTAGACAGTGATGTTGAGGCGAAAGCCGCGGCAGACGCACAAGCAGAGGTTGAAGCACAAGCTGCCGCGGACGCGCAGGCAAAAGCACAAGCAGAAGCCGCTGAAGCGATAGCCCTGGCGGAGGCTCAAGCGGCCGCAGAGGCACTTGCAGAAGAACAAGCGAAAGCCGAAGCGCAAGCGTTGGCAGAAGCAGAAGCTGAAGCACAGGCGAAGGCATTAGCCGATGCCGAAGCTGCGGCCCAAGCCCAGGCGAATGCAGAGGCAGCGGCCATGGCCGTGACAGTCGAGCAAGAAAAACCGAAAAGTGAAGGTTTCTTTGCGCGCTTGATGCGCGGCTTGAAAAAGACCAAAACCCACTTTGGTTCAGGGTTCCTTGGCTTGTTCCGTGGCAAGAAAATCGATGATGAGCTGTTTGAAGAATTAGAAGAACAGCTGTTGGTGGCCGATGTTGGTATGGACACCACGCTAAAAATCATCGAAAACCTGACCGAAAAAGCCAGCCGTAAAGATTTGCAGGACGGTGAAGCGCTATACGGTCTGCTCAAAGACGAATTGAGCGAGATGCTGGCCAAGGTCGAGCAACCGCTGGTGGTGGATACCACTTGCAAGCCGTATGTAATTTTGATGGTTGGCGTGAATGGTGTGGGGAAAACCACCACCATTGGTAAGTTGGCCAAGCAATTCCAGAGCGAAGGCAAATCTGTGATGCTCGCGGCCGGTGATACCTTCCGTGCGGCGGCGGTTGAGCAGCTGCAAGTCTGGGGTGAACGTAACAATGTGCCGGTCGTGGCGCAGCATACCGGTGCCGACAGTGCCTCGGTGATCTTTGATGCGATTGAATCGGCCAAAGCGAAAAATGTGGACGTTGTGATTGCCGATACCGCGGGTCGCCTGCAAAACAAAGGCCACCTGATGGAAGAGCTTCGCAAAATTGTCCGCGTGATGAAGAAAATTGATCCGGCCGCGCCGCATGAAATTATGCTAACGGTGGATGCGGGAACCGGACAAAACGCCATTAGCCAAGCCAAACTGTTCAGTGATGTGGCACCGGTCACCGGGATCACCATCACTAAGTTAGATGGCACGGCAAAAGGCGGCGTGATCTTTGCGATTGCGGATCAGTTCAGCATCCCGATCCGCTACATCGGTATCGGCGAAGGGATTGAAGATCTGCGTCCTTTCGCGGCGGATGAGTTTATTGAAGCACTCTTTAGTGACGAGGAATAAGGTGTGATCCGGTTTCAGCAGGTAAGTAAAGCTTATCGCGGTGGGCGTCAGGCCCTGCAAAAGGTGGATTTCCATTTGCAGCCCGCCGATATGGCATTTTTAACGGGCCATTCTGGGGCAGGTAAGAGTACCCTGCTGAAACTGATTTGTGCGCTGGAGCGTCCGAGTGATGGTCAGGTATGGTTTAACGGCCATGACATCAGCCGTATCGACAGTAAGCAGATCCCCTTCTTGCGCCGCAACATCGGCATGATTTTCCAAGATCATAAGCTGTTGATGCGGCACACCATCTTCGACAACGTGGCGATGCCGCTACGGGTCGAGTTGGCGAACGAAAAAGACGTGAAGCGTCGCGTTTCGGCGGCGTTGGATAAAGTGGGCTTGCTCGACAAAGCCCGCTGTTTACCGATCCAATTGTCGGGCGGTGAACAACAGCGGGTGGGCATTGCCCGCGCCATTGTGAATAAACCTTTGTTGCTGTTGGCCGATGAGCCAACCGGTAACTTGGATGCGGAGCTGTCACACCAAATCATGGCCCTGTTTGCGGAATTTAACCGCGTTGGGGTGACGGTGCTGATGGCCACGCACGACACGTCATTGTTGTCGACCTACAACTACCGCCGTCTGGATTTGCATCAGGGCCAACTGAGGGAGATCGCTTGTGGCGCGTAATAAAACCGGCTTTTTCAGCGTGCATTGGCAGCAATGTAAGCAAGCACTGACGGATCTAAAGCGCCGTCCCATGGGCAATGTGCTCACACTGGCGGTGCTGGCATTTGCTTTGACGTTACCGACCACGTTTTACTTGTTTGCCAAGAACATGGCGTTGGTGGCACAGACATGGCATTCCCCGACACAACTGACGTTGTATCTGGAAGACGGGATCAGTGCCGCGGAAGCCGAGCAAGTCCGTGACACGCTGGCCGGTTGGCCAGAGATCAGTGACGTGCAGTATATCTCGCCCGATCAAGGGTTAGCCGAATTTCGTCAGCAAGCGGGGTTTGAGCATGCACTTAGCCTGCTGGATGACAACCCGCTGCCCGCGGTGGTGATTGTACAACCGGGTGAGCAGTGGCAAGGCGCGAATGCCGCCAGCCAGCTTGCCGCGCAGTTGCGTACCCAGCCGGAAGTGGCGGAAGTGCGTCTCGACAGCGATTGGTTGAAACGCCTGTCGGCGATCAAACAACTGGTGGTGACCTTGGCTGCCATTGTGTCAGGGCTGATGCTGTTTGCGGTCTTTTTGATTGTCGGTAATACCTTGCGTTTGCAAGTGCTCAATCAGCGCGATGAAATTCAAGTCATGAAGCTGGTGGGGGCAACCGACAGCTTTATTCTGCGTCCGTATTTATATACCGGCATGTGGTACGGCGTGATTGGCGGCACGATCGCGTGGTTGTTGACCGTGGTGATCACCGTGTTGCTTGAACAGGCCGTGGCCCAGTTGGCCAACTTATACGACAGCTCATTCCGCTTAGTTGGGCTGTATTGGGATGAAACCCTGATCCTTGTGATGGTCGCGGCGTTCCTCGGCCTGCTGGCTGCCCGCTTATCCGCCGGTCGTCACCTGAAAGAAATTGAACCTATCTGACGTTTTTTCTTTTTCAAATGGGGTAAATTACGCGCCCCGCTTGCAATAGTGCCCACTTTCTGGGCATTATTGCGGGTTCAAGCAATTTCCAATTGGTACAAAAAACACACGAGGTTTGTTGAATGGCACAAGAGATGACATCAATGGCTTTAGTTTCTGCTGACAGTCTGGACAGTTACGTTCAGAGTGTGAACCACTATCCGATGTTATCGGCAGAGCAGGAACGCGAGTTGGCTGAGCGTCTTCATTTTGATGGCGACATTAATGCGGCAAAGGCATTGGTTATGTCACATCTTCGCTTTGTCGTTCATATCGCTCGTGGGTATTCTGGCTACGGTTTACCGATGGCGGATTTGGTGCAAGAAGGCAATATTGGCCTGATGAAGGCGGTCAAGCGTTTCAACCCGGAAGTGGGCGTGCGTTTGGTGTCGTTTGCGGTGCACTGGATCAAAGCGGAAATCCACGAATACGTCCTGCGTAACTGGCGTATTGTGAAAGTGGCCACTACCAAGGCGCAACGTAAATTGTTCTTCAATTTGCGTAAATCGAAAAAGCGCTTGGGCTGGTTCAATAATGACGAAGTGGCCATGGTCGCGGAGCAGCTTGGGGTGGATGCGAGCGAAGTGCGGGAAATGGAGTCGCGATTGGCGGCGCAAGATCCGGCCTTTGAATTGCAAGCAGAAGATGACGATCGCGAATCCAGCTACAGTGCGCCGGTGTATTACCTGGAAGACAAATCGTCAGATTTGGCACTGAAGTACGAAGAAAATAACTGGGAAAGCCATGCGAACAATCGCCTGTCGAATGCCCTGGCGAGCTTAGATGCGCGCAGCCAGCACATTGTGCGTTCCCGTTGGTTAGATGACAACAAGGCGACCTTGCAAGAGTTGGCGGATCACTATGACGTGTCGGCTGAAAGGATCCGTCAGTTAGAAAAAAACGCGATGAAAAAGCTGAAAGAGTCGGTCGGCGACTTCGCCTGAGGATCATCAGTATCGCGTGAAAAACTATCCACAAAGTTAGATCCGTAAAAACCAGCCGAGGGCTGGTTTTTTTGTGCCTGAAATCTGGGAGATAGCTCACAGTCAGGCACGGGAAGGGGCGTCTGTAACACTTTTATCCACAGCTTTTGATCGGATCCGATCTACATATAGTGGATCCTTTTTTTGAAAAACACATTATCAACGCAATTCACAGCTTTTTCCACAGGTGGTGGCTTTTTGTACATTGTGGTGTGGGCGGCGGAAGCGCAGTGATCGCCAAGCCTTGCCAGATCTGGGCTGCGGGGCGTTATTGCCGGGCCGGATAACCCATACTTTTTGCATGGGGTTGTGAGTAACTTGCTGGGGTACAATGGGGAACCGCCTCTACTGATAGTATGACGATCAGGAAGCGGACGATCATCACATTTTCTTGGTCAGCAGCGATCCTGCTGGCCGATCTTACGGTCAGAGAGTTGCGAGTTTATGGATCAGTTTGAACAGATTTCCGCCGAGCAAGCCCAGCAGTTATTAACCCAACCCGACAGCGGTGCCATCTTGGTGGACATTCGCGATCCCCAGTCGTTTGCGTTGTCCCACCCGCAAGGGGCATTTCACCTCACCAATGACACCATGGTGGAACTGATGAATACGGTGGAGTTTGAGCAACCGGTGATCGTGATGTGTTACCACGGTATCAGCAGCCAAGGCGCCGCCCAGTATTTGATCCACCAAGGATACGACAGTGTGTACAGTTTAGAAGGTGGCTTTGAGGCGTGGAAGCGACAGGCGTTGCCGTGCGAGAACATGGCGTGATCGCCTGAGTAATGGCTGCAGGATGGGCTTGCTGACGGCGGCGACAAACCGTCTCGACAAATTCTCTCGCTAAAGGCATGCTGATAACAGTATACGCTCCCAAAATGAAGCGGAGCGTGGCTGGCGACCTTGGAGAGTGAATATGTACCGCTTAGCAGGATTAACCAACCCGCGTCAGGCGCAGGCGTTTATTGATTACATGGCATCGCGCGGTATTGCGTTGTCATTGGCCCCTGAGCCGGAAGGGATGTTTGCCATTTGGCTGCAAGACGGGCAGTACTTGGTGGAAGCCGAAGCCGAGCTGAACCACTTTTTGGCTAACCCGTCAGATAAAAAATACCAAGCCGCCTCATGGACGGTTGCAGAATCGCGTACCGCGACATTTTTCTACCGCAGCCCCAGTTTGATCAAGATGGTCAAACAGCAAGCCGGCCCCTTTACGTTAACGGTGCTGGTGGCAGCGCTCGGGATCGCGGTGTTGTGGTTCTTGGGGTTTAGCCAGACATTGTTTAATTGGCTGCATTTTCCGTTCATGGACGGGGATCAGTGGCAGGTGTGGCGTTTCTTCACCCATGCGCTACTGCATTTTTCGGTGTTACACGTCGTGTTTAACTGCCTGTGGTGGTGGTTGCTGGGCGGACAACTGGAACAACACAGCGGTAGCGGTAAGTTAGTGCAGGTGTTCTTGCTCTCGGCATTGATCTCCGGGTTTGCCCAGTTTTGGTTTGTTGGCCCGAACTTTGGTGGCTTATCGGGCGTAGTCTACGCCCTAATGGGGTACATCTGGTGGATGGGCTGGCTGGCCCCTGAGCGTAACTTGTCACTGCCCAATTCCTATGCCGCGTTCATGTTGGTGTGGCTCGTGCTCGGGTTTGCCGATGTCGTGGGCATGTCAGTGGCTAATATGGCCCACTTATTCGGTTTGTTGACCGGCTGTGGCTTGTCTTGGATCGATGCCACGTTTGGACGGGCGAAAGCCTAACACGGCCTGTTATTACGCCGTATAAAAGGCGGCGAAACATGAGAAAGGTGAACATCTTGGCGGGTGTTCACCTTTTTTGTTGATAGGCCAACCGACCTCTTGTTTCCAGTAAAAAATCACGTGTTTTGACGCCGATCTGGAAATTATCCCTATCAAATCGATTACATTCACATTTTGTTACGTGAATTGGCGCAATAATGTGCGAACTATGCGCGAAATGGATTATTTCGCGCGTGTTGTGCTCGTTTGTACCCATGCCTCGTTAACGATAACGCAAAAAGGAATGTGATATGTTCGGTCTGTTTAAACCTGCCCCTCACCGTGATCCCTTGCCCGACGGGCAGGTCGACAATGTTTATCAACGTCTGCGCTGGCAACTGTTTGCCGGTATCTTTATTGGCTACGCTGGCTACTACCTTGTTCGTAAAAATTTCAGCTTGGCGATGCCTTACTTGATAGAAGAGTATGGCTATAGCCGCGGGGATCTTGGGGTGGCACTGGCTGCCGTGTCCATTGCTTACGGGCTGTCGAAGTTTTTGATGGGGAACGTCTCTGACCGTTCCAATCCTCGCTATTTCCTCGCGGCCGGCTTGAGTATGTCAGCGATTGTGATGCTGTGTTTTGGCTTCATGCCGTGGGCAACGGGCAGTATTGCGGCCATGTTTATTCTGTTGTTCCTTAACGGTTGGTTCCAAGGCATGGGCTGGCCGGCGTGCGGGCGGACCATGGTGCACTGGTGGTCGCGCAAAGAGCGTGGCGGATTGGTGTCGGTCTGGAATGTGGCACACAACGTGGGTGGCGGTTTGATTGGTCCGCTGTTCCTGTTGGGGCTATGGGCGTTTAACGATGATTGGCGCGCCGCGTTTTATGTGCCGGCTTTCTTTGCCTTGTTGGTGGCGGCTTTTACCTTATTGGTGATGCGAGATACGCCACAATCGTGCGGGTTGCCTTCGATTGAAGCGCACAAAAATGATTATCCGGATACGTACGACAACACCCAAGAGCAGGAGATGAGCGCCAAAGAAATCTTCTTCAAGTACGTCTTTAACAACAAAATGCTCTGGTTCATCGCGGTGGCGAACGCCTTCGTCTATCTGATCCGCTATGGCGTATTGGACTGGGCACCGGTGTATCTGAGTGAAGTGAAGCATTTTACGGTGGATAAATCCTCATGGGCGTACTTCCTGTATGAGTGGGCGGGGATCCCCGGCACCCTGCTATGTGGTTGGATGTCGGATAAATTCTTCAAAGGCCGTCGTGCTCCGGCTGGCATTTTGTTCATGGCACTGGTGACGGTGGCCGTGCTGGTGTACTGGTTTAACCCTGCCGGTAACCCGACCGTGGACATGGCTGCCTTGGTGGCGATCGGTTTCTTGATTTACGGTCCGGTGATGCTGATTGGTCTGTATGCGTTGGAATTGGCGCCGAAAAAAGCCGCGGGAACGGCGGCGGGCTTGACCGGCCTGTTCGGTTATCTGGGCGGTGCCGTCGCGGCGAATGCGATTTTGGGTTACACCGTTGACCACTTCGGCTGGGACGGTGGCTTCATGGTGCTGATCGCGGCGTGTGGCTTGTCCATTTTCTTCTTGCTGCTGGCGTTGCTGGGTGAGAATAAATTGCACCGCGAGCGGATGGCGCAAAAGCCCCTACAAACGTCATGAGTGGGATCGCCATCATTGGCTTATTCCCCTGACACTAGGTAAGATGACAAGGCTTCGCATTACGCGAAGCCTTGTTGTTTTCAGCCCGTCAGTTGATGATCATTGAGTGCTTGTGATGCCTAATGGCATGACACACCGGGCTTGTTAAAAGTGCCTGGCAAGGTTGATAAAGGAGCTGCGACCGCCGTGAAGCAAAGCAAACGACATCAGGAAATCATAGATCTTGTTCAAAGCCAGGGGTACGTCAGTACCGATGATCTGGTCGCTCGGTTTAATGTCAGTCCTCAAACGATTCGGCGTGATCTCAACGAATTGGCCGCCGATAATCATATCCGTCGCCACCATGGCGGCGCGACCCTGCCATCCAGCTCCGTGAATACCTCCTACAGCACCCGTAAAGTGATGCAGTTGGCAGAAAAAGACGCCATTGCGATGGCCATGGTGCAGCATATTCCTGACGGGGCGACCTTATTTATTGATATCGGCACCACGCCAGAAGCCGTGGCACGTGCGTTGCTGGATCACCATGATCTGCGCATCGTGACCAATAACCTCAATGTGGCGAGCATTTTGACCGGGAAAGATGATTTCCGGGTGATTTTGGCCGGTGGGGAAGTGCGTAACCGCGATGGGGGCATCGTCGGTGAAGCGACGGTGGATTTCATTTCCCAATTCCGGTTGGACTTTGGCATTCTCGGTATCAGCGGGATTGATCTTGATGGCTCGTTGCTCGACTTTGATTACCATGAAGTGCGGGTGAAACAGGCCATTATTGAAAACAGCCGTTGCGTCATGCTGGGTGTCGATCACACCAAATTTGGCCGTGGTGCGATGGTGAATCTGGGTAATATCAGTCAGGTTGATATGCTGTTTACTGATCAGTCGCCCCCTGCGGAATTGACCCACTGTTTGACTGAGCACGACATCGCCGTGGAGATTGTCGCTCACGCCTAACATGTAACGTCTAGCGTCTAGCGGATCACCTTGCCGATCGGGCAAGCGATGTGCCGATCGGCAATGAAAGGGTACCCAATCCGGGTGCCCTTTTTTTACAAATGCCATGTCGATCAAAATAACACCAATGCGATCTTTTATTAGGATGATATTGCGCATTTTATTCGCTATTATTTTCGTTATCGAACATTTAAGGCTCGGTATTGAGCGTTTATGTGAAGGCAGACCGCGATCGTACAACGCCGATCGCTAACGGAGAGCGCAGAATGACAGTAGCAAACGGTGAGGCAACGCGAGCTGCACACGAGATATTGGATGTGATTGTGGTCGGTGGCGGGATCAATGGGGCCGGTATCGCTGCCGATGCGGCGGGGCGCGGGTTGCGGGTCGGGTTGTATGAAGGACAAGATTTTGCCTCTGCGACCTCGTCAGCCAGTTCGAAGTTACTGCACGGCGGTTTGCGCTATTTGGAACATTATGAATTTCGCTTGGTCGCTGAAGCGTTGGCTGAGCGGGAAGTGCTCCTGAAAAAAATGCCGCACATTGCCCGCCCGATGCGTTTTCGTCTGCCGCATCGCCCGCACCTGCGTCCGGCATGGATGATCCGTGCCGGGCTGTTTTTGTATGACCACCTCGGCAAACGCACCACATTGCCTGCCAGCGAAGGGATCCGATTTGGTGATACCTCAGTGTTGCACCCGCACATGACGCACGGTTTTGAATACTCAGATTGTTGGGTGGATGATGCCCGTTTGGTGATCCTCAATGTGATGGAAGTGGCCGAGCGCGGCGGCGAAGTCCGTAACCGGTGCCGGGTTGAACAGGCGGTACAAGAGAATGATCTGTGGCGGGTCACGGTGCGTGACATGTTGACCGGTGAGCGTTTTGAACGGTATGCCCATGCGTTGGTGAATGCCGCCGGACCGTGGGTCTCCGCGTTTTATGATCAAGGGTTAACGTTGCCTTCGCCGTACGGTATTCGCCTCATCAAAGGGTCGCACATTGTGGTGCCGCGGGTGCATGACGAGCCGCAGGCGTACATTTTGCAAAATGATGATCAGCGGATTGTGTTTGTCATTCCGTATCTGGATAAGTTTTCAATGATTGGCACCACGGATGTGGAATATCACGGCGATCCGCGTGAAGTGGCCATCGATCAGAACGAAATTCGTTACTTGCTCGATGTCTACAATGCCCATTTTACCCATCCGTTGACGGAAGCCGATGTGGTGTGGACGTGCAGCGGGGTGCGACCGTTGTGTGATGACGAGTCGGACTCACCGCAGGCGATCACCCGTGATTACACCTTAACCTTGCAGCAAGACGGTGAGCAGGCGCCATTGTTGTCGATTTTTGGCGGCAAGCTGACCACGTACCGCAAACTGGCCGAATCCGCCATGACCAAACTGGCGCCGTTTTTTCCGGCCATGGGACAACCGTGGACAGCACAGTCAACCCTGCCGGGCGGGGAAATAGCCGGTGATTTGATGGCGTACCGTGCGCAACTCGCCCTGCGCTATCCATGGGTGGATGCCACAACGTTGCAGCGTTGGGTGAGCAGTTATGGTTGCCGGGTTGAACGTCTGCTGGCTGATATCAGCAGTGAAGCGGCGATGGGGCAGCACTTTGGTGCGGGTTTATACGCGTGCGAGTTGGACTATTTGATGGCGGAAGAGTTTGTGCAGCAGGCTGACGATGCGCTATGGCGACGCAGTAAGTTGGGGTTGTATTTGGATGCGACGCAGCAGCAAGCGGTCGCGGAATACATCACCCAATGTCAGGCCCGTGATGCGGCGTGATCGTGCAGTGCGACAGTATGTCCAGCTACATTCTACTCGAAGCTCGAAGCTCGAAGCTCGAAACCTAGAACCTAGAACCTAAAACCGAAAAAGCGCCGAAAGGCGCTTTTTTTGTTATCAGGCGCAGGGTGAAACCCGCTTACTGATACAGGTATTTGGTGAACAACAACTCGGTAAGGAGCTTCTTGTTGGTTTCCATGATCAGCAGCTCATTGACCGTTTCCAGACAGGCTTGGCGAATTTCTTCGCGTCCCGCCAGTGACTTCACCCGGGCTTCCGGCTGTTCGCCAATGATGCTGATAATGGCATCGCGGATCAGCGGGGCATGGTGCTCGACTTCTGGGATGAGTGACGGATCGGCCACCATGAGATCAACTTGCAAACGCAGGTAGCCAATTTTTTTGCCTTGGGTTACATAATTGGTCGTAATGTCTGGGGCCAAGGTGTAATACGTGTATTGTGGAGACACTGCCGGCACATTCTCAGCATGGACTGCCAGAGGAAAAAGGAGGCTGGCAAGCAATAAAAAGAAGCCGGATAGTTGTGCTTTCATCTTTGTACTCATTGGGTTACGTAGTTTTGATGCTGCGAATAACTATCTTTCGACGGTAACGATATTCCTACCGGTGACAGCTTGCTACAATAGTGTTTCTTCATGGTAATAAATTAACCGGGATCTACCAAGCCCCTTCGCGGTGGTTAGGGGGATTTTTTTGTTGGAAAAATGTCGGAAATCAAGCAGTTGTACAATTCCTTGTTGGGCAGTGCCCAGTGGGTCGCGGCCGATGAAACCCCCGTCGCAGGGACTGATTTTGGGCATTGGTTGCTAGAGCAACATTCACTGTCGCGCCGTTTTGAGCAGCATTGCCGCCAGTTCACGGTCTCCTTGACGGAGCAAGTGACGATAGGATCGGAGCACCTCGCGCGGGATGAACGCCAGTTACTCGGGGCGTCTGCGTGTTTGCTGCGCAAGGTTGTGCTCAAGGGGGATGGGGTGCCGTGGGTGTTTGCCCGCACGCTGATCCCTGACACCACGTTAACCGGGAAAGAGCAGGATCTCGCGCAACTTGGGGATATGCCGCTGGGCTTTCGGGTGTTTACCGATCGCAGTGCACGCCGCGATGCCTTAATGATTGCCAATGTGGGGACCGTTGAGGCACCGATATGGGCGCGCCGTTCCCGATTGTGGATCAATAATAAGCCACTGCTGGTGGCAGAACTTTTTTTGCAGGATGCACCGATTTATAAGGAGACCGAACGTTGGAAATGACCAAGGCAAAAGCCTTTTGGCAGCTAGCCCGCTTTGATCGCCCCATTGGCAGTTTGTTATTGCTGTGGCCAACGTTATGGGCCCTGTTTTTAGCCGCCGATGGTCTGCCTGACCCTCATGTCACGGCCGTGTTTGTACTTGGCGTGATTTTCATGCGTGCGGCCGGCTGTGTGATCAATGATTATGCCGATCGCCATTTCGATGGGCACGTGAAACGCACCGCTGAGCGCCCGATGCCATCGGGTCGGGTTTCGGAGCGGGAAGCCTTGGGCTTATTTGGCCTGTTAGTGCTGATCTCTTTCTTGCTGGTACTGACCATGAATACCCTGACCATTATGTTGTCCGTGGTGGGGGTGATTCTGGCGGCGATGTATCCATTCATGAAACGCTACACCCACTTGCCACAGTTAGTGCTGGGCATGGCGTTTGGTTGGTCAATCCCGATGGCGTATGCGGCACAGGCCGGCACCTTGCCGCCCGTGGCGTGGTTGCTGTTTGTGGCCAATATTTTGTGGACCATTGCTTATGACACGCAGTACGCCATGGTCGATCGCGATGACGATGTGAACATCGGGATCAAGTCGACGGCTATCCTGTTTGGCCGTTTTGATAAAATGATTGTCGGGCTGTTGCAGTTAACCACTTTGGTGTTGTTGATTGTGGTGGGCGCGGTGCAGGGGCTGTCGGCGGTGTACTACTGGTGCTTGCTGCTGGCCTCGACCTTGTTTGTGTATCAGCAGCATTTGATCCGTGGCCGCGAGCGAGCGCCGTGTTTCAAAGCGTTTTTGAACAACAACTATGTCGGTATGTTGGTGTGTCTCGGACTGGCGATCAGCCTGTGCTGGCCATAAAAGCACGCCAGACTAGGCAACAGAGTTACACTCTGAGACAGAGCATTGAGACATAAAAAAAGCGCCGTTACGGCGCTTTTTTTATGGGCGTTGCAGAGCGATTAGGCATCCGCATCCGTGGTGTCTAACCGCTCTTCGCGGTTCATGACCGCTTGAATGGTTAGCTTCACTTCTGGGGACACCAAAGCCGCCAATTGCTCGGCCAGTTCTTCCACGGGCTGCGATACCGCATGGCAGTCCTCGTTGAGGTAGCCTTCTTTGCGCAGCGTACTGACCAGAATCGCAAACACACCTTTGTCGAAGAACTCCGGCGCATTGATCCCGTGCAGACGGCTCAAGCGCTGGGCCAACATCTGGCTCTGCTGCTCAAGATCGCTCTTCATCAGCTGCGGCTCAGAGTTGAGCAAGGTCAACGTGATCGCGTAGCGTTGCAGGGTTTCAGTGATGGTGCGCGCCAGTAAATGCAGTGGTCCGATACGGGCATTATTCAGGCTCACCATGTCGCCATCACGTTGTACCAGACGCTGACGCGCCAGTTCATTAACTTGTGCTTCAATCACGCCCGCCAAGTCGTCGGTTTGGTAACGCAAGAACAATTCAGCCTGCAAGAACGGATACAGACGGGTGATTTGCGCGACAATGTCAGCCATTGACAGACGTTCATGGCAGATCACAATGCTGGCGATCAACGATGGCAGCGCAAACAAGTGAATGATGTTGTTGCGGTAGTAGGTCATCAAGATCGCTTGCTGGCGATCCAGCGACACCATTTCACCCATGCTGTCACGTTCGATCACGAACTTATCCATTTCCAGCGCATGCGCCACCATGGTTTTCGCGTCTTCGTTCGGCACGGTGAACTGCGAGGAATACGGCACGTTGCGCAGCAACTGCAAGTAGCAGTCGATTTGCTGTTCCAGATCCTCACGACTCAAGGCACGTTGACGGGCCGCCAACAGCGCGACACCCGCGAGGGTCAGGGCGTTGGTCGCCGCGGCATCGTTGATGTGCGTCATCATTTTCACCGCCAGATCGTTCACCACCGGGTTCAACCATTGTGGACGCTGTGGCTCGATTGGATCGATGTCTTTGTGCCACTCAGGCACGTGCTCGTTCAGGTAATGGTTCAGCGGGATAGGCTCACCGAAGTTCACATAACCTTGGCCAAAATTACGCAGCTTACGCAAGGTACGCAGCACTTGGCCGACGTTCTCTTTCTCTTTGCGCTTGCCTTGCAGCTCTTTGGCGTAGGTGCCCACTTCCATTACGTGCTCGTAACCGATGTACACCGGTACCAGTGTGACGGGGCGATTCAGACCACGCAGCATCGCTTGAATGGTCATCGACAGCATGCCGGTTTTCGCGGGTAGCAATCGACCGGTACGGGAGCGGCCCCCTTCACTGAAGTATTCCACCGAATAGCCTTTGGCGAACAGTTCAGCCAAGTATTCACGGAACACCGTGGAGTATAAGCGGTTGCCTTTGAAGCTACGGCGAATGAAGAACGCGCCGCCACGACGGAAAATCGGACCCGCCGGGAAGAAGTTCAGGTTAATACCGGCCGCGATGTGTGGCGGTACCATGCCTTCACGGAACAGCACATACGACAGCAGCAGGTAATCCATGTGGCTACGGTGACACGGCACATAGACAATTTCATGGCCGTCTTGTGCCAGCTTACGCACTTGCTTGGCATTGTGGATATTCAGGCCTTGGTACAGGCGGTTCCACAACCAGCCCAAAAAGCGTTGACCGTGTCGGATCAAAGAGTAGGAAAAATCGGTCGCAATTTCTTCCATCATGTCGATGGCTTCTTTGCGCACTTTTTCGATCGGCACGTCTCGGCTGGCCGCTTCTTCGGCCACGACTTTTTCAATCGCTTTTGATTCGAGCAGACGCTTGAACAACGCTTGGCGATCCGGCAACTTTGGCCCCGACGCCGCTAATTGCTGACGGGAAAAGTGGATGCGTGCCACACGAGCCAATTTGTTGGCAATGGAGTCATCCGTGCCGTGGTGATCGGCCATGTAGCGCAGCGATACCGCCGGGCTCAGACGCACCATACAGTCACGGCCATGGCCGAGAATGGTGAAGAATTTTTCCGGACCGTTTAACGCGCGTAGCACCGGTTTTTGATTGTCTTCTTTACCCGGTTTACGGCCCCACAAAATCGATGCCGGCACCACTTGCACATCCAGCGTTGGATCTTGGTTGTGCTGCTCAAGCAGGGCGGTGAACAGATCAATCGATGCTTGTGGCAGTTCGCCATCAGAGCCAAAAACACTCGGTGCTGACGCGATGTACACGTAACGGCAATACGATTGGTCGCCTATTTCCAGTGGCGACAGGGGATCCGGCAGACCCAATTGTTGGGTACTGCTGCGCAGCGTCAGTAGATCCGTGACCGAGCGGAACGGCAGGATGTAGACGATCGGCCGTTCAAGGTCGAGTTCCAGATCCGCAACCGGATCGGAAGGAATAGAATGGGTTTTAACCAGCAGAGAAAGCGGCAAATCCAGTATTTTTTGGTAGATTTTCTGCCAACTTGACATATCTTTTTACTAGCCTCGAATTCTTAATGCGTCGCAAGTCTAGCAGAAAACACGTAGCGATAAGCAGCGAAATACCGCATTGGCGCGGTTATATGCAGATTTGTTGAGATTGCACCCTGTAAATTAGGATTGCGACAGTGGCCGAGTTGCGAAGCGGCGCCCATCATGGCGTCAGAATGGGGGAAGTGGCGAATTCACAGCAAAACTGCTGATTTCCTAAACAATGGCCTTTCCAAGCGTGTTAACACTGGATATACTCACAGTGAACTGTATAAAAAGACAGGGTGAGTCATGAAGCCGTTAACGCCGCGTCAACAAGAAGTCTTTGATTTAATCAAAGCAAAAATTGAAGATTCTGGAATGCCGCCTACACGTGCTGAAATAGCCCGTGAACTCGGTTTCCGCTCCGCCAATGCGGCGGAAGAACACCTTAAAGCCTTGGCCCGTAAAGGGGTGATTGAAATCATTCCGGGGGCTTCTCGTGGTCTCCGTTTATTGGTCGACACCGAGAGCAATGAAGAGCGCGGATTACCGCTGATCGGCCAAGTGGCCGCCGGTGAACCGATCTTGGCCCAAGAGCACGTCGAAACCCATTATGAAGTCGATCCTGCGATGTTTAAACCGCGTGCGGATTTTCTGCTACGCGTCAATGGCATGAGCATGAAAGACATTGGGATCATGGACGGCGATTTACTGGCTGTGCATAAAACGCAAGATGTGCGCAATGGTCAAGTTGTCGTTGCTCGGGTAGAAGACGATGTCACCGTGAAACGCTTGGAGCGTAAAGGTTCGCAAGTGTTATTGCATGCTGAGAATGAAGAATTCGCCCCAATTGTGGTGGATCTCAATACCCAGCACCTGTCGATTGAAGGGATTGCCGTAGGCGTGATCCGTAACTGCGACTGGATGTAATCGGTACGCGTCGTGCGAAACCTTTGCAATTAATAATGAGAGTCATTATCATTCCGTGGTGAGCCATGGAGGTGATAATGACTGACTCTTCACGTTATGATGTCCCATCCGACTTGCTACAGCCGTTGTGGCTGCGCAGTCGTGAAAGCCTTGCTGACGATCGTTTACTGTACGATCCCGTCGCGGCGGCGGCTTGCCGTCAGTGTCGCCTCCAACCTACTTGCCTTTCCGGCAATATTACCGAACAGCAACTTTTGCATGCCATGCTCGCTATGCAGTGCGACCGTCAAGCTCAACACTTTCTTCGTCGTTACCCTAATGGCCATATTCTCAATATTGGTGGGGGATTGGATACCCGCTTTTATCGGGTTGATAATGGCTTGTGCCGTTGGTTTGATATTGATGTGAATGAGCACCTGCTTTGGCGTCAGCGTCTGTTTCATCGCAGCGAACGTTATCGCATGTTGCCTGGCTCGATTGATGATCTCGCGTGGTTACACCTGTTGCCGCCCATGAAAAACACCCCCGTGATGCTGGTGTGTGATCAGGCGTTGCTCGCGCACGATGCCGCCGCGTTATCCCGTTTTTTCCAAGCCGTGGCCTGCCATTTTGGTCAGTTATCCTTGAATGTGGTCGTGGCGGGGGATCGCTGCCATTGGCCGTTGTCACGTCGATTCGGCGTCGCGGGGACGTATGCCCATGGGTTTCGCAATGCCAAGCAACAGGTGCGGCAGTGGTTGCCGTGGGCGGTGGATGTGACATGTCATAGCCCGTTAGACACCCCCTGTGCCCGTTGGCGGCAGGGACACCGTTGGGTGACTTGTATCCCCGGGTTGAAATATCGGTTATTGCCGGTGCAATTGTCGATTCAGCTGTAGTCGCCGGTTTGTCGCCGCGTTGGCTTCGCGATCTCTCATTTTTCCTGCCTGCGTTTCTCTCTTTTTCCCCACTTTTCTCGTTCACCGTACTGGAGCAAGACCGGACTTTTTCGGGGCAATTTATTGCACATTGCGCTGATCCTTTCTAAGTTAATTGTAAATAAAGTGTTAACCGTCTCGCATTTTATTGTCCTGTTCATGTCGGTGAATGGGCGCTAAGACGGTGAAATCACTGCATCTTACCGGTTGTTCAAACCGATACTCATTAGTGCGTGATGTGCCTGAACGGATCTCATAACAACGGACGAGCAGGCCGTTATGGATAGAAAAAGGAATAGGGAGGGAGCCTTGGTGATATTTCGCCTTTTGACGTGCTGTCTCGGCGCATGGCTGACAGGATCTGCCATGGCCGCGAGTGAATCCATGCCATTGAACATGACGAAAGGGGTGACAGACGTCAGCCAGCGCGTGTTCGAGCTCCATATGATCATCTTCTACATTTGCGTGGCCATTGGACTGGTGGTGTTCGGCGCGATGTTCTGGGCCATTTGGCACCATCGCCAATCCAAAGGGGCCAAGCCCGCTGACTTTCACGAAAGTACCAAAGTGGAAATCCTCTGGACGCTGATCCCGTTCGTGATCCTCATTGTGATGGCCGTACCCGCGACCCAAACCTTGCTGGCGATGGAAGACACGTCCAAGCCGGATATGACGGTGCAAGTGACCGGCTCGCAGTGGAAATGGCATTACCGCTATTTCGATCAAGACGTTGAGTTCTATTCGTTACTTGCCACCAGTCCTGCCCAAATTACCAATCAACGGCCAAAGCGGGACAACTACCTGTTAGAAGTCGATCGCCCATTGGTGTTGCCGGTTGGGCAGAAAGTGCGGTTTTTGATCACCTCGCAAGATGTCATCCACTCATGGTGGGTGCCTGATTTTGCGGTGAAGAAAGACGCCAACCCCGGGTTTATTAACGAAGCGTGGACGCTCATCGACAAGCCCGGTATTTACCGGGGCCAGTGTGCCGAGTTGTGTGGTAAAGACCACGGTTTCATGCCGATTGTGGTGATCGCCAAAGAGCAGGCTGACTACGACGAATGGCTGTCGACCACCCGCATTGCCCAGCAGCAAGCCCGTGAAGAAGAGCAGCGTTTACTGGACATGGAAATGGGCATGGATGAACTGATGACGCTCGGTGAATCGGTATACAACACCCGTTGTGCGATGTGTCATCAGGTGAACGGGCAAGGGTTGCCGGGGGCCTTTCCGGGGCTGGCCGGAGTGGGGGTCTCTATCGATCCGGCGGCCAAGTTAGAGCATGTCAGTATTGTGGTTCATGGCCGTACCGGCACCGCGATGCAGGCGTTTGGGCCACAACTGAGCTTGAAAGAGTTGGCCGCGGTGATCACCTATGAGCGTAATGCGTGGGGCAATAATACCGGTGAAACGGTACAGGCCGCAGAAGTGCAAGCGGTATTGGACGGTCAGGATCTGTAAAGGGAGAGTGTGACAATGACGGACATGTTGCGTGAATCAACGGACATCGACGACGCAAAAAACGCGCAAAATCAACAGAGCCACGTACTGGCTGATGACATCGCGCACCCCGACCATCATGGCCACGACCCGCATCCAACGGGCATTAAGCGCTGGTTATTGACCACCAACCACAAAGACATTGGCTCGCTGTATTTGATGTTCAGCTTTGCCATGTTCTTGATCGGTGGCGCAATGGCGATGGTGATCCGCGCGGAGTTATTTCAGCCGGGGTTGCAGCTGGTTGAGCCCAATTTCTTTAATCAGATGACCACGGTACACGGCCTGATCATGGTATTCGGGGCGGTCATGCCGGCCTTTACGGGGTTGGCCAACTGGATGATCCCGTTGATGATTGGGGCGCCAGACATGGCACTGCCGCGCATGAATAACTGGAGTTTTTGGATCCTGCCGTTCGCCTTTAGCTTGTTATTGGCCTCGTTGTTTATGGAAGGGGGCGGCCCGAACTTTGGTTGGACCTTCTACGCGCCGTTATCGACCACCTACAGCCCGCAAAGTACCGGTTTGTTTGTGTTTGCGATTCACATTATGGGGATCAGCTCCATCATGGGCGCCATCAATGTGATCGTCACCATCATGAACATGCGCGCGCCGGGTATGACGTACATGAAGATGCCGTTGTTTGTGTGGACGTGGCTGATCACGGCGTTTTTGCTGATTGCGGTTATGCCCGTACTGGCGGGGGCGGTCACCATGGTGTTGACCGACAAATACTTCGGCACCAGCTTTTTTGATGCCGCCGGCGGGGGCGATCCGGTGATGTTCCAGCACATTTTCTGGTTCTTCGGACACCCGGAAGTGTACATCATGATTTTGCCCAGCTTCGGCATCATTTCGGCCATTATTCCTGCGTTTTCCCGTAAGAAATTGTTTGGTTATAGCTCGATGGTGTACGCCACGGCGTCCATTGCCGGCCTGAGTTTTTTGGTGTGGGCGCACCACATGTTCACCACGGGGATGCCGGTTGCCGCCGAGCTGTTCTTTATGTACTGCACCATGCTGATCTCGGTGCCGACCGGGGTGAAAGTGTTTAACTGGGTGGCGACCATGTGGCGCGGGTCGATGACCTTTGAAGTGCCGATGCTGTTTGCCATTGCCTTCATTGTGCTGTTCACCATTGGGGGCTTTTCTGGCCTGATGCTGGCCATTACCCCGGCGGATTTCCAGTACCACGACACCTATTTTGTGGTGGCACATTTCCATTACGTGCTGGTGTCAGGGGCGATTTTCTCCATCATGGCGGCAGCGTATTACTGGCTGCCGAAGTGGACCGGCTACATGTTCAATGAAACGCTGGCCAAGTGGCATTTCTGGTGCTCCATCATTTCGGTCAACATTCTGTTCTTCCCGATGCACTTCTTGGGACTGGCCGGTATGCCGCGTCGTATCCCAGATTACGCCTTACAGTTTGCCGACATCAATGCGGTGGTCAGTATCGGCGGGTTCTTGTTTGGGTTGTCACAGCTGATTTTCTTGGCCGTGGTGATCCAATGTGTGCGCGGCGGGGAAAAAGCTGCAGCGAAACCGTGGGATGGGGCGGAAGGATTGGAGTGGAGTGTGCCATCACCGGCGCCGCACCATACCTTCTCAACGCCACCGAAAGTGGACTAAGGAGGCGGCATGACACAGACGCCCAACCCGAATGACAAGCCATCGGCATCGGATCAGCAACACCAGCAAAAGCAGCGATCAATCTGGTCGTTGGTGGGCATGTCGGTCGCGATGTTCGGTTTTGCCTTTGCCTTAGTGCCCTTGTATGACGTGTTTTGCGACATCACGGGGATCAATGGCAAAACCGCCGATACCCCGACCACGTCCTCGGCCCGTGTCGATACCTCGCGGGAAGTGACGGTGGAGTTTGTCGCCTACATCACTCCCGGCGTGCGCTGGACCTTTGAGCCGGAAGTGAGAACCTTGGTGGTGCACCCAGGGCAAACCCACACGGTGAACTACCAAGCCCATAATTTGGGGACGCAAGATACCATTGGCCAAGCCGTGCCGTCGGTCAGTCCCGGATTGGGCGCGCAGTATTTCAATAAAATCGAGTGTTTCTGTTTTAACCACCAGCCGTTAGGGGCCGGGGAAAACGCAGCACTGCCGTTGGTGTTTTATGTCGATCCTGATCTGCCAGCAGACATTCATACCCTGACGCTGGCCTATACCCTGTTTCACGCCAAGCCGGCCACGCTGGCGCAAACGCAATGAGGTTGAAGAATGGCGAATCCCTATTCAGAACATGAACAATCCGTGACGCCCCCGCATGACAATTACTATGTACCCGCCGCTAGTGGGTGGCCCATTGTGGGGGCGGTGGCGTTATTTCTCATTGCGCTGGGCGCCGGTGCCACGGTCGGTGATTTGTTCAACGGGCAAGGACCGTGGTTCTTGCTGTCGGGCGTCGGTTTACTGCTGATCATGCTGGTGGGGTGGTTTCGGGATGTGATCCGTGAATCCATGCAAGGCTTGTACAGTCAGCAAATGGATCGATCGTTTCGCCAAGGCATGAGCTGGTTTATTTTTTCGGAAGTGATGTTCTTTGCCGCGTTCTTTGGGGCGCTATTTTATGCCCGCATGATTGCCGTGCCATGGTTGGGTGGGGCAGGCAATAATGCCATGACCAACGCCGTGTTGTGGCCGGAATTTATCGCCCAGTGGCCCTTAATCATGACACCGGACGGGAGCGAAACCCAGGCGATGGGACCGCTTGGTTTGCCCCTTTATAACACCCTGATCCTGCTGACTTCCTCCATCACCATTCATATTGCGCATGTCGCACTTGAGCAAAATAACCGTCCGCGCCTGACCCTGTTCTTGCTGCTGACGGTGCTACTTGGCAGCCTGTTTATCTATCTGCAAGGGGTCGAGTACATCCACGCCTATGAAGAGATGGGGCTGACGCTGGATGCCGGGGTGTACGGTAATACCTTCTTTATGCTGACCGGTTTCCATGGTCTGCATGTGACGCTCGGCACCCTTATGCTGTTCATTGTTTGGCTGCGGGTACTGTGTGGGCATTTCACCCCCGAGAAGCATTTCGCCTTTCAGGCGGGCGCTTGGTATTGGCATTTTGTCGATGTGGTGTGGCTCGGGTTGTTTATGTTTGTGTACATATTTTAGAACCGAGAATCGAGTATTTAGGGACGAGAAACGAGGGACTAGGTTCTAGGAGCGAGGATCTAGGGGCGAGTAATGAGCGTTTAGGAACGAGAGACTAGAAACAAGGGGCAAGAAACAAGAGATCGTCATCTCACCCCGCTCTCGTTGCGCTTGCCACTAGTAGGGACGCGGGTTCGGTTCGATATAGCCCGTGGCGACTGCGATCAGCAGTAACACAAACAATAAAACGGAAAACAGAATGCGCCGCCCGAGATAGTGAGACAGGGGTTTATTGGAGGACGACGACGGATTGGCGTTCCCTTTCAGCATCACGGGTAAAGCGCGAAACAGATTGAACAGGATGAAGATCAGTAAGCCGATGAGTAAGGCGTTGAGCAGCATAGCGTACCTCCCGATAGGGGCAGAATAGGGAAAGCCGTGTGGCCTTAGCGTGTTACTCGCACACAGAGCACTCGCTCGAAGGAGACACATGCGACGGATCGGTTTCATACTTTTTACTGTGGCGGTGCTGGTGACATTGGTCAAGTTGGGTTTCTGGCAAATGTCGCGGGCACAGGAAAAAGAAAGCTTGAGTTATGCGCTCAAGTTCCGCAGCGAACAAATGTATTACAGCTTAGCCAGTTTGCCCGCCGACCCGCGCTGGTACAGCGTGACCTTGCGCGGCACCTTTGATCACAGCCGTGCAGTGCTGTTGGATAACCAAACCTACCGCGGCCAAGTGGGTTATCACGTGTTGTACCCCTTCGTGGTGGATAACCGCTGGTTGCTGGTGAATCTGGGCTGGATTGCTGCGCCGGCCTACCGCGAACAAATCCCCGTTTTACCTGAGCACCATGGTGAACTGACCGTGCGTGGCATGATTGCCCCGCCGTCGACGTTAATTGCGCTTGCCCCGGAACAGTGGGATGCCGCGTACCCACTTCGGGTGCAAAACCTCAATATAGATGCCTTGAGCCAGCTGATGGGGGTCAACTTGGCTCCGTGGATTGTACAGATTGATCCTGACAGTCCGTTGGCCTTGGAGCAAACCTGGATCCCGGTCGTGATGGGACCACAGAAACATTATGCCTACGCCCTGCAGTGGTTTTTATTGGCGCTGGCCGTGTCGGGATTGGCTTTGTGGTGGCTTAAAAGGAGGAAAGCATGAAGAAGAAAGGAACCTTACTGCTATTGCTGGGGGCGTTTGTTTTACCGGTGGTGTTGGCGAAATTGGTGCTCGATCTCAATTGGTATCAAGGGGGCGTGACCAACCGCGGCAAGTTGCTCGCGGCACCGGCGACGTCAGCGTGGTTGGGGGACTCCCCGCAGTGGCAGTTGATTTACTTATTGCCTGAGGACTGCGATGACAAATGCCAGGGCGCCTTGTTTAATCTGCATCAGATCCCCTTGGCCGTTGGGGCGGAAAAAGATCGGGTCCACAGTGTGTTGCTCCGTGCCGATCCGGTCGCCGATTATCCGGCTCCGGTGCAAAAGCAGCTGAATGCCCTGTCGCAACAAGCCGTGTCGGCGCAGGTGGTGACGCAAATGCACACGCTGGAGTACGGCGCACACGCGATTTATCTGGCTGATCCTTTGGGCAATGTGATGTTGGCCTACCCGTTAGTAACGGGAAAGGCCGCGATTTTGGCGCAAGGGAAAGACGTGTTGCGGGATCTCAAACGTTTATTGAAGATCTCTAAAATCGGCTGACCGAGGCCGTTACTGATTCGATAAGTCGCTTGCTTGATACCAGGAAGAAAGGAGAAAGGGATGCACCGTGACCGTTTTCGTTATCTCGTGGGGTTCACCTTTGCGCTGGCACTGTGCGTGATTGCGCTCGGGGCGTATACCCGTTTAACCGAAGCCGGGCTAGGTTGTCCGGACTGGCCGGGTTGCTATGGCTTTGCCGGGGTGCCGCAGACCGCTGTACAGCAGGCGGAAGCCGCCGCGCGTTTTCCTGATGCCCCACTAGAACACAGCAAAGCGTGGAATGAAATGTTGCACCGCTATGTGGCAGGCTCGTTGGGCGTGCTGATTTTACTCATCAATATCTTGGCATGGCGCCGACCGGCTCATCCTCTCCCGCCACGCCCCAAGTGGCTACCGGCGTTACTGTTGGTGGTGGTGACCTTTCAGGCGGCACTGGGTATGTGGACCGTCACACTCTCATTGATGCCAGTGGTGGTGATGGGGCATTTGCTCGGGGGCTTCATGACGGCCGCGTTGCTGTTTGCGTTGTGCCTGTCCGTGTTTGCTTCCCCTGTGCCCGTTCATGCCCTTTCATCTCGGGGGGAGGCCTTTAGGGGGAATGGCAGGCACATCGGTAAAGGGCTGACGGTGTTGGCAGGGATCGGGTTACTGACGGTGATCGGCCAAATCGCCTTGGGCGGATGGACCGCCGCGAACTATGCGGCGCTGGTGTGTACCCAGTTGCCGCTGTGTGAAGTGGATTGGCAGCAGCAGTTTGATACCTCCGCCTTCGCCTTGATCCAACCGACGCATGACACCTACCAATACGGGGTGCTCGATTTTGCCCAGCGGGTGTCCATTCATGTGACACACCGCATTGGTGCCATGGTGACGTGTGGGGTGCTGTTATTGCTGGCATGGCGCGCATGGCGGATACCGACATTACGATCGGGGGTCGGGTGGATGCTGTTGGCCTTGCTCGTGCAAGTGGGACTGGGGATCACCAACGTGGTGGCGAGTCTGCCACTGACCGTGGCCGTGGCACACAATGTCACGGGTGTCTTGCTGTTGCTCAGTGTGGTGGCGGTGAATGTGCAGATGTACCGTCAGCGTCAAATCGCGAACGGGTGGGGACAGCGTGGATGCTTGTCGTGATCCGAACTATTTTTCATCGCCAAGGAGGGAACAGACCATGGCAAAAATGCAGTCAATCAAGCTGTCGTCCATGAAGGCAGCATCTATCCAGCCAACGTCCATTCAACCTGCGTCACTCACGGCCGTGTCGCGCACACCTGTCTGGCAAGATTACCTCACCATGACCAAACCCAAAGTGGTGGCGATGCTATTGTTGACCGCGTTGGTCGGCATGTGTTTGGCCGTTCCGGGGATCCCACCGATGAAGGCCGTGTTGTTGGGCTTGATCGGGATTGGCTTACAGTCAGCGGCGGCGGCCGCATTTAACCATGTGCTGGATCGGCGTTTTGATGCCAAGATGGCGCGCACCTATCACCGGCCTTTGGCCAAAGGCCGTGTCGCCACGCATCATGCGGTGGTGTTTGCGACCAGTTTGATGGTGGCGGGCTTTGGGGTGTTGTGGCAGCTCAATCCACTGACGGCGTGGCTGACGTTTGCCAGTTTGATTGGCTATGCGGTGGTGTATACCGTGTGGCTAAAACACGCGACACCGCAAAATATCGTCATCGGTGGCTTGGCCGGTGCCGCGCCCCCGTTGCTGGGTTGGACCGCGGTGACCGGGCAGTTAGATCCGCATGCGTTACTGCTGGTGATGTTGGTGTTCACCTGGACGCCCCCGCATTTTTGGGCGCTGGCGATCCATCGTCGTGATGATTATGCCAACGCGGGGATCCCGATGTTGCCCGTCACGCATGGCATCGCGTTTACCCAAACCATGGTGCTGCTCTATACCGTCATGTTGGCGATCGTAGGCTTATTACCGTGGCTGACGGGGATGAGTGGCATGGTGTACCTGATCGGCAGTAGCGCCTTAAACCTCGCCTTTATTGGCTATGCGTGCCGGTTGAAATTTGCCGATAAGGCAGTGAAAAAAGGGTATGCCTGGTCGACGTTCACCTTTTCGATTTGGCACTTGTTAGCCTTATTTGTGGTGCTGTTAGCGGATCATTGGGTGCGGGTTGCCTTTAGTTAAAACTGCTTTATCTCAATACGTTAGCGCTACGTCGAATGAAGAACCGTTAGCCCCTTGCTATTTTATGCTGGGGGCTTTCTATTTGGGGGTAATGCCTTGATAATCGCCGCTTCAATTATTCAGGGTCGAGGTTGTTGTGTTCAAAGCGTTACGGGATATGTCGTTGCACCGTCAGGTGTTTGCGTTAGCGTTACCCATGGTACTGTCCAATATTACGGTACCCTTACTGGGGTTGGTGGATGCGGCCGTGATTGGTCACCTCGATTATGCCTGGTATTTAGGTGGTGTAGCGGTCGGCGGCACCATGATCAACGTGACCTTCTGGCTGCTGGGCTTTTTGCGCATGGCCACCACGGGCCTGAGTGCGCAGGCTTACGGCGCAGCGAATAAAGACGCCCAAGCTACCGTGTTCCTGCAGGGCATTGCGATGGCGTGGGTCTTGGCGTTGGCGCTGATTGTGCTGCATCAGCCCGTCGCATCAGTGATTTTTCAGTTCAGTAGCGCCAGTGCGGAAGTGAAGATCTATGCTGAGCAATATTTCTCGATCCGTATTTGGGGCGCGCCGGCGGCCTTGGCCAACTTTGTGATCATGGGCTGGCTGTTGGGGACCCAAAACGCCCGCCAACCGATGTGGTTGTTGATCATCACGAACGTGGTGAATATCGCGCTGGATGTGCTGTTTGTGCTCGGCTTTGGCTGGAAAGTACAAGGCGCGGCGGCAGCGTCGGTGTTAGCGGAATACAGCGGCTTGATGTTGGGTTTGTGGTTCGTTTCTCGTCAGTGGTTGGCGGCGGCGTTACCGCCGTTGCGGGAGAAAATCGGCATGGTGCGCGCGGGCATGGGGCGATTACTGAAACTCAATCGAGACATTTTCTTGCGCAGTTTGTGCTTGCAGCTGTCGTTTACCTTCATGACGTTTCAGGGCGCGACACTGGGCGACAACGTCGTGGCCGCCAATGCGGTGTTGATGAGCTTTTTGATGCTGGTGTCGTACGCGATGGACGGCTTTGCGTATGCGATGGAAGCCATGGTCGGCAAGGCGATCGGCGCACGTAATCGTGAAGAGTTGGGGCGTACCTTGATTGGCACCACGTTCTGGAGTTTGATGATTTCTCTGGTGATCATGATTGCGTTTGCCGGGTTTGGGCGAGACATCATCGGGTTGATCTCCGACATTCCGGCTGTGCAGCATGAGGCCTTCAAATACTTGCCGTGGTTGGCTGCCGTTCCCTTGGTGGCGATGTGGTGTTTCTTGCTGGACGGGATCTTCATTGGCGCCACCCGTGGGCGTGAAATGCGTAACAGCATGTTTGTGGCGATCAGCGTGTTCTTTGCCGTGTGGTGGTGTTTGTCTGATTACGGCAACCATGCACTGTGGGCGGCAATGCTGTGCTTTATGGGCATGCGCGGCTTGGGGCTGGCTGTCATATTTGCTTACCAATGGAAGAAGGATATTTTCCTTGAACCGGCTAATGCAAACAACTAGTTAGAATTTATCGCCTATTTTTGTTCATTTTTGCAGCAAAAAAGCCTGTTAAAGCGCGTACTGTTCTGTTTAAATTGCGACCAATTATGCAAGGTGGAAGAGTAATGAAAAAAGCAATCTTTGGTATTTTATTCGCAATCATGACACTCAGTTGGGTCACCCCCTCGCTGGCAGCGACACCGGGTAAGTCCTATAAAGTGACGGCGACCGCGTATAATTCGTTACACGGGCAAACGGATGGAAACCCATCGATTGCGGCTTGGGGCGATCGCTTAAAGCCGGGTATGAAAGCCATTGCCATTTCTCGTGACTTCCTTGGGCGTGGTTTTAAGCGCGGCACCAAAGTGAAGATCTCCGGCTTGCCGGGGGAGTACGTGGTGCTGGATAAAATGAATAAGCGCTGGCGTAATAAGATTGATATTTACATGGGGAAAGATGTGAGAGCGGCCCGCAATTGGGGTCGACGCCACGTCACCATCACGGTAGTAAAATCCTAACGCGCGTGTCGGACAACGGTTCGCAAGGCATAAAAAAAGTCAGCTTCGGCTGACTTTTTTGTTGTCTGTCTGTGCGGTTTCTGGGGCGATGAGGCGCGTGTTACACGTGAAACACCGTCCAGAAGGGCGGCAACGCAGGGGCTGCCGCAGGCTGTTGTTGTCTCAGCCTTAGTAGTAAGAGTGTTCACCACGGGCGTGTTCCGTGATATCACGCACGCCAGTCAGTTCACCGACAAATTGTGCCAGTAGCTCTTTTTCGATGCCTTCTTTCAGGGTCACATCGACCATTGAACAACCGTTACAACCGCCACCAAACTGCAGGATAGCCACGCCATCTTCGGTGATTTCAGCCAGTGACACGTTACCGCCGTGACCTGCAAGCTGTGGGTTCACTTGGGTTTGGATCACGTAATCCACGCGTTCCATCAGTGTGGCATCATCCGACACTTTACGCACTTTGGCGTTCGGGGCTTTCAGGGTTAGCTGTGAGCCCATTTTGTCGGTGACAAAATCGATTTCTGCATCGTCAAGGAACGGCAGGCTAAGCTCGTCAACGTAAGCCGAAAACAGATCAAATTTAATTTCAGTATCTGTGGCTTCAACAGCTTCAGGCGGGCAGTAGGATACGCCGCATTCTGCGCTTTGTGTACCTGGGTTAACCACGAACACGCGGATGTGAGTGCCTTCTGGCTGTTGCGCCAGAAGCTTGCCGAAGTGCTGTTGAGCATTTTCAGTAATAGTAATCATAGACACGACGTAATACCTGACTTATTTAGTAAGATTAATTCTATTCTACTCTGTGATGCTCTTTCTATCATCCCTTAATCGTTCCATCTATGATTTCATCCCAAATCTGCCCTTTTTTTGTGATTTTTCTCAATCGGCGTATAGCCCAAGCAATACACATCAACCTGCTTCACTCCCTGTTGTTGCAATAAATGCGTGAGGGCAGATAGCGTGCTGCCGGTGGTGATCACATCATCGACGAGGGCGACATGGTCCGGCAAGGCGCAGTCACGTAAGTGAAAGGCGTCACGGAGATTGTGCTGGCGTTGTGCTTTGCTCAAGGTGTGTTGGCTGGGCGTATGGCGGGTGCGGCGCAGTACGTGTGACCAGCATTGGCTGTCGGTTCGCCGGGCAATGGCGGCGGCCAGCAAGGTGCTTTGGTTAAACCCGCGGGTCAGGCGGCGTATTGGGTGAAGCGGCACCGGCAATAAGACCGAGGCGGGGGTATCGATGTGGGGCACCAGTAGCGCGGCCAAGGGATCCGCCAGCCAGAACTGGCGTTGGAATTTGAATTGATGCACCCACTGGCGTAATGGGAAGCGAAATTCCCCCAACCGGTATACCCGCTGCCACGGAGGTGGGGAAGGTAAGCAGTGTCCGCAGTGAGGGGTATCGGTCAGTTGGGTGTGGCCACAGCGGTGGCAATACGGACGATGGGGGATGTGCGACAGGCAATGTGTACACCAATACTGATCACGCGAGGCGGTGGGAAGTTGGCAGTGCGGGCAGTGGTGAGACGCCCGCAGGCAGTTGGTGATTGACTGAAATAGGGATACCATCGTCGTTTCCAAAAGGGCTGATAAAGGAAATATAGATGACAACCACACTGTACTGGCAAACGGAAGGCCAAGGGGATGATCTGGTTCTCATTCACGGGTGGGGCATGAACGGTGCGGTGTGGCAGCATCTGTTACCGCAATTGACCGCGCACTACCGGGTGCACGTGGTGGATCTGCCCGGTTACGGCTTCAGCCACGGCCTGTCAGCCCACAGCCTTGATGAAATGGCACAGTTGTTGCTTGAAAATTCACCGACAACTGCCTCGTGGATAGGGTGGTCATTAGGCGGATTGGTTGCGACCCGTGCGGCTTTGCTCGCGCCGGAAAAAGTGCGGCAGCTCGTCACGGTGGCCAGTTCGCCGTGTTTTGCGGCACAAGGGGCATGGCGAGGGATCAAACCGACGGTATTGGCGGATTTTCGTCAGCAGTTGGATCAGGATTTTGATGCTACCGTGGCGCGCTTCATGGCGTTACAGGCGATGGGCAGCCCGACGGCACGGCAAGATGTGCGCGCATTGAAAGAAGCGGTCTTATCGCGTCCGGCGCCACAACCGGCCGCACTCGCGGCTGGGTTACAGATGCTGGCGGAGATCGATTTACGCCCGCAACTGGCGGAGGTGACGACGCCTTGGTTGCGTTTGTACGGTCGCTTAGATGGGTTAGTGCCGGTAAAAGTGGCCGATTCTCTGGATGCGCTCGCGCCGCAGTCACAGCGGCAAGTGTTTGCCTCTGCTTCCCATGCACCGTTCATTTCGCACCCTGACGAGTTTGTGGCGACGTTACTGCCGTTTCTTGCTCGCTAGGGGGCGATGACCGCGCACAATGCGCCCATCTGGTCGGTGCAGATCGGATTAAATGTTTATCCACGTTGGCCGATAACGATATACCCAAGCCGCTTATAGAGAGAGGGGCGGGTATGACCATTGCGTGGCTGAGTAAAAGCAGGAGCCTTCATCATGATCGGAAAGTTAACCAATACCGTGATTTATACGCCAGCCAGTCTGAAAGCGGCGACCGCACCGAATGCGAATACGGCCACAGAAAGTGTGGCGCGTGCGCCACAAGCGGCGAGCGATTCCTCGGTCTCTATTTCTGCGGCCGCGCGCCAGCAGCAGGCGGCTGATGCGGCATTAACCTCTGCGACGGACACTGACGCGACACCGAGCGACAGCACCGAGAGCACCCAAGAGAAAGCCGAGTCATTTGCCTACGGGGCATTGGGGATGGATCACCCGGACGATGTCAGCACCAACAGCGATGAATTTTATACTGCCGGGCAGGTGTTGTCGGCTTTAGGCACGGTAGCGACAGTATTGTTGGCCATTGCTTAGTGAATGACGTAGTGAATGCGCCCGCTGCGTGTTGACAGTAAGAGACAAAGGATAATTCTGGCATGCTCGTATCACCGGTTCAGGTCGGGGCGTCCACGATAGCCCCCTCGATTAACCCGCCGACAGAACAAGCGGCACGGGATAATCGCGTGCGTGATAAAATCGTACCGCCGACAGAATCGACGGCCGCGCAGCCGGAAAAACGCCTGACCAGTGACGAGAAGCAATTCAAGAAGCCAGCGTGGGATCCCAGTGAACACCCAGATTATCACGATGCTATCGCGGCGAAACGCTATGGGTATCAGCAAGAGTTAGAGCAACTGGTCACGGCCTTGTCGGCGGATCGCTATATGGCGGCAGATAGCGAGTTAGGCTATAGCATGCACATCAAATTACCCCGCGCATTACTGGAAGAGTTGGCCGCGTTCAACGAGGCCGATCGTACCCGTGGCGTGGTGGCGCACAAATATGCGCAGGCTACTGTCCCTAATCCGCCGACTGAGTATTTGGTGGTGTTGTAGAAGAGTAGGGGCTAGTGGCTAGTAAGAGCGGGACGAGTCTGAAGGTACGAGTAAGAGCGGGTTAAGTGCGGTTCTAAGATCCTATGGCCCAATGGAAAAATCGAGAGCGGAAGAGCTTGCATATAGAATTTTCAACGGCATCCTGACCACAGGACCACAGGACCACAGGACCACAGGACCACAGGACCACAGGACCACAGGACCACAGGACCACAGGACCACAGGACCCTTTCAGGCACTCGTATCTCATCGCTATCAAACACGCATAAAAAAAGCGGAGAACTGATGTTCTCCGCTTTTTGCTTTTTGTCTCGTCCCTTCAGACTCGACACTCGTCCCTAATAGACGCTTTTATTTCTTCTTCGCGTTAGCAAAGGCGGCGGCAAAGGCACCACCCATCGCAGCATTGCCTTGTGGGGCACTATTGCGTGGGGTGTGGCTGTGTTGCTGCTGACGCGGTGTGTTGTGTGAACGGTTTTCTTGTGGCTTACGGGCCGGTTTTTCTTGGCCCGGTTCGTCGTTCAAACGCATCGACATGCCGATACGGTTACGCTTCACGTCCACTTCCATTACTTTCACTTTCACCACGTCACCGGCTTTCACCACTTCACGCGGATCTGACACGAACTTGTCAGACAGGGCGGAGATGTGGATCAAACCGTCTTGGTGTACGCCGACATCCACGAACGCACCGAAGTTGGTCACGTTAGTGATCACGCCTTCCAGCACCATGCCTGGGATCAAGTCTTTCACTTCATTCACGCCTTCAGCGAAGGTCGCGGTTTTGAATTCAGGACGGGGATCGCGGCCCGGTTTATCCAGCTCACTGATGATGTCAGTCACGGTCGGCAAACCGAACTTGTCATCGGTGTACTCGGTGGCTTTCAGGCTACGTAAGAAATCACTGTTACCGATGATGGCATCCAACGCTTTGCCGTTGGCCGCGGCAATGTTTTTCACCACTGCGTACGATTCTGGGTGCACTGCAGAGCCGTCCAGCGGGTTCTTGCCGTTCATGATACGCAAGAAACCGGCACACTGTTCAAACGCTTTTGGCCCCAAACGCGCCACTTTTTTCAGTGTGGTACGGGCATCAAAGCGGCCATTTTCATCACGGTAGTTGACGATGTTCTGGGCGATGGTGGTGTTCAAACCGGCCACGCGGGTCAGCAGTGCTACCGAAGCGGTGTTCACATCGACACCCACGGCGTTTACACAGTCTTCCACCACCGCATCCAGACGCTTGGCCAGCATGCTTTGGCTGACATCGTGCTGGTATTGGCCCACCCCGATGGATTTCGGATCAATCTTCACCAGCTCGGCCAATGGATCTTGCAGGCGGCGACCAATCGACACCGCACCACGCAGTGACACGTCCAGATTCGGGAATTCGTTTGCGGCTAATTCTGATGCCGAGTACACCGAGGCACCGGCTTCACTCACCATCACGGTTTGGACTTTCAGGTTGTTGTCTTTGAGCAGCGCGGCGACAAAGCTGTCTGTTTCACGTGAAGCAGTGCCGTTACCGATCGCGATCAAATTGACATTGTGCTTGTGGATCAGTGCCAGCGTGGTGGCTTCGGCTTCCGCCACTCGGGCACGGGCGGTGTGCGGATAGATGGTCGCGGTATCCAACAGTTTACCCGTCGCATCGACCACCGCGGCTTTACAGCCGGTACGCAAACCGGGATCCAGCGCCAGCGTGACACGTGGGCCGGCCGGGGCGGCCATCAGCAAATCTTTCAGGTTATCGGCAAATACTTGCATCGCGCCGTCTTCGGCTTTTTCGCGCAGGGCGCCCATCAGCTCGGTTTCCAGGTGCATCAAAATTTTGATCCGCCATGCCCAACTGATCACTTGCTTACGCCAGGCGTCAGCCGGTTGGGTACCCAGTGTCACGCCGTAGTGATCAGCAATCATCACTTCACAGTAGGAGCCGCGCACGCCCGCTTCCTGATTGGGATCGGCATTCAATGACAGCTGCAAAATGCCTTCGTTACGGCCACGGAACAGGGCCAAGGCGCGGTGTGACGGTACGTTTTTCAGCGCTTCACTGTAGTCGAAGTAGTCTTTGAATTTTTCGCCTTCTTCCTCTTTGCCGTCGATCACGCGGGCGGTGAGTTCGGCTTGTTGCAGCAGATGGCGACGTACTTTTTCCAGTAGTGCGGCATCTTCAGCAAAACGCTCCATCAAAATGGCACGGGCACCGTCAAGCACCGCTTTGCTGTCAGCAAAGCCTTTGTCGGCATCGGCAAAGGCCAGTGCGGTGGTATCCGGGGTTTGGCTTGGGTCCGTCCACAGGCTATTGGCCAACGGTTCAAGGCCAGCTTCAATCGCGATTTGGCCTTTGGTGCGGCGCTTTTGTTTGTACGGGAGATAGAGATCTTCCAGACGGGTTTTGCTGTCGGCCGCGACAATCTCTGCGTGCAGGGCGGGCGTCAGTTTGCCTTGCTCATTGATGGCTTTGAGGATCACCTGACGGCGGTCGTCCATATCACGCAGGTAGCCGAGGCGGGATTCCAGGTTACGCAGTTGGGTATCGTCCAATCCGCCAGTCACTTCTTTACGGTAACGGGCGATAAAAGGAACGGTGTTACCGTCATCAATCAGGGTAACGGCGGCAGTCACTTGCTCGGGGCGAACGTTGAGTTCCTGAGCAATCAAATGACAGATAGCTTGGCTCATCCGTGGGGTCTCTATAGATAGTATCGATGGGTTATATATAAGGGCAGATTATGAAAAATCCAGTTGTTTACCCAGATTGCTCACCCTCTGTCGTCACACTCTGGCACATTTGTGCGGGGATTCAGGACGTCGCGGCGTCATAACGTATTGAATTAATGAACCACTCTTTTTTACCGAGCGGGGTATTCACTTCAAATTCGTCATCCACTTCTTTTTTTAACATGGCGCGGGCCATCGGGGAGTCGATGGAAATGTAGTCATTGCGGCCGTAGATCTCATCCGGGCCGACAATGCGAAACGCTTTGGTGTCGCCGTCATCATTTTCAATTTCCACCCACGCGCCAAAGAACACTTTGCCGTCTTGCTGGGGGGAGTAATCGACCACTTGGATCACCTCAAGGCGTTTGCGCAGGTAGCGCACGCGACGGTCGATTTCACGCAGACGTTTCTTGTTGTACTGGTAATCGGCGTTCTCGGAACGATCGCCGAGGCTGGCTGCCCAGGTGACTTTCTTGGTCACTTCCGGGCGGTCTTCGCGCCACAAAAAATCGAGTTCGGTTTTGAGTTTGATGTATCCCTCACGGGTGATGAGGTTGGTTTTCATGGTCGCTGGTGGCTCCTTGCTGTCACAAACCCAGTGGTGTGCAATACGCGTGGCGCGCAGGGTATCGCGTGTCAGCCTCGTATTGTGGGTATAATTTTGGATAGTTGTTTGAATTTAGGTTAGTTTAAAAGGCCAGTAAACGGTTATCCGTCTTTTTTGCTGGCGGACAGCGGCGCGAAAACGCCGCGGAGTGGACATAAACCGTAACAATTTATCCCGTATTTTAGCGGCAAAATTCAGCGAGGCGCTGGATGGGTCGCGTAAACTACGCACAAAGCACGATAATGTTGATCGATGCAAGTAAGGTGACTTATGCAGGAAAATTATAAGATTCTGGTTGTTGATGATGATATGCGCCTGCGCGCGCTTTTGGAACGTTATTTGTCTGAACAAGGGTTTCAGGTGCGTAGCGTGGCGAACAGTGAACAGATGGATCGCTTGCTTTCACGTGAAACATTCCACCTGATGGTGCTGGATCTGATGCTGCCGGGAGAAGATGGCCTGTCGATTTGTCGTCGCCTGCGTAACGCCAACAACATGCTGCCGATTTTGATGCTGACCGCCAAAGGCGATGAGGTTGATCGCATTGTTGGGTTGGAAGTCGGTGCGGATGATTACCTGCCAAAACCGTTTAACCCGCGTGAACTGTTGGCCCGTATCCGTGCGGTACTGCGTCGTCAGACCGTGGAAGCCCCAGGCGCGCCAAGCGTGGACAGCAAAGTGATTGAGTTCGGCGAATTCCGTTTGAACTTGGGCACCCGTGAAATGTTCCGTGGTGATGAAGCGATGCCACTGACCTCGGGTGAATTTGCGGTATTGAAGGCGTTGGTCACCAATGCCCGCGAGCCGATGTCACGCGATAAGTTGATGAACATGGCCCGTGGCCGTGAATATTCAGCGATGGAGCGTTCCATTGACGTGCAGATCTCGCGCTTACGTCGCATGATTGAAGAAGATCCAAGCCGCCCGCGCTATATCCAAACGGTGTGGGGTCTGGGCTATGTGTTTGTACCGGACGGTAGCGAGGCGTAAGCCATGCGGTTATCCCCACGCAGTACGTTCACCCGTACGTTGATTTTGCTCGCTGGCTTGCTGATCGCAAGCCAGATTTTTTCCTACCTTGCGGTGCTCAATTACGCCTTGCTGCCCAGTTTGCAGCAGTTCAATCGTATTCTCGCCTATGAAGTGCGGTTGATGCTCAAAGAAGACGTTGAGATGGCCGATGGCAACACCTTCCATTTAGACACCCCGTTACGTCGCCAATTGCTGGAACAGCTTGGGGTGACGTTGCACGCCGTGGATGGCAGCGATGCGATTCATGGTGAAGACTTGAAAGAGTATGAAAAAGCGACGGTGGTGGAATATCTCAGCGAAGAGATGAGCCGTGAACTGGAGTCGCCGACGGAAGTGCGGTTGGTGTTGGGCGCAGACAGTTATGTGTTGTGGTTGCGCAGTGATGCGATCCCTCATTACTTGATGCGTATTCCGTTGTCGGAGTTGCAGGAAGATGACTTCTCGCCGCTGTTCCATTACAGCCTGATCATTGCCTTTATGGCGATTGCCGGTGGTTGGTTATTCATTCGGATCCAGAACCGGCCGTTGGTGGCACTGGAGAAAGCCGCGTTGCAGGTGGCGAAGGGGGAAACCCCACCGGTGTTACCGGAGCGGGGGGCATCGGAAATCCGTGCGGTGACCAAGGCGTTTAACCGGATGTCGGCGGGGATCAAGCAGTTGGAAGATGACCGGGCCTTGTTATTGGCCGGAGTCAGCCATGACTTGCGTACGCCGTTGACCCGTATTCGCTTAGCGACGGAGATGATGTCGCCGGAAAACGGCTATTTGGCTGAGAGTATGATCAAAGACACCGAAGAGTGTAACGCGATCATCAGTCAGTTCATGGATTACTTGAAATCAACCAAGAAGCAGGACGAGGAAGATCTCGATCTGAATGTGGTGTTGAGTGAAGTGGCCGAATCCGAAGGCGGTTACGAGCGCCGGATTGAACAGGACTTGGCTGAGATCCCAGGTGTCGTCAGTGCCAACGGGGTGTCGATTAAACGCTCGGTCGCGAACTTGGTGGTCAATGCGCTGCGTTACGGTAACGGCTGGGTGAAGATTTCCAGCGGCGTCACGGCCGATCGCAAGCATGTCTGGTTCTGTGTGGAAGATGACGGGCCGGGGATTGAGCCGGATCAGGTGGCGAGGATGTTCCAGCCATTGACGCGGGGCGATACCGCGCGTGGCACGGACACCGAAGGGACCGGTTTAGGACTGGCGATTGTGAAGCGCATTATTGATCAGCATGAAGGGTCGATTCAGGTGTCGAACCGTCACGAGGGCGGCCTGAAAGTGCAGATCAGTTTGCCGTTGATTGTGCGTAAGTAATCCCAACTTGTTATTGCTACAACGAAAAAGCGCGTGCCATGGGCACGCGCTTTTTTTTATGCTCTTTGCTAGAACCTAGAACCTAGAACCTAGAACCTAGAACCTAGAACCTAGAACCTAGAACCTAGAACCTAGAACCTAGAACTTAGTCACGGTCTTCCGGTAAGACCAGGTTCAAGATGATGGCCGTGATACCGCCCGCGGCCATGCCGGATGACAGAATGCTTTTCACAATGTCAGGCAGGAACTGCAGAATTTCCGGTTTCTGCGCGATACCCAGACCCATTGAGAACGACAGTGCCATGATCAAAATGGCACGGCGGTCGAGCTTACAGCGTGAGATAATACGCACACCGGATGCCGCAATCGTACCGAACATCACGATGGTCGCGCCGCCCAGTACCGGCTCAGGAATAAGCTGCACCAAGTTCGCCACGCCCGGGAACAGACCCAGTAGCACCAACATGCCCGCGACGAAGAAACCGATGTAACGGCTGGCGACGCCAGTGAGCTGAATGATGCCGTTGTTCTGGCTGAAGGTGGAGTTCGGGAAGCTGTTCAACAGCGCTGCCACGGCGGAGTTGATGCCGTCAGCCAGTACGCCGCCTTTGATGCGTTTCATGTACACCGGGCCTGCCACAGGCTGCTCTGAGGTTTCAGAGGTCGCAGTAATGTCACCGATCGCTTCCAGTGAGGTGATGGCAAACACAATCATCAAGGGGATCAATAAGCCCCAGTCAAAACCAATACCGTACTGCATCGGGATTGGAATGGCGATGAACTCGCTCTCAGTCATGCGGCTGGTATCCACCATGCCCATGATCCACGCCAACAAGGTGCCGGCTGCCATTGCAATCACAATGGAAGACACGCGCAGGTACGGGTTTTTCATGCGGTTGAGCAGCACGATAAAGCCCAATACGGTACCGGCCAGCATCAGGTTATCCAAGCTACCAAAGGTGCCGCTTTCAATGGCGGCGTAGCCACCGCCGATGGAGGTCAGGCCGATGTTGATCAGCGTCAGGCCGATCAAGGTCACCACAATGCCAGAGACCAGCGGGGTGATCACTCGTTGGGCATGTTGCAGCACGCGCGAGATAAACACTTCGGTCAGGGAGGCAAACAGAATGGTACCGAAGATAGCCGCCATCATGGTTGGGATGTCGGCACCACCGGCTTTGAGTGCCAAGCCCGCGCCAATGATAGGGCCTAAGAAGTTAAAGCTGGTGCCTTGGATCGACAGCAGGCCAGAGCCGACCGGACCAAAGGTACGAATTTGAATAAAAGAGGCAATGCCCGATGCAAACAGTGACATGCTGACAATGGTGTTGGTGTCACTGGCAGGGAGACCCAGCGCTTGGCAGATGATCAGTGAAGGGGTGATCACGGCAACGAACATCGCCAGCAAATGCTGGGCAGCAGCAAACAGGGTTTGCGGCAGCGGTGGACGATCGTCAAGACGGTAGATCAAATCCGATTTTTGCGGTGTTTCAACGGTGCTGTGCTGGCGAGTCATGGCCAATGCTTCCTTGTGTTTCTCTTTATCCTGTTTACTGCGCTGAATGGGCGGTAAACCTGTGGGCCTGAATAGCTCTGTGATTGCTGTTACTCAGATCAGAACGCCACCGGAGAGAAAAGGTGGATAGAATTTGGCGCTATTTTAGTGATCCATCAGCAAAAGGCAATCGTTTGCGTGTGGGTTTTGCTGCGATTGAATTTGCGTATTTACAATCTTATATTGCGAAAATAAAAACAGGCCGCAAGGCGGCCTGTTCTGGGGGCTTTTATACGCAGAGGCGATGCGAGGATCAGGCGTTGGAATAATTTTCGCGTTGGCCGAGCCAGCGGTCAATAATGGCCTGTGCGTTATCAGGGTAGTGGTCAAACAGGTAGCGCGCCAGCTTTTGGACCTGTGGGATCAGGTGTTGGTCGCGTACTAAGTCGGCCACTTTGAACTCGGCGATACCGGTTTGTTTGGTGCCGAGTAGCTCACCGGGGCCCCGGATCTCCAAATCGCGCTGGGCAATCACAAAGCCATCGCTGCTTTCGCGCAATACGCCGAGGCGTTTTTGGGCGGTTTTTGACAGTGGCGCATGGTAGAGCAGCACACAGTGACTGGCCACTTGGCCTCGTCCGACACGGCCCCGTAACTGATGGAGCTGCGCCAAGCCGAGGCGCTCGGGGTTTTCGATCACCATCAGGCTGGCATTGGGCACATCCACGCCCACTTCAATCACCGTGGTGGCGACCAGCAGGTGCAGCTCGCCGGCTTTGAAGCGTTGCATCACCGCCTGTTTTTCGGCCGGTTTCATGCGGCCATGCACCAACCCGATGTTCAATTCGGGCAGTTGCGCGGTCAGTTCATCGGCGGTATCCGAGGCCGCTTGGGCTTCCAGTACTTCCGATTCATCAATCAGGGTACACACCCAGTAGGCTTGGCGACCTTCGTTCATGCAGGCGGCACGAATACGCGCGATGATATCGGGCCGGCGTGAATCGGGCAGCGCCACGGTCTGGATCGGCGTACGACCCGGCGGCAGTTCGTCGATCACCGAGGTTTCCAGATCAGCGTAGGCGGTCATCGCCAGTGTCCGAGGGATCGGGGTGGCGGTCATGATCAGCTGGTGCGGGTAGCGGCCGTCGTTCGCGCCTTTCTCACGCAACTCCAACCGCTGGTGGACACCAAAGCGGTGTTGTTCATCAATGATCACCAATGCCAGATTCTGGAACACGACCTGATCTTGGAACAAGGCGTGGGTACCGACCACCATTTTGGCTTCGCCACTGGCAATTTTAGCGAGTTCGCTCTCGCGGGCTTTGCCTTTGAGTTTACCGGCCAGCCAGCCGACGTTAATGCCGAGCGGGTTAAGCCATTGGGCAAAATTGAGGGCGTGCTGTTCGGCCAGCAGTTCGGTTGGTGCCATCAACGCGACTTGGTAGCCGTGTTCAATGGCGCGTAGGGCGGCTAATGCTGCCACCAGCGTTTTACCGGAGCCTACGTCCCCTTGCACTAAACGCATCATCGGGTGAGGCTGGGTCAGATCCTGCTCGATGTCCGCTACCACGCGCTGTTGTGCGCCCGTCGGACTGAACGGCAGGCTGGCTAACAGTTGTTGCTTGAGGCTGTCCTGTTTCAGCGAGTCCGGTGCCACTAAGGGCCACGCTGCGTGTTGCTGGCTGTTATTACGCACCGCCAGCATTGACAGGTTTTGTGCCAACAGCTCTTCCATGATCAGGCGTTGTTGCGCCGGGTGTTTACCTTCTTCCAGCTGATCGAGCGAGACATCCGGCGTGGGACGGTGCATCAGGTGCAGTGCTTGTGCCAATGTCATTTGACGGTCGTACAGGCCTTCAGGCAGCAGTTCACGCACCGCGGCTTTGTCGAGCAAGGTCATGGCCTGATCGGTCAGGTTACGCAGGGTCAGCTGGCGTAGGCCATCGGTGGTTGGGTAAACCGGCGTCAGGGTCTCTTCCACGCTTAATTCGGTGGGTTCAGAGAACAGGCGGTAGTCGGGGTGGATGATTTCCAGTCCGTACTGGCCGCGTTTTATTTCCCCGTAGGCTTTGACTTGTTTGCCTTCGCTGAAGCTGTTTTTCATCGCGGCGGTAAAGTTGAAAAAGCGCAGGGTGGCAGTGCCAGTGTGATCGCTGATCTTCACTGTCATCATACGGCGTTTGCCAAAGGTGATGTTACAGCTCAGCACCTCGCCTTGAACGGTCAGGTGCTGGCCGGGCATCACTTGTGCCATTGGCCAGATCCGCGTGCGGTCTTCATAGCGGAGCGGTAAATGGAACAGTAAGTCCTGCACCGTGCGCAGGCCAATCTTATCCAGTTTGTCGGCCATTTTGGCCCCGACCCCTGACAGTTCCGTCAGGGCGATGGTATCAAGGAGTTGTCCGCTCATGAGTCAGTCCGTTTACCCTCAAGGTAGCATTTTTTTCTTTTTCGGTTCGATGGCCTGCATGGTATTCCACCAGCTTTCATCGGCGGCGATCTGGCCGTGTTCATCCAGCGGCGGGTAAGGCAGGCCTTTGCGGCGTGCGACTTTGGCCAATACCGGATGACCGCGTTCAAACAAAATGCGGTTGACGACGTCATCGGGCAGCTGGGTGAGCGTGCGATCGTACATGCCGGCGTTTTGGCGCTGACGCTGTGCTTCGTACAGGATCAAGGCGCTGGCCACGGAGACATTCAATGACTGTACCATGCCGACCATCGGAATGATGATATCTTGATCAGCCATGGCTAAGGCTTGTGGGGAGATCCCGTTTTTCTCGCCACCCAGAATAATCGCAGTTGGTTTGGTGTAGTCGATCTCACGGAAATCCACCGCCGTGTCTGACAGGTTGGTCGCCAGCACTTGCATGCCTTGGGCTTTCATCACTGCCATCGCGTCGATCATCGAATCGTGGGTCTCTAACTCGACCCAGTTACGGGCACCGGCGGACGTATGCGTGTGCAGCTTCATCGCTTTGGTCGGCCAGACCGCGTGGACTTTGTGCACGCCAACGGCATCCGCGGTACGGATGATGGCAGAGACATTGTTCGGTTTGTGGACTTCTTCCATGCACACCGTCAGATCCGGCTGGCGAGTGGCGAGAACAGAGTGAATACGTTGGAAACGATCAGGTGTCATGTACTGGTTTACCTAAAGAAAACGCCCGAAGACGGGCGTTTAGAGTATGAGTTGATAGCGGGAATGCCCCGTTATCGGGATCAGTTTTTCTGGCGCGAGACGCGAACCACGTTGGGCATCACACGAATACGGCGCATGATGTTAGCCAGATGAATACGGCCTTTGGTGGTCAGGCGTACCGTGATGGTGTACAAACGGCCATCTTTTTCTTCGGTCGCCAAGCCCTGAATGTTCGAGCCCGTTGCCGCGATGGTGTTGGTCAGATCGGCCAGTGCGCCTTGGTGGTTTTGCATGTCCACCTTGAGACTGGTGACGAATTCTTGCTCGAAGTCTTCGCTCCACTCGACCGCCATGTACTTGTCCGGTTCACGTTGGTAACCACGGATGTTGGCACATTCTTCGCGGTGGATCACCAAGCCTTTGCCCGGGCTGACATGGGCCATGATCGGGTCACCGTGGATCGGGTGACAACAATTGGCGAAGGTCAGCAAAATGCCATCAGCGCCACGGATCGGCAGACGACGGTCATTTTCTTTCTCGGTCAGTTCATCGGCTCGGCCCAGCAGACGGCGGGCGATCACCACGCTCATCAGCTCACCCAAGCCAATTTCAGCCAGCAAATCTTCCAAATCCACCAAACGCAGATCGGTCAGCACTTGTTGCAGGTTGCCCGGATCGACCTGGTCGATATTGAGCGCACCCAGTGCATGATTAAGCAGGCGACGTCCCAGTGTGATGGACTCTTCACGGCGCATGGTTTTCAGCACCTGACGGATCTTGGTGCGGGCGCGTGAGGTTACGACATAGTTCAGCCAAGCGGCGTTAGGACGCGCACCCGGTGCACTGATGATCTCAATGGTCTGGCCGTTTTTCAGTGGCTTGCTCAGCGGGTAAGGCTGGCGTTCCACACGGGCGCCGACACAGGCATTCCCCACATCGGTGTGCACCGCGTAGGCAAAGTCGACTGCTGTCGCCCCGACCGGCAATTCAACAATGCGGCCTTTCGGGGTGAATACGTAAATCTCATCCGGGAACAGATCGGATTTTACGTTCTCGATAAATTCAAACGAGCTGCCGGCACTTTGCTGCAGTTCGAGCAGACTTTGCATCCAGCGCTGCGCTTTCACCTGTGCCGTGGTACTCGAGCTTTCGCCGTCTTTGTAGGCCCAATGTGCCGCAACGCCTTTATCGGCCATTTGATCCATGTCTTCGGTACGGATCTGCACTTCAACCGGGACGCCATGCGGGCCGACGAGGGAAGTGTGTAATGACTGATAGCCGTTGGCTTTCGGGATCGCGATGTAGTCTTTCATCTTGCTTGGGCGCGGCTTATACAAGTTATGCACTTGGCCGAGAATGCGGTAGCAAGTATCGAGGTCATGAACCAGTACGCGGAAGGCGTAGATATCCATGATGGTGTGGAAGCGCTGCTCTTTGTTCTTCATCTTGTTATAGATGGAGTAGAGGTTTTTCTCGCGTCCCAGTACCGTACCTTCAATCCCCGCGTCATTAAGGCGACCCTCAATTTCAGCGTGGATTTTATTGATCATTTCTTTGCGGTTTCCACGGGCAGCAGCCACTACGTTTTTCAGTACGCGGTAGCGGTTCGGATAGAGGGCTTCAAAGCCGAGCTCTTCCAACTCTGTCTTAATATTGTGGATACCCAAACGGTGGGCTAAAGGAGAGAAGATTTCCAGCGTTTCGCGGGCGATCCGACGGCGTTTGTCCGGGCGCAGGGCACCCAACGTGCGCATGTTGTGCGTACGGTCAGCCAGTTTGATGAGGATCACGCGAATATCATGGGCCATGGCCATGATCATTTTGCGGAAGTTTTCAGCTTGCGCTTCTTTGCGATCGCGGAATTTGAGTTTGTCTAGCTTCGAGACACCATCGACCAGTTCAGCCACGGTGGAGCCAAAGCGGCTATCGAGATCGTCTTTGGTGACCTCGGTATCTTCAATGACATCGTGGAGCAGGGCTGCCATGAGGGTTTCGTAATCCAGGCGCATTTCCGCCAGAATACGAGCAACAGCAATGGGGTGGATGATGTAGGGTTCGCCGCTAGAGCGTGTCTGCCCTTCGTGTGCGTCGCGCGCAACCAAATAAGCCTGCCTGAGCGCCTCGATTTGAGACTCAGGCAGGTATTGTGTTGCGACTTCTTTCAGGCTATCAAAAAGATACAATGCGCCCGGTTCCCTGAATTAACGGTGGTTGTCGCCAGCAATAGCGCTAACAGCGGCTAGTTCTGCTGCTTCTTGCTCTTGAACTTCCTGACGCTCACGTGCATCAAGAATTTCTTTTGTGATCAGACCTTCTTCGATTTCACGAAGGGCGATAACAGTGTATTTGTCGTTTTCTTCAGGAACCAATGGATCCTTACCGCCTGTTTGCATCTGACGAGCGCGGCGTGAAGCAATTTGGATCAGATCGAAACGGTTGCCAATTTTATCAACTGCGTCTTGAACGGTTACGCGTGCCATGGAGGGCTCCAGTGGTTATATAAATAAAGATGGAAAATTGTACAAAAATACTTACTGATCTGCCAGCAGGGCATTCAGCATGCTGTTATATTTAGCAGTTTGCTTATCTTGCTTCAATCGTTCTGCGCGGATAATGGCTTTAAAGTCCATTAGTGCCACATCAAAATCATCATTAACGATCACATAATCGTATTCGTTGTAATGAGAGATCTCTGAACGGGCTTCTTGCATACGACGGGCAATGACAACATCGCTGTCTTGACCACGGGCATTCAGTCGGCGTTCCAGCTCTTCTTTTGAAGGTGGCAAGATAAACAAGCTTTTGGCTTGTGGCATTTGCTTGCGAATTTGACGCGCGCCCTGCCAGTCGATATCCAAGAAGACATCGATGCCTTTATTCAGCTGCTGTTCGATCCAAGGACGTGACGTACCGTAGTAGTTACCGAATACTTCAGCGTGCTCAAGGAAAGCGCCTTGCTCAGCAAGGTCCGTAAATTCTTCTACGCTAACGAAATTGTAATGAACGCCGTGCTCTTCGCCTGGACGCATACCGCGCGTGGTGTGAGAGACGGATACTTTCATGTCATAGGTCGGATTGGTTTCCAACAGGGCGTTGATCAGACTTGATTTACCAGCACCGCTTGGGGCCGACACGATGTATAGAGTACCTTTGCTCATTGCCTATTTTCACTCAGTGATAGAAGGGCGCGCAGATTATCATGAACTGCGCGTAATTGAAATTAGCTGATTGCTTGAAAATTCATCTTTTTCTGATGCGTATTGTTAACTATACGCCGTGGGCTGCTTTTTTGCGTAATCCGGGATCCGTGGCCCACTTTGCGGGCGTGATAACAATTGTGATGAAAGGGATGCACCGAGTCTGTTCATCGCGCGGTGTGCCTTCAGAATATGGGCGTAAACCCGCGGTACGCTCTGGTCATGCCCATCGCCTTGCGTTAGACACCCTGCGGTAGGCCGTGATGTTGGCATCGCGGTGAGGGAAAGGCAGCGATGCCGGGGAGAAGCAAATGGCCGCGACGGTAGCTGGCGTAGGAAAAAAACGGGGCAGCGTGTGGCGGATGTTGGTGGTACTGGCTATCACGGCTGGCGCCGTGGCGATGTCGACCGTTATGGTATCGACTGTCGTGGTATCGGCAGTCGTTGTTTCGGTCGCACAGGCCTCCGTTGCCGGACTGGCCGCCGACTCGGTGCCAAAAACGACATTGTCTGACGCCGCGATAGATTCAAGGCTATCGGTGCGGGCATTGTCTAATTACCACTTGTTAGTGGCCGCCCTGCAGGCGGTGGTGATACAGCAGCGGAATGTGACCGAACCTCAGACCTTTTATATTACGACCTATTCCCCCGACGAGATGGTGGCGTACTTGGTGTGGCCGCAACAAAAACGATTATGGATTGTCCCTGTGTCGGAGCACCCGGATTATGCGTGGCAGCAACTGATCCTTTCCAGTAGTGGGATGCTCATCGAGCTTGATTCAAGTGTGGTGGATACGCAGGAAGAAATTGGTACGAGTACTTATTTGGTGGATAAGCCATGGGCGGCAGAGAAGCTGTTTGACGCGGTGGTAGAGGGAGAGGCGATAGTGATACCGCCGCCAATCAAGGATTCGCGGCGGGTTCCCGAACAAGCGGGTGAATAAGGCGACCTTATTCGATGTTCTGGATTTGCTCGCGCATTTGCTCGATCAACACTTTCAGTTCTACCGCAGACGCGGTGATGTCGGTGTTGATGGATTTCGATGCCAGCGTGTTCGACTCACGGTTGAACTCTTGCATCATGAAGTCCAGACGACGGCCACAGGCGCCGCCTTTCTTCATCACTTTGTGCGTTTCTTTTACGTGTGAGTCCAAACGGTCTAGTTCTTCCGCCACATCGCTCTTTTGTGCCAGCACGATCAGCTCTTGCTCGACGCGGGTCGCATCCAGCTCAATCTTCGCTTCTTCAAAACGGCTGAGCAGACGTTCACGCTGCCATGCCATCACTTCTGGCATGTGAGCGCGCACTTTCGCCGCTTCTTCGCTGATGGCATCCAAACGCTGCACGATCAGATCTTTCATGTTGGCGCCTTCGCTGGCACGTGCGGCCAAGAAGTCTTCAATCGCGGCATCAAAGCCAGTCAGGAGATCTTTGTTGATGGCATCCAAATCTTGCTCAGACGCTTCCATCACACCCGGCCACTGCATGACTTGGAACGGGTTAAGGCGGCTTTTCTCGCCGGTCAGCGCCATGATTTGCTCTGCGGCGTTGATCACTTGGCTGGCCAAGGTTTGGTTGATGTTCAGCGCAGCGTTAGCAGCAGGGTTCGCTTCAAAACGCAGGTTACACTCGACTTTACCGCGCGCAAGACGCTGACGGAAACGCTCGCGCAGTACCGGCTCAAGGCCACGGAACTGCTCAGGCATACGCAGGTAAGTTTCAAGGTAGCGTTGGTTAACCGAACGGATTTCCCAAACAGCGGTGCCCCAGTCAGCTTTTACTTCGCGACGGGCATAGGCGGTCATGCTATGGATCATTGGCGGAGGGCCCTTATGTAGAAAGAAGATAACTGCTTACGGGCTGTTAACGCGGGGCGCTAAAAGCCGTGCAATACAGGATACGGCGCAGTTGTCGTAGTGCATTGATTATAACGTAGCCTGCCCAAGAAAAGATAGGTGATGGCATGCCTGTGAACAGTGTGCATTTTTTGAGTGCACTTCGTGTCACTTACGATTACACTCCGCCGTCATTTTTTACTTTGTGAACCCTTTATTCCATGAAAAAGTACGTTGCATTAGCGCTATTAGGCCTGTCTTTGACGGGGTGTGTGACCTTCCCAACCGCGGATTCTCGCCATGTGCAGGTGATCTGGGATGATACGCAGGCGATCCAAGACTGTGAGCTAAAAGGCACGGTATTGGGTTCGCAAGGCCACTTCTACGATTACTGGATGCACGCCGATCGCGACATGGTGTGGGGCACGCTCAATGAAATGCGTATCAAAGCGCATGAGCTGCAAGCAGATACCCTGTACTTGTACCAGCCATTGGGCTTCCTAAGCTCAGTGACCATGATGGCGAACGCGTACGACTGTCAGCGTCCGGCGGCGGTCGCGGTGACGGAACCTGCGATGGCAGACATGTCTGCACCGGTTGCTGCACCTGCGGCAACGAACGCAACTGCGCCCGTGAGTACTGACACAGCAGCGCAATAAGAGTCTCGCGTGCGTTCCTTTGTTTCGACACCGCGGCGATCGTTCGCGTACGTGTCACGCAAAGGGTTTCGCGTGCACTGATCGGCGGTTATCGCTATAATCGCCGGTTAATATCAGCCAGCCAAAGGGAATCCCCGATGCGTCCAAGCGGAAGAAATGCTAACCAGGTACGTCCAATCACTATTACTCGTCAATTCACAGCCCATGCTGAAGGCTCCGTGTTGGTGGAGTTTGGTGATACTAAAGTGATCTGTACGGCAAGTGTGGAAGAGTCAGTACCACGCTGGCTGAAAGGCAAAGGCCAAGGCTGGGTGACAGCAGAATACGGCATGTTGCCGCGCGCGACCCATTCGCGTAACCGCCGTGAAGCGGCAAGCGGTAAACAAGGCGGTCGTACCATGGAAATTCAGCGCCTGATCGCGCGTAGCTTACGTGCTGCGGTGGATCTAGAGGTGCTGGGTGAGCAGATGATCACGATTGACTGTGATGTGATTCAGGCGGATGGCGGCACACGCACCGCGTCGATCACCGGTGCAATGGTGGCGTTGGTGGATGCGATCAACTACATGCTGGCAAAAGGCATGATCAAGAAAAACCCACTGAAAGGCATGGTGGCGGCGGTGTCTGTTGGTATCTACAACGGCGAGCCGATCTGTGATTTAGAGTACCTTGAAGATTCAGCGGCAGAAACCGACATGAATGTGGTCATGACCGAAGACGGTAAGATGATCGAAATTCAAGGGACGGCCGAAGGGGAAGCCTTCAGTCACGACGAATTACTGGCCATGCTGGCGCTAGCCAAGCAGGGAATTGAAGACATTATCAACGTGCAGAAGCAAGCGTTGATGGATTGATTTTGAAGCGGTTCCTATTGGAGCCGCTTTTTTTTGGCTGTCGGGGCGGATGTCGCCTGTCTGATAGCCCGAGTATGACTATACGTTTCATAAAATAAGGAAAAACCATGAAAGCATATCAGCGTCAGTTCATTGAATTCGCCCTTGAAAAAGGCGTATTGAAATTTGGTGAGTTCACACTGAAATCTGGCCGTAAGAGCCCGTATTTTTTCAATGCCGGGTTGTTTAATACAGGTCGTGATTTAGCACGTCTGGGTCGTTTTTACGCTGAAGCTTTAGTGGACGCGGGCATTGAGTACGATGTGCTATTTGGCCCTGCGTACAAAGGGATCCCAATTGCGACGACCACCGCGGTGGCGTTGGCGGATCAGCACGACATCGACACCCCTTACTGTTTCAACCGTAAGGAAGCCAAAGATCACGGTGAAGGCGGCAACTTGGTGGGTAGCCCACTGGAAGGTCGCATCATGTTGGTGGACGACGTGATCACTGCCGGTACGGCAATCCGTGAATCAATGGAAATCATCCAAGCGAATGGCGCGGATTTGGCGGGCGTGTTGGTGGCGATTGACCGTCAGGAAAAAGGCAAGAGCGAGCTGTCTGCGATTCAGGAAGTGGAGCGCGACTTTGGCTGTGCGGTGATCTCGATTGTGTCGTTGGGTGACGTGGTACGTTACCTGGAAGAGCAAACGGGGATGGACGCACACCTAGAGGCCGTAAAAGCCTACCGTGCAGAGTATGGGGTGTAAGTCTTTAGGGACGCGTACCGAGTCGGCGAGGAAGAGCGGGTCTTTTCCTCTGCTTTAGAAACAACAAAAGCGAGTGTCATTGACGCTCGCTTTTTGTTTTTTATTCTACTCGAACCTCGAACCTCGAACCTCGAACCTCGAACCTTTAGCCTAACTCAGCGCTCAGTAAGCGCCAGTAATCGTCAAAGTTGGCGGTAGGCTTGTATTTGAAGTTAGAGCGAACGAAACGGTTCAGGCTGCCTTCGACCTGCCCCAGCAACTGTGCGGCCAGAATAGATTCATCCACCGGGAAGCCTTTGCCTTCACGCAGTTTGCGCTCACGCAGTACCTGACGGATCTGGGTTTCAATGCGCTCGAACAGTTGGTTGATACGCGATTGCAGACGGTCTTGTTCAAACATCAGAGCATGGCCGGTCATAATGCGGGTCAGGCCCGGGTTACGTTCGGCAAAGGTCAAGATCAGTTGCAGTACCATGCGCAGACGATTCAGGGTGTCTTTTTCATCATCCAGAATGCGATTAATGCGGGTGGTAATGGTGTCTTCAATAAACTCGATCAACCCTTCAAACATTCTCGCCTTGCTTGGAAAGTGACGGTAAAGCGCGGCTTCCGAGACGCCCACTTGTGCGGCCAGTTTCGCGGTGGTAATACGTTGGCTACCTTGGGCCGATTCCAGCATTTGAGCTAATGCTTGTAAAATTTCTTCGCGGCGGTTGTTTTTCTTGTTGCCAGCCATGAATAACCGTTCCTTTTCAAAATAAGACTGTCTCTGACAGCGTGAAACCCGCCTATCTTAGCGGTGGAGCCTGACGGTGAAAAGCACTCTCGGGCGATACTGAGTGCTTTATCGGCCAAAAAAGCCCAACCTGAAGGGAAGGGCTTCTATTTAAACAGCAGAGTGAAGACGATTACGCCTGACGGGCGTGAAAGCGTGCGATGATTTCATCCATTAATTGCTGACCCAGCTGGGTTTTGCTGGCTTGTGGCAGCGCTTTGTCACCCTGTGGCCAATACAAGTGCAGGGCATTGTTATCGCTGTTAAAGCCCAGATCTTGCTGCGAGACGTCATTGGCGCAGATCAGATCCAAGTTTTTACGCTGCAGTTTGTCTTGGGCGTATTGCGCCACGTCTTGGGTTTCGGCAGCAAACCCGACCGTGAACGGACGTTGTTCGGTCAGTTGCGCGATGCTGGCAATGATATCGGGGTTTTTCACCAGCGTAATTACCATCTCATCCTGATCGCTTTGCTTTTTCATCTTCTGCGTGGCGACATGAGCCGGACGGAAGTCGGCGACAGCGGCGCAACCAATAAAAATATCGCTCTGTGGGGCATGGGTATGCGCCGCTTGGAACATCTCTTCTGCGCTTTCAATGTCCACGCGCTCGACACCCGCGGGTGTGGCGAGATTCGTTGGGCCGCTGATCAAGATAACGTTCGCGCCTCGCTGTGCCGCTGCCGCCGCAATGGCGTAGCCCATCTTGCCGGAGCTGAGATTCGTCAGGTAGCGTACCGGATCAATCGCTTCGCGGGTCGGGCCTGCCGTAATGGTCAGTGTGATGCCCGCCAAGTCAGCCGGTTGGAAGAAGGCTTCGACCTGATGCACGAGCTGCATCGGCTCAAGCATACGACCCGGGCCGACATCGCCACAGGCCTGCTCGCCACTGGCCGGGCCCCAAATGGTGCACCCACGGCGGGCTAGCGTCGCGATATTGTCTTGTGTCGCGATGTTGCGGTACATCTGTTGGTTCATCGCAGGCGCGACTGCAATCGGTGCGTCGGTGGCTAAGCATAAGGTGGTGAGCAAGTCATTGCCCATGCCCGCTGCCATGCGTGCGATCAAATCGGCCGTCGCAGGGGCCAGCAACACCAAGTCAGCCCATTTGGCTAACTCAATGTGTCCCATCGAGGCTTCCGCCGCGGGATCCAATAAGCTGTCAGAGACCGGGCGACCCGAGACGGCTTGCATCGTAAGAGGGGTAATGAACTCTTTGGCGGCGTTGGTCATCACAACCTGCACTTGCGCGCCACGTTCAATCAGTCGGCGCGTGAGTTCGGCGCATTTGTAGGCGGCGATCCCACCGCTGATCCCAAGAAGTATTTTTTTCCCTGCCAGAGTCTGCATTGTTCTTGCCTGCTATCGATATCCGGAATATGAATGCGGCACACCTTACCATCAAAAAAAGGCGCTCACCAAAAGAAAGCATGCATCCTTGCGCCCGATCAAGCCTGAGATGAGCGGCATGATCGACGGCGACCAATCAGGTGAGGGTCTGTGATGTACGTGGCAGTTCGACGCATTATGTTGCGGTGCGAAGGGCGGTTTTTTTCGTGCTGGTTGCGATCTTGGGGGGGAAGGCTTGTTGATCATGCTCTCTGGGTATTAGCTGATTGCTATAAGGAGGGAGACATGTCACTCAAACTGTTACCGGAACAATCACGCCCCCGAGAAAAGTTATTAGCGCGGGGGGCAGGGGCACTCTCGGATGCGGAATTGCTGGCGATTTTTTTGCGCACCGGCATTACGGGGATGAATGCGATTGAGCTGGCCACGGATCTCTTGCACCAGTTTGGTTCGCTGCGGGCGTTATTGGCGGCCGACCAAACCGCGTTCTGTCAGTATAAAGGACTCGGGCCGGCCAAATTTGCCCAGTTGCAGGCGGTATTGGAGATGAGTCAGCGTCATTTAGAGGAAACCCTAAAAAAGGGGGATGCCTTAACCAGCCCGGATCATACCCGCCGTTATTTGTCGCAATTGTTGCGCGATCGCCATCGTGAAGCGTTTTATGTGCTGTTTCTCGATAACCAGCATCGGGTGCTTACCGGAGAGGTATTATTTGAAGGGACGATTGATGCGGCGAGCGTGTATCCGCGAGAAGTTGTAAAAAGATCACTGGAACTTAATGCAGCCGCGCTCATTTTAGCGCATAATCACCCGTCAGGCGTCGCTGAACCAAGTCAAGCTGATCGTCGAATTACCCAACGCATTAGTGATGCACTGGCGTTGGTCGATATTCGGGTTCTAGATCACTTTGTTGTCGGTGATGGAGAAATTACTTCATTCGCCGAGCGAGGATGGCTATAAAATAGCCAAAATTTGCCTAAAAAGTTGAGAAAGGACTGCTCGGGACTTGAGCAACTGGTTTTGACTTAGTATAATGCGCGACCTTTGATAGCTGTGGTTAGATGTGAAAAAATATTTTTTACATTGAATAAACCATGGTAGATATCGAGCTGAAACGATTTGGAGAAGACAGTAATGTCCCGAGTATGCCAAGTAACTGGCAAGCGTCCTGTAACGGGTAACAACCGTTCACACGCGCGCAATGCCACCAAGCGTCGTTTTCTGCCGAACCTGCAAACTCATCGTTTCTGGGTAGAAAGCGAAAAACGCTTCGTTAAACTACGTCTTACCGCTAAAGGTATGCGTATCATCGACAAGAAAGGCATTGATGTCGTTCTTGCAGAGATGCGTGTTCGCGGCGAGAACGTTTAAGAGGATTTGAAGAATGGCTAAAGGCATTCGTGAGAAGATCCGTCTAGTATCATCTGCTGGTACAGGCCACTTCTACACTACTGATAAAAACAAGCGTAACATGCCAGGCAAATTTGAGATCAAGAAATTTGATCCAGTAGTTCGCCAGCACGTTATGTACAAAGAAGCTAAAATCAAGTAATTGGTTTTATGTTTTTTTGATAAAAGCCCAGTTTATGCTGGGTTTTTTTATACCTAAAATTCCTCTTCACCTCTTCACCTCTTCACCTTCTTATTTTCAGCAACTCCCCCTGCTTTTTTCCTCTGACCATTAAGCGATTTTCTCACTATCTCGTATCTTGTTGTAACCATGCTATGATTTCCGCTCTGCTAACAGGAAGGGTATCGCCATGCGACTGTCACGTCGGGGATGGAACAATGTCATTATTTTTGCGGTGATTGCGTTTATCGCGATGATCCAATTACCCGAATGGGTGAAAAACCGTGCGACGTCCTCATCGTCATCCGCTGCTGACACGTCGACGGCGCTCACCCGTTTACTGCCCCTCGATGCCCAGCCTGAGCGGGTCGTCTTCCCGCAAACGACACTGACACACAGTGCATTAGGCTGGCAAGCTGCGCCGCTGGTGGCCTTGCCTGCACATACCTTGTTGTCGCATTGGTTAACGCTGGAAGGCACACCCGTGAGTGCGGATATCATGCAACAGCTAATGCCTCAGTTGTCGGCGCCTCGTCATGTCGAATTTGAGTTGGCAGGGCAACAGAGCGCCGTGTCGGTGACCGTTTATCAGTTGCCGCAGTTCTGGTTATTGCAAAACGGACAGGGCGAGTGGCTGGCCGTTTCCGTGGCGGAAGCGTACCTGTTTCCGTCTGCGACCCATTCATCAACTGTCAGTGAGTAAACCATGCCTGAATTACCGGAAGTCGAAGTGAGCCGCATGGGGATTACGCCGCATGTGTTGGATCAGCGTGTTACCCATGTGGTGGTGCGGAATCCGAAATTACGTTGGCCGATCCCTGAAGAACTGCATCTGATTGAGGGGCAGGTGATCCGCAGTGTGCGTCGTCGAGCGAAGTATTTGTTGCTGGATACCGATATTGGCACGGCCATCATTCATTTGGGGATGTCGGGTAGCCTGCGCGTGTTGCCCGCGGGGATCCCACCGGAGAAACATGATCACGTGGATCTCTGTTTGGCCAGTGGTGAGTTACTGCGTTACAACGATCCGCGCCGATTTGGGGCGTGGTTGTGGCAAGACAAAGACAGTGAACACAGCGTATTCGCCAAATTGGGGCCGGAACCGCTCAGTGATGATTTCAATGCTGAGTATCTGCAGCAAAAAGCGCAAGGTAAACGGACGGCGATCAAATCCTTCATTATGGACAATCACGTGGTGGTGGGGGTGGGAAATATTTATGCCAATGAATCGCTGTTTAGTGCAGGGATCCACCCGAAACGCGAAGCCGGTGACGTCTCTGCACAGCGTCTAGCGGTGTTGGTGGATGACATCAAAGCAGTGCTGGCGTTTGCCATTGAGCAAGGCGGCACCACGTTGAAAGACTTCAAAAATGCCGATGGTAAGCCGGGCTATTTCGCGCAAGAGCTGCAAGTGTATGGTAAGGCTGGGCAGCCCTGTCCACGCTGCGATAAGCCCTTGAGTGAGGCCAAAATCGGCCAACGCGCCAGTGTCTATTGCAGTGCTTGTCAGAAATAACAGCGCAATTACCTCGAGAGAAAAGCGAGGTGGATTCAGCGGCGCTTAACCCATAGCTCAATAATATTGATGCCGTTTTTCCTCTGCAAGCATACCCACCTCTCTGAGGCGGTGCTATGATCTTGTCATTGATGGTAATTTTTTGTGCTTTGAGTACATAGAGAAAGGTCGACCCCCATGATGAAATATCTGGTTACCGGCGCAGCTGGGTTCATTGGCAGTGCAGTTGTAGAACGTTTGTGTGCGATGGGACACGAAGTCGTCGGGATTGATAATCTCAACGATTACTACGAGGTGTCACTGAAGCAGGCGCGTCTGGCGCGTATCGCCCACCCACAGTTCACGTTCATTGAACTGGACTTGGCGGATCGTGATGGTATCGCGAACCTGTTTGCCGAGCAGCAGTTTACCCGTGTGATCCATTTAGCGGCACAAGCGGGCGTACGTTACTCCATTGATAACCCAATGGCGTATGCAGACAGTAACTTGGTGGGTCACCTGACGATTTTGGAAGGTTGTCGCCATCATAACATCGAGCATTTGGTGTATGCCTCTTCCAGCTCGGTATACGGCCTGAATCAGAAAATGCCGTTTGATACCGCAGATAGTGTCGATCACCCGATCTCACTGTACGCGGCGACCAAAAAGTCTAACGAGCTGATGGCACACACCTATTCTCACCTTTACGGTGTGCCAACCACCGGTTTGCGTTTCTTTACCGTGTACGGCCCGTGGGGACGTCCGGACATGGCGTTGTTCAAGTTCACTAACGCCATCATGGAAGGCAAAACTATTGATGTGTACAACAACGGTGACATGCGTCGTGACTTCACTTACATCGACGATATCGTAGAAGGCATACTCCGCATTCAGGCGGTGATCCCTGAGAAAAATAGCGATTGGACGGTGGAAACCGGTTCGCCAGCCACCAGTTCAGCACCGTACCGTGTGTATAACATTGGTCACGGTAGCCCAGTGAAATTAATGGACTTCATTGAAGCGCTGGAAGACGCACTAGGTATGGAAGCGAAGAAAAACTTCATGCCAATGCAGCCGGGTGACGTATATGCCACCTATGCCGATACGCAAGACTTGTTTGCGGCGACCGACTACCAACCCGCGGTGAAAGTGAAAGAAGGCGTGCAAGCCTTTGTGGACTGGTACCGCGCGTATTACCAGCGTTGATAGTGCGTTATTTCGCATGAGAAAAAGGAGGCTAATGCCTCCTTTTTTATGGGCGCTGGATTAGCGGCAAAAGTGACGTCGATGTTGGTATAACGTGCTTTATGGTAGTATTTGAAGGTTAAATTTATCCCGGAGAAAAAAATGAAACTGACTCTTCCTGAGTATGATCAGGCGCATGTACTGATTGTGGGCGATGTCATGTTGGATCGTTATTGGGGGGGGGCAACTGGCCGTATTTCCCCTGAAGCACCCGTGCCAGTTGTAAAAGTGGATCATATCGAAGAGCGTCCTGGTGGCGCGGCTAACGTGGCAATGAATATTGCATCACTTGGCGGTCATGCACATCTGATTGGTTTTACGGGGATTGATGAACCAGCGAAAGCGTTGTCAGAAAAACTTGGCTCCCTTGAGGTGCATTGTGATTTTGTAGCATTACCCAATTACCCGACTATCACGAAATTACGCGTGATGAGCCGTGGTCAGCAGATGATCCGCTTGGACTTTGAAGAAGGTTTTCATCAAGTACCGAGTAATATGATCTTGCCACGCATTGAGTCTGCTTTGCCTTCTGCTAGCGTGATGATTTTGTCGGATTACGCAAAAGGCGCGCTTGAGCATGTCCAGTTGATGATTCAGCAGGCGCGTCAGCAGGGTATCGCTGTACTTGTCGATCCGAAAGGCACCGATTTTGAACGTTATCGCGGTGCAACGTTGTTGACGCCTAACTTGTCAGAGTTCGAAGCCGTTGTGGGTATCGTTCGCTCTGACGAGGAGTTGGTGACGAAAGGACAAGCGTTGATCCAGCAGTATGATTTAAACGCGCTGTTGGTTACACGCAGTGAGCAGGGGATGACGTTGTTGCAGCGAGATCATGCTGAGCCCTTACACATGCCTACACAAGCAAAAGAAGTGTATGACGTTACTGGGGCTGGCGATACCGTGATTTCCGTTCTCGCCGCGTCTCTAGCTGCCGGTAAGCCATTAGCAGATGCATGTAAGTTAGCCAATGCCGCTGCAGGTGTTGTGGTTGGTAAACTGGGTACCTCGACGTTGTCGACGATTGAGTTAACAGATGCAATCCACGGTAGCCAAGACAGCGGATTTGGCGTAGTGACTGAGGCGCAATTGATACTCGCTGTTCAGGCAGCACGCGCCCGCGGTGAGCAGGTGGTGATGACCAATGGTTGCTTTGATATTTTACATGCAGGGCATGTGGCTTATTTAAATGAAGCGGCTAAATTAGGTGACCGACTGATTGTCGCGGTGAACTCGGACCGTTCCGTACAGGCGCTAAAAGGTCCAGGTCGCCCAGTGAACCCGGAAGATCGCCGTATGGCGGTGCTTGCGGGATTAGGGGCGGTGGATTGGGTGGTACCTTTTACGGAAGAAACGCCACAGCGACTGATTAGTGAAGTGTTGCCGACGATTTTGGTTAAAGGTGGGGACTATAAACCGGAAGATATCGCGGGTGGACAAGAGGTCATTGCTGCGGGTGGACGGGTTGAGGTCTTGCATTTTGTTGATGGTTGTTCGACGACAGAAATCATCCGTGCGATTAGGCAAAACCAAGAATAACAGCGGAGAAAAAGCCAGTGGTGACACTGGCTTTTTTGTGTTTAGGGTTATGGATTCAATTTAGCGTGTAAAGCATCAGTAATAACAGGATCGACAAACTGGCTCACATCCCCTTTGTGCAGGGCGACTTCTTTGACAATGGTAGAGGAGATAAAGGAGTTCTCTTCAGCCGGTGTCAGGAACACGGTTTCCAATTCTGGCATTAAGCGGCGGTTCATATTCGCGAGCTGAAATTCATATTCAAAGTCGGAGACCGCGCGTAGGCCCCGGACCAAGATGTTGGCTTGGTATTCTTTGGCAAAATCGACCAACAGGCCAGAGAAGCCAACTATCTCAACATTTGTTAGGTGTTGGGTGATCGCTTTGGCTAATGCCACTCGCTCTTCCAAATCAAACAAGGGTTTCTTACTGGGATTGAAGGCAATGCCAACCACCACATGATCAAACATGGCAGCAGCGCGTTCAATCAGATCAAGGTGACCATTGGTGATGGGATCAAAAGTGCCAGGATAAATTACACGTGTTGTCATAAGGAAAGGGATAGATAGTGATTGATGTTTTATATACTAACATAGTAGCTTATTAAAAATGAATCACATTAGAATTAGCAGAATGTACATGAAAAAGAACAAAGTAGTACTGCACATGAATCTGGCCTCCGGATTTGGAGGGGGCGAAGTGCAAACACTGAATTTAATTAAAAATATTTCAGAATTCCAACAGTTTATTTATGTGAAAAAAGGGAGCTTGTTTGAATCTGAGTGCCATCGCCAATGTGATGCCATTGACACAATATCACTTTATAAAGTTTTTAATTTGGCATGTAAATTGCGTTCTGATTTGATTATTCATGCGCATGACGGCAGAAGTGTACATCTTGCAAATTTGATGAAGTCACTCTTCGCATCCAAGGTTATTATTACTCGACGCATGGAGAAAAGAGTAAAAAATACATTTTTTTCGCGATTGCCATACTATCGTGCAGATAAACTAATTGGTGTAAGTCATGCAGTAAAAGATTCATTGGAATTCTCAAGAAAACAAACTTTAGTTATTCATGATTCATTTTCTAACCAGAAGGAAAATGATGCAGTGAATGATGACTTAAAAAAGTTCAAAGATAAGTTTGTTATTTCACATATTGCTAATTTATTACCAATTAAAAATCATGATATGACGATAAAAATTGCCAAAATATGTGAGAAAAAACATCCCAGTATTATTTTCTTACTGGTTGGTGATGGTAAAGAAAGAGATCGTTTAGAACAGTTGGCTGAAAGTGTGCCTAATGTTATTTTTTATGGGTTTACATCTTACGTCGGCTCAATATTAAAACATAGCAATTTACTTCTATTACCATCTCATAGCGAAGGGCTTGGATCAATTATTCTGGAAGGATATCAATATAATCTTCCTGTTATTGCCGCAAATGTGGGTGGTGTCTCAGATATTGTTGAGAATAACTGTACCGGCATTTTAATTACGCCTGGAGATACTGAGCAATATTTAATGGCGATTGACCGGTTTGTGAGTGATTCTGATTTTATGGCAAAATGCAAATCCAGAATCACTCAAGTTGTTAATCAATACTCACCAAAGGAAATTGCAGATAAATATATACGGGTTTATCATTTACTATGATGACTTTTCTCCCATAAGCATAAATGCTTGTTGAATGCAGAAAAAGAGGATAAAGCTGCAAGGATGAACCCAGCTTTTCCATTAAGGAATCCTCTTTTTATGAAATACATTTTAATAAAGCAACTTACTGCATGGGAAAAAGGAGAGAACAAGTTGGAGCGTTTCCCTCGTGAAAATCTATCTTCGCTCCATGATTTTGCATAACTGACCGACTTTGATAAGTAATGTGAAATATTATCGTATGGGTAATGAATAAGATCGCCGCCGAGAGGGATGATCTTGAAGTTATCCGTCATGACTTTCTCATGCACAAGAGCATTATTATACGTTGTCGATTGTGTTTTATAGAAACGAGCGACATTATCTGGGTACCAACCACAGTGACGAATCTCTGTATTTAAGAAGATACTTAATCGGTTAACCGTGTAGATCGTATCGTTTTGAGGTGCACGCAAAACCGTTTCAATCGATTGGCGTAATTCTGGCGTGACTTGCTCATCGGCATCGAGCCACAACACATAATCAGCTCGAATATACGCTTGTGCGCGTTGTCTTTGAGGACCAAAGCCTGGCCAATCTTCAGAGGTGTAAAACTTGTCAGTGTACTGGCGAGCAATGGTCTCGGTCTGATCGGTACTGCCAGAATCCAGGATCACGATTTCATCGACCCAATCTTTGACTGAGTCTAGACAAGACGCTAGATGCTGTTGTTCATTTTTTACAATCAGTGCCACACACAGTGTTGGCTTGGATGAAATACTCATAGTGTCTCGTCTATTTTCTCTTCTGAATAGGATGAGAAAGTGATGCCAGAAGATGATCGATCTGTGTACAGACAGCCTGTACCGTGATGTCTTGCATCAGTTCGCCGCCTTTTACCCGTGTGCCCCATGCCAGTTGAGAGACAGGCTTACCGTGCTGTTTTTCGGCATGTACGTGATACACATCCACCACATGCGCCTGACTATTGTAAGGGCCGGTGCGTGCCGGGTTACTGTGAGCGTATAAGCCAATGACCGGCGTGCCTTGGGTGGTGGCAATGTGTGCCGGACCGGAATCCGGCGCCAACACGATGCAGGCTTGCTTGCATAGGGCGACTAACTCAATCAGTGAAGTTTGCCCAATGAGGTTATGTACCGGCGTGTGGCAATGGGAAAGAATACGCTCACCGAGTTGTACTTCACGTGGTGCGGGTGAACCACACAGTACCACGTTCAGCCCTTGCTGATATGCGTAATCAGCTACTTGTGCATAGCGCTCGGGTAGCCAGTTACGTTCATCTTTACTGGCCGCAGGAGAGATGACAAGAGTGGGCGCGGTGATCTGTTCCTGCGCGAAGGCTAAGGCGTCAGCAGGCAAGGGAATATCCCAGTGGGGGGGGGCAAATGGCACGCCAAGATAGCGCGCAAATTCAGCCAGATTATCTAACACATGCGCGGTTTGTGTGTCAGGCAGTTTTTTATTGGTAAACAGCCATTGGCCTTCTTTCGCGCGTGCACGGGAAAAACCGACTTTATAGTGGGCGCGAATGCCGAATGATAAAAGACTGGCCCGTAAAGCGACCTGCATTAAGAGTAATGCATCAAATCGCTGGCCTTTGAGTGCTTGCCAAACGGATTGCATACCTTTCCAGCCGGCTTTTTTATCAAACACCACCACATCCACATTCGGCAGTGCCTGGATCAGTGGTGCTTCGACTTTGCCGACAATCCAGGTGATTTTGGTTTCCGGCCAGTGCTGTTGAATGGCCTGTACCACACTGATGGTATGGCAAACATCGCCAATCGCAGAGAGACGAAGGATGCAAAGGGAGGCCGGGGGTGTGGTAAATAAAGCCATAAACGTGCCTAATGAAAAAAGATAAGAGGAATTATGCAGTGCCCTCTAGCAATTGTAAAATAGCTTACGATCAGGATTGGAGAGACTGAAATGCAAGAAATTATTGAAAATAACCGCGCGATTTGGGTCGATCCACAATTGCTGGAGAGTGACAGGGCGCGGGATGCGTTTGATGCCGATTTTTGGCAGGCGCAATCTGCTATTATTGGCTCGGCACAAGGGCGAGGGACGACGTGGTTTGTGCGTGGCACGCAGTGTGATATGGCCTTACGTCACTACCGTCGTGGCGGGCTATTTGGCAAGGTCGTGAGTGATGCCTATTGGTTTACAGGGTGGAAACAGACTCGCAGCTACCAAGAAATGCAAATACTACAGCGGTTGGTTGAGGGTGGCGTGAATGTGCCGCGCCCTGTGGCTGCACAAGCAGTACGTTCAGGCCTGACGTATCAGGCGGATATCTTGGTTGAAAAAATCAATGGCAGTGAGGATCTTGTGGGCATATTACAGCGTCAGCCTATTGAAGCCGAACGCTGGCAGCAGATCGGTCAAATGATCCGTCGCATGCATGATTTGCAGGTCTGTCATACGGACTTAAATGCACACAACATTTTGTTAGATGCGCAACAACAGGTCTGGTTGATTGACTTTGATAAATGCTACCAACAGCAAGGCGAGCACTGGAAAGAGAAAAATTTAGCCCGTTTAAAGCGTTCTTTTATGAAAGAGGTGGGTCGTTTTCATATCCATTGGCAGGAAGCGGATTGGCAACTGCTGTGCCAAGGGTATGGCACAGCAGCGGTATAGCACTTAATGTGTCAGGTAGGGAGCGAGCCAGTGCAACGTTTTGTGGATGGCACCTTGGTTGTGTTTAACCACAGCTTCCCCTTGTTGGCCCATCTGTTGACGCTGTTCAGGCGCAGAAAATAACGCACAAATCTGTTCGCCAAGTTGTTGGCTATTTTGGCAAACCAACACGGCTCCCGCTTGGGAGAGTTGCTCGGTAATATCCGCAAAGTTGTAATAACTTGGACCTGTGAGCGTTGGCTTTGCCACCGCCGCGGGCTCCAACACGTTGTGCCCACCGACGCTATCACCTAACAGGCTGCCCCCAATGAAACAGACATCCGCGGCGGCAAGCATGATCAACATCTCGCCCATGGTATCGGCAAGGTAGATCTGTGTTGCGGGTGTCACGGTATCTTGAAGGCTGCGTCGGGCACAAATAAGCTGCCGCCGTTGGCAAAGGTGTGCGACCTGATCAAACCGTTCAGGGTGACGAGGGACAATGATCGCTATCACATCCGGATATTGCTGTTGGATGTGTTTATAGGCGTCCAACACGAGTTCATCTTCCCCTTTATGCGTGCTGGCAGCGATAAAAACAGGGCGTTGAGCACCTAATTGCTGACGCAAGACGTGTGCCGTATCGTGCAAAGACGCAGGAAGCGTTAAGTCGTATTTTATGGACCCTGTGATATGCACCTTGTCAGATGCTGCGCCAAGTGCAATAAAGCGTTCAGCATCATCCTGATGTAAACACAGGATCTTATCTAGAGGGGCTAACAGTTGCTGACTGAACGCGCGAGCACGCTGATAGCCTTGTGCAGAGCGTGCTGAGAGGCGTGCATTGATCACCACCGTGGGAATGCCGTGCTGTTTCACGGTGGTGAGGGTATTGAGCCACAGCTCTCTTTCTACGATGATAAAAAGTCGTGGCTGAATGGCTTTCAGAAAGCCGCGCACACACCAAGCAAAATCAATCGGCATGTAGCGGTGTTCCACGCCATTGCCTAATTTCATGATTTGCTCTGCCCCGGTACTCGTTGTGGTGGTCACCACAATCGGGATGTTAGGATACTGCTGCTGCAGCGCTTTGATCACAGGGATCACCGCAAGCGATTCTCCCACTGACGCCGCATGGATCCAAATAGGGTTAGTCGCAGACGACAGCGCCGGCGTGAGGCCCCAATGCTCTTTCCAGCGTGGCCCAAACGTCGGCTTTCCGGGTTTTTTACGGTATAAACCGAAGAGTAAAACCGGTGAAACTAACGTGAGCAGCAGCGTATAAAGGCAACGCATTAGCATGAGCTTGCCTGATGATGCTGTAAACGTTCGATCGCATCCAAAATACGTTGTGGCGCAAGGTCAACCAGGCATTTCTGGTGGCCAAGCGGGCATTCACGTTTAAAGCAGGGACGACATTCAATATCGGTATGCAAAATTTCAACGTGTTTGGCCAAAGGTGGCGTATAACCCGGTGTGGTTGAACCATACAATGCCACCACTTTACATCCGACGGCCGCTGACACATGCATCAACCCCGAATCGTTACTGACGACCGTATCGCAGGCCGCTAATAAATCGATCGCTTCAATAAGAGACGTACTGCCGGCGACGTTGTGGCAGTGTGCCTGAGCCTGCTCACTGAGCTTGGCTTTAATCTTGTCGGTGACTTCGCGATCTTTTTGTGAACCAAACAGCCAGACTTGGAAGCCTTGGTCGATCAGTTCCTGGGCTGCGGTGGCAAAATGCTCTTCAGGCCAGCGTTTGGCGGGGCCAAATTCGGCACCTGGACACAGGCCAATGGCGATACGGTCTGATGACAAACCGAATTTTTCCATCGCTTGCTGTTGATTGACTTTATCGACCTGTAAAGCAGGATGAGGCATATCCGTTAAACATCCGGAGCCGGTCATTTCCGCCGCAGGATGGGCGAGGGCGATGTAGCGTTCAATCATCAGATCAAAGGCTTTTTTGTTATTACGCAGATCGTTCAGAAGCCCGTAGCGCATTTCGCCTTTCCAGCCAATACGACAAGGAATACCACTGAAGAAGGGGATCAATGCGGATTTGGCTGAATTAGGCAGAATATACGCGCGATCGTACTGTTGGGTGCGTAACTGCTTGCCAAGCTGGTAGCGAGCGAGCAAGCTGACATCACCGTGGCCTAATGGCATTTCAATGGCTTGGTTGATTTCAACCATGCGTTCAAGGACGGGCTTACACCATCCCGGCGCCATCACATCAATCACCGCACCTGGGTGCATTTTTTTTAGTTCTGTGTAAAGACATTGTGACATAACCATGTCACCCACCCATGATGGACCTATGATGAGAATTTTCATAAAGCGACGTTATAAATGTTGTTAAGTCTCCATAGTTTACTAATTGGCCGATAAGTTTTCTTTGTTATTTTTGATTTTTTTCTGAGGAGAAGGGCAGAGAGTTGGGTTATTAGGGGGTAGAACGCCGCTCATGGGAAAAGTGCAGTACCTCATGAGGCGATGAGGTACTGCGGAGTGGTGCTAGCGTACTTGCAAGTTATGCGTTGCGAAACTCGTCGTATTCACTGGGAACGCCACAAAAAATGACGTCATCGCGTGCAATGAGGTGGTAGTGAATGGTTTTGCCTTGTTGAATCAGGTGATTGTAGAGTGGCGCAATATACAACTCGCCTTTTTCCCACTGAGACTGTGGCAAGTTGAGGTAATGTTCATACGCGGCCATAAAGTCGCAGCACTGAGCAAAATGGTACAAACCGGTACAGCATAGGTCTGAAATCGCACGTTTTTCAGCTGTTTCGATAACCTCGGTCGAATCTGACGAACGTGGTTTAGTAAAAGACCAGTTATCGCCGCTGCCTTGGAATACCTCTAAGTATCCCGCGCCCAGTTGGGTTAAGTCGGGATAGATAAAGCCTGGACGGAAGGTGTCAATGTTAAAGACAGTGATAGGCTGATCGTCAACCGGTAAATTTTGTAATCCCAGGTATACGGTTTCTGCCTGTCCACGGGTCTCTTCTTCGAGGGCCACAATGTGGAAGGACAAGATCCCGAGTTCGGTCGCTCGTTCTTTAACGAATGCCGGCGTGTCGTAGACATTGCGGACGATAAACACAAACGTCTCTGAGTGAAAGTAAGCACGGAAACTGTTGACCGCATGATCAAAAAGCGTCGCGCCTTTGGCTTCAAGCATGTATTTAGGCTGTGTGTAGCCCGCTTTGAAAAAACGAGAGCTTAGCCCCGCCATTGGAATAATGATCATTGTGTATATCCTACTAAGGTTTGATACAGTCGGAATGCATTGGCAAACAGTGCGTCTTGTCGTTGTTTGTCATCATCGTGCAGCGGTAGCATCGACAGGAACAGGTGAATTTGCATCGCATACAAATTCATTGGAGACAAATGACAGGTTTGGTTTACCGCTTCAACGAATAGTTGCTGAATGTCGCGCTGCTTTTCCAATCCAGCGATATCAAACTGAATGTTGTTATCCTGAATATTGACGTGATAATAGCCGGCAATGATCCAGTCATACATGCCTAAAACAGAATGACTCAGTTTGGCGACGTCATAACGGCTGTCACCAAAAATCGTCAGAACGTTATCGTGTGTTAAGCCACGCGGATCAATGGTCTTTATTCGGTTTGTTCTAAAATCATAGAGAATATTGCTGAAACAAAAATCACCATGCATGACAGTGTGAACGTCTTCATTTTGTGGTAACCATTGTTCGGTGGTTGCAAGGATCTCATTGATAGACACAGAAAGGTCATTAAATACCCATTTGTCATCCAATGAAAATTGTCGGTCATCACAAAAAATCATGAGTCTTTCTTTGGTTTTAGCACCAAATAAGTTATTCAAGGATGAGGCCGTATCATTGTCCGTGGCGTGATGTTGCTGACAATGTGCAATAAAGTTCAAACAACCACTAAAGATGTTTTTCCATACCATCGGTGGTAATTCAGAAAAAACATAGAGCTCATTAAGGGCAGTATGATGTAAATACTCTAATCGGTATTTGAATTTACCGTCATCATCATGACATCCCATAAATTGAGGGATGAAATTACGCATGGTTGCAGGTAAATGCTCAAACCAGTTCGCTTCTGCTTTTATTTTAATATTCTTGCTACTGGATTTTTCAATCCACTCAGGTGTAATGACAAGTTCATTAAACGCACGCTGTGTGGTGAATTTTGCTTTGGAGGTGTAATAGGTATTAACGTGACCAAAGTCCAGCCAGTTATCTGATTTTACAGTCTGTAGCCCAATTTCATTTTTATAGAGATTGAGCCCTTCTAGAAAATGCCAGTTTCTTTTTGTTAGGCATTTCATTAATTGACGCGGTTGACTGAACTTGAAGTACCCGGAGACTATCGGTGTATTTTGAGTCAGAGAAATTGAGGAATCAGAGAGCCACTCTTGCGCTGAGTGTTGGTTGATACGCGCCCAGTTGTAGCTATTTTCCACGTCAGAAACAGAGACGATATCATTCCCCGTTGGCAGTGGGGTAATGAGCGTGTCACCGAAGAGAACATGCAGGGGTTTATCTAGAGGGCTGTCAACCAAGTTAAGCGCAGCGACTAACGCAGCACCTAATGATAGGCCATCAGGTAAAGACAGTACCGTAATATCATTGTCCGCTAACCAGTCTGCATCCATCTGTGAGAGTGAGTAGGATTCTGGTAGAGAGAGATACTTTGTGACGCCCGCAGGGATCAAGGCATGTTGATGCTGGAACAAACGGCGATTTCCCAGCGGTAACAGGCTGGGAGGGATCGCACCAAATTCAGATTGTAGTTCGACACCGACATACGCTGCCGACATGATTAAGAACATTTCTTTTCCTTCGCTATAAGGGCGTTGATCTCTTCTAAGGAGAGAGAAGCAAATTCAGAAGGACGAATGGCACGATCATCAATATAGAAGCCTTCATGACCACACCACGGTTTCCCGATAATGATTTCATCATAAGGAACCTGATGCTTATCAAGCCATTCAACGATGATAGGGAGGGTGTGGATATTGATTTTGCCGACATTGCCTTCGTAGGTACGCATGTTACGTGCAGTACAGATGACAATTTCAAAGCCTTTTTCTCGGTATTCTACAAGTCGATCAATGACTTCTTGGTAAGGGCGTACCGCTCTGTAATCAGAGGTATTGGCTTCTGTCAGGGTTCCATCTAAGTCAACAATTAATCGTTTCATGTACAGACTATCCATATGATATATTGATACTTTATATGATAATACACAACAGATTGAGAATTAAGAAATTTGTCACGGTCGAGCGAATAGATGACTGAAATGGCAGTATGGATGAAATAGAAATAAATATTAGGATATCCATCTATTTATTATTACAGGTTTCTTAAAAATACAGTTTAATAAAGGTTTATTATGATTGAATTCAATGCTATTACAGTTGTTGTGCAAGGTCCTGTACATAGTTTTAATGGCCGTGAACAAGATGAAGGCATTACTCATCGTTGTCTCAATTCAGTGAGAAAGTACTTGCCCGGTGCACATGTCATTCTTTCTACGTGGAAAAACCAAGATCTATCAGGATTAGACTTTGATGAACTGGTGGAGTGTGACGATCCCGGTCAAAATAGTCGAAATATCAATATTGATGGTAATCCTCAAAAGTATAATAACCATCGGCAAATAGTCTCAACATTAGAGGGACTAAAACGGGTAAAGACACCGTATGCAGTCAAATTACGCAGTGATAACTATCTAGTGTCCAATGTATTCGTTGCTATGCAGCAAGCGTATCCGGCTCGATGTACTGAATATCAATTTTTAAAAGAACGTGTTGTCGTACCGAATATTTTTACACGTAAATTCGCAAAGGGGCACCGTGTCGCCTTTCATGTCAGTGATTTCTTTTATTTTGGATTAACCGAAGATCTACTGGCATTGTGGGACTTGCCGTTTGAGGATGATTTTGTTCCTACGACTGAGCAGAAATACAATCCGGGTTATCCTGACTACGTTGTTGATTGCACTCAGTGGTTTTTTCTCAAAGCACTACAAAAATTTGATGCAACGATTAATTTGAACAGCCTATTAGATAACAGCGCAGAGAAAATCGAGCAGTCTGAACAATGTTTAGCGAACAATTTGATTATCGCTGAGGCCAATGAAATTGGATTGGGGTTATGTTCGAAGTTTTTAGGTAAGGCGCGGGTGTCTCGTGCGAAGGGACGTTGTGCTCATTATCAGTATAAAGAGTGGCAGCAGTTATATCGTCAATATTGTGACAATGATTACAACCTTGATTTCCCTTTGCTTGCTCGTGCTCAATTACAATTTGAACGTTGCCGCTATGTGTATCCGTCGTATCTGGAAACGAAAATTAAGCTGATGCAGCGAGCGTTAAAAAAATAAGGCGAAAGCCTTATTTTTTTATGGATGCAAAAAAGGTGAGTTGCTGGCGGGTTGTCGCTTGTATCGAAAAATGTTCTTGCAAGCGTTGTTTCGCCGCGCTACCCATCTGATGGCGTAGGGACTCATCACGGACTAAGCGTGCAATTTTGTCTGCGAGGGCTTGTGCGTTATTGGTTTCAACGACATAACCGGATACGTTATCGGCTACTAATTCTTTGCTGCCCCCTGTTGTGGTCACAACCGAGGGTTTTCCCATCGCCATCGCTTCAATGATAGTTTTAGGTAAACCTTCTCCACTGATCGAGGGCTGGATTTGAATATCTGCCATGGCCATTAACTCGGGGACATCTTTGCGATAGCCAAGGAAATGGATACGCTCACTCATGCCGCTATCTTGCGCTAATTGTTTATTTTCAGGCGTATCCATGTCGCGTCCAACGAGGACGAGATGCAAGTGGGGAAGGGTGGCTAAATGCACCATCGCCGCTAGAAGTACATGTACCCCTTTGCTTTTACGGGCGTTGGCGACACAAATTAATACGGTATCGGCGTGAGATAGACCAAGTACGGAGCGATCAACAGGTTCTGCTTGGTACCACGCTAAATCATGCCCTTTGTAGATGGTTTGTACGTCTTCATTATCTAACCACACTTTTTCTCGAACGGATTGTGTAACAGCATCCGCAACGCACGAAATACCATCAATACGCGGGTGTAAATGTGTTAAGTAAGCCGAAGGGTCATGGCGGTAGATCCCACCAACGGTACCGCGGTATGAAACAAGGCGTGTTTTAGGGAAACCGACACAAGCAAACGCAGCATTGGGAATGGTTTTAGAGTTGAGCGCATACACGACATCGTAATGCTTACGACGCAGTTCTTGGCGAATATGTTTAATGGTTTTCCAACAGACTTTACGTGTTGGGTAGCAGTCAATGATGGTGATGCCGTTTTGTCTAAAACGTTCAATGTATTCAGCGTCACCTTGTGTCATGAGGGTGACATCATGGCCTTGGTTCACCATCTCAATGAACATCTCCGCTTCTGGGCGAACGCTGTTCCATGCGTCATGGTACGAGCTAAGCACAAGTATTCTCATGATGCTTTTCCTTGTTTAAGCATCAAACTGGATGCTAAAAAAATAACTGTGATGATCGAAAAGAAAATGATCCCGGAATTGTGCCGAAACATAGCTTGCGAGAGTTGATACCCAACCATCAAAATGATGCTGACGGCTCCGCATTGGTTGACGGCGGCAGCCAACGCGGTTTTTGCTTGCGCGAGGTTGCGGTGGAAGATCGAAAAAGGCACGGCGAATAAGAGAACTAAAGCGGTTATCCCCATGAGTCCTCGAACCGATAAGTCTTCAAGGTATTGATTGTGAGAGTGTACCGGGTAGCGTGAGATGGACTTATCGATAAATCCAAGATCACCCCAATGCTCACGGAGCTGTTGTCTGCCATCATACCCCGCGCCGAGAAGGGGATATTCTTGAAAAGTGTAGATCGCACTTTTCCATAACTCAAAACGGACGCCTAGCGAAGAGTTTTCATGCCCTTGATTATATTGAGCTATTTCACTGACGGCGGATTGTACGCGTGCATTCACTGTTGGAATTTGAGTAATCACAGCGCTGCTTAATAGGCAGAGTGGCACGATCGCGGTCAGCAACTGCTTATTCAGAGAGTGACGATTGGCCATGAGTAAATAGATTAATGCGAGTGGCAGGAAAATCCATCCACCGCGACTGGCTGATAATAAACTTGCTAAGACACCTAAGCTTGACGCGATGAATGCCACTGCACAGAGTTTCCACTGCTGCATCTTTGCATAATATATGGTAATGGCAACACTCATAACAGCAAGAGTCATGGCCATATTACCTGATTGAATGGGCATGTAACCAGAAAGGTACCATGTATCTAATCCGGTAAAGGCTCTCTCTAGATGCAGTCCATAAATGTGATAGATTGCGGTGATCCCTGCGCATGTTGAACCGAGTAAAATACCGGTAAATAGCCAGCTTATTTTAGGTGGATAGCGCAGCAAAAGAGCAAAAATAAGTAACGCCAATACAATGCGGCTTGGTTGATCGATTTTCGATAACTCATCGTGATGTAGTAGCGTTGATAACACATAACTGCCGAAATACAGGCCAAAAGTCGCGATGACCAGTTTGACTTCTGAGGTGATCTTGATTTTTTTCCATTGTGGAATAAAAAACAGTGAAGTGAGCAGAAGTAAACTTGCAGCCAAGTTGTAGCCTTTTCCGTAGGCGAGACACAGCAGGGGGAAACCTGCTGTTAGGATGGAAACAAGCATGATGCGTGATGCGTTAGATTTCAGCATGTTATTTTGGGGTCTCGTAGGGATTTGCTTCGCCATTCGGGCGGGTTTTAAGCAAACGTAAAATCCACATGTATTGCTCAGGGCGCGCCGTCACATAGTGTTCAATACATTGGTTCATTCTGCGTGCATCCTGCTCTTCTGTCTCAAGCGGGAAGGGGTCAAGTGGCGCTGAAATTTCTATCTCATACTGGCCTGTTTCACTGTTATAGATGGCGTACAGTGGCACTATCTTGGCGCGGCTCAGTTTGGCTAGGCGGCCCAAACCTGAAATGGTGGCTTTAGTGGTGGCAAAAAAGTCCACAAACACGCTGTGCTCAGGGCCTAAGTCTTCATCTGGCAAGTAATACCCCAGATATCCCTCACGGATGGATTTGATGAAGGGTTTGATGCCGCCGCTACGTTCGTATACACGACCGCCGTACTGTACGCGTTGATGATGCATGAGCCAGTCAGAGACTTCATTTTTTTGCTTCTTGGCCATGGCCGATACAGGCAAGCCACGTGAAGCCAATAAAATGGCTGGAATATCAATCGCCCAGGTGTGTGGCACCAATAAGATGGCACTTTCCCCCCGGGCTTTGAGATCCGTTAAGTGTTCTTCGCCGCGGATCACGGTGTTGTTTTCCAACCAGTCTTTACTGCGCAAACTTAGTGAGGCAAAGCCCATTAAAAAACTGCTTGCCGTGACGTAACTGTTCAACAGCATGGCTTCGCGCTCATCTTGGGTTCGATGAGGGAAACACATTTTCAGGTTGATGCGCGCTCGCTGATTAGCTTTATTGTTTAACTTCAATGCTTGTTTCGCAAAAGCATTTGCCAGTGCATGGCGCACACGATGTGGCAGTAGGCTGATCAGCGAGGCGATCAGAACCGCACACCAAGTACCCCAGTATTTGGGATGAAGAAAAACCCAGCTGAATGCTGGGTTATAGGCCTGTTTGTCGTAATGTTCGTTCATAACCCGCCTATTGTTTATTGATTCAAAATGGCCATGTACTCGGCGACGCCTTCAGCCACTGATTTGAAGGACTCGGTATAGCCTGCGGCACGGACTTTGGTGAGGTCCGCTTGGGTAAAGGTTTGATAACGTCCTTTTAAATGCTCAGGGAAAGGGATTTCCTCGACAGCGCCTTTGCCATGAAATGCGATCACGGCTTTGGCCACTTCACTGAAGGCTTCGGCGTTGCCCGTTCCGCAGTTAAAAATGCCGGAGATACCCTGTTGCCAGAACCATAGGTTTACTTTGCAGACATCACCGACGTAAACAAAATCGCGCTTCAGGCGGTCTGAACCTTCGAACAGTTTCGGGTTGTCACCTTGGCTGATTTGGGTATTCAGATGGAAGGCGACAGAGGCCATGCTGCCTTTGTGCTGTTCATGTGGGCCGTAGACATTGAAGTAGCGAAAGCCGGTGATTTGCGACAAGCGCTCACCGCGTTGTTCCGCCTCTTGCCACAAGCGGCGAACATAGTTATCAAATTGCTGCTTGGAATAGCCGTAAACGTTCAGTGCGCCTTCATACGGTTGTTCTTCAATGAAGTTATGGTCACGGCCGCCATACGTAGCAGCCGATGAGGCATACAAAAAGGGAATGCGGCAGGCTAGGCAGTAGTGCAGCAGCGTTTTAGAATACTCATAGTTGTTACGCATCATATACTTGCCGTCCCACTCCGTGGTGGATGAGCAAGCGCCCTCATGGAACACTGCGTCAACCTGACCGAAGTGATCACCTGCAGTGATACGGGCGATGAAATCATCTTTATCCATGTAATCCGCAATGTCGAGGTCTACCAAGTTGGCAAACTTGGTGCCATCTTTGAGGTTGTCTACCACCAAAATGTCGCGGTGACCTTGTGCATTGAGGGCTTTGACGATATTGCTGCCGATCATACCGGCGCCGCCAGTTACTATTATCATGGCTATTCCCGTGTTCAATGTGGGTGATGCGGCATAGATATGCCACGGTGAAGAATTATCGTTATGATAGTATGAACAGATTGCTCATGTCATGGGCTGAGAAGTGAGAAACAAATGAAGACCCGCGATAGAATTATTTTAGCTGCACTGGCGCTGTTCAATGAAAGCGGTGAGCCGAATATAACGACGAACCATATAGCTGCCCATCTCGGGATCAGTCCCGGCAATCTGTATTATCACTTCCGCAATAAGGAAGAGATTATACACAGTATTTTCGATCAATACGCGCAGGATCTCAGTATTCATTTTCAGCCCCTTGAGCAAACGCCGATCACGGCGGATAACCTGTTGGTCTATTTAGACTCGGTATTTATGCTGATGTGGCGCTATCGTTTCTTCTATGCCAACTTGCCTGATATCTTGCGTCGTGACCCTGCTTTGCAGCAAAAATATTTGGTCGCACAAGAAACCCTGCACGGCAATATCATGGTGATCATGAACAGTTTCCGCGACAGTGGTCTGTTGGACTTAGACGATAATGAGTTGCTGAATTTGGTAAGCAATTTGAAATTGGTTGCCTCGAGCTGGATTTTCTACCAAACCACGCAGGCGCCAGGCGCGACCATTACCAAAGCAGTGATTTATCAGGGGGTTTTGCAGATGTTGGGGATTGTGCGTCCGCTGACGACAGCGGCCGGTAAAACGCAAGTCTTGCAGCTTGAGGCGCACTATTGTACGCAGGTCGTACAAGCGCGAGCGGCGTCGGATTCTTCTGAATAACGCGGTCGATTTTGGTTCAACTCACTGGGTGTGATCAGCGGTGTGCCGTGTGCACTGGCGAGGGTTGCGGATGGGAAGGATACAGTGCGGACAGTTTCACTAACGAGATGTCAGCGTGCTGCTGCCGAGGGAGCCACTGTTGTAGCGTCTCTAGCGTGACGGGGTAGGGATGACCGATAGCAATGGCGTAACCGTGGCGTTTAGCCTGCTGTATTGCACGGCGTAATTGCTGGCGGATGAAGGGGGCATTGCGTTCGTGGTCGAGAAAAACATGTCGGTGTAATACCGCAACCTGATGCCGCGCGGCTTGTTCGTGCGCGATAGATCGCGGGGTCGTTCGGCTGTCTAAAAAATGCAGCCCTTGCTGAGCAAGCACTTCCATGACCCAGCCGGTGGCTTGAGCGTCTTGTGTCAATGCGCTGCCCATGTGGTTATTGATGGCGACAGCGTTAGGCAGTTGCTGTAAGGCGCGGCGCAATGTTGCCTGCAGCGTGGCTTTGTCCATATCGCACATCAGGGTACTGGGTTCTAAAGGGGCGGGGCGGCTGGGCTCCATCGGCATGTGCAGCAGAATATCCCGCTGTTGCTGTTTGGCGGCTTGATGGATCTGCGTGGCATACGGGGTATCCGGTAAAATCGCTACGCTGATCGCCGCGGGAAGCTGAGCCAGTGCATCCGGCATGGCTTGATAGCCTAGATCGTCGATCACGATGGCGAGTTTCGCCGCGTGTTTTTCTGTCGATTGCTTTTTCGTGTGTACGTCTGCGAGTACCGCAGGCGAGAGTTGCATCAGCAAGAAAAAAGAGAACCAGCGGGCTATCCATCGCGTCTCTGTCATTCGTGTTTGGTCATCCGTATCAGATCGTGGGGGAAGTCGGGGCGCTGGTTCAATGAGGGCTTAGCGCGTCAACCATGCACGGGGATTCGACGGGCTGCCTTTACGGCGGATCTCAAAGTAGAGCGAGGCCTGTGCTTGGCCACCACTGTCACCCACCAAGGCGATAGCATCATTGGTCTGCACATTGTCACCGACTTTTTTCAGCAGAGTTTGGTTGTAACCGTAAAAACTCATGTCACCTTTGCCGTGATCAATCACCAGCATCAGGCCGTAGCCACGTAGCCAGTCGGCGAACACCACTTTTCCCGGATAAATGGCTTTGACCTGGCTGCCAATCGGACTTTTTACCACCATGCCTTTCCAGCGCAGTTCCCCTTGTTGCGGGCTGCCGTAACTGTGTAACACGTCGCCTTTCACCGGCCATGGTAATTTGCCTTTGTGTTTGGCTAAGCCATCCATTGGGGCTTTGCGACGGGCGGCTTCTGCTGCGGCTTTTGCCGCCGCTTTGGCACGGGCGATCTCTTTGATCAGGCGCGATTCATTGTTTTTCAACTCCGTCAGGTATTGGCTGTCGTTTTGCAGTTGGCCTTTGATACTGGTAACTGTTTTCTGCCGTTGACGTCGCTTGCTCTCAAGTTGTTTTTTCTGCTGTTGTAACTGTGCCAGCAGCGTTTGCTGTTGCGTGCGTTGTTCGCTGAGTTGATGCTGCTTGAGCTGTAATTCGGTGGTTGTGGCCGCGAGCTCTTCAAGGGCTTGACTGCGGGCTTGACTGAGGCGTTCGGCGTAATGGGTGTAGCGATCCAAATCGCTACGGTTGTGATCACTTAGCAGTAACGCCAGTTGGCTCTGCTGGCCTTGGCGGTATTGGGTATTGAGTAACGCCTTGAGCATTTCCTGTTGGCCGAGTTGCACTTGGCGCAATTGGGCTTGTTGTTGTTCAAGGGTGCGAATGGAGTCGGTCAGTGATGCCGTACGCTTTTCTGCTTGGTGGATTGCTTTGGCGGTATCGGCAATGCCGGTTTCTTGTTGGCGCAATGCTTGTTGTAAGCTGTCGATTTTCTTTTTGTTGGCCGCCACTTGTTGCTGTTGACGCGTGATTTCCTGTTTTACTCCATCGAGCTGCCCTTGGTTGGCATGCGCAAAGGAAGGGAGTGTCAGGCTAGCAAACGACAGGCATAACAAAGCGCCAGTGCATAATGCACTGGCGCGGATCATTTGGTGTAGGTGTGTGATCATATCCCGCATGGGGAGATTATTTCAGATCAAACAGCACCTGACCAGTCATCTCTGTCGGGATTTCGATATCTGACAGCGCCAACATGGTCGGAGCAAGGTCAGACAGCTTACCGTTGTCTTTCAACGTCAATGCTTTGTTACCCACGTAGATCAACGGCACTGGCAAGTTCGTGTGTGCGGTGTGCACGCCGCCTGTCTCTGGGTTGATCATCATTTCTGCGTTACCGTGGTCAGCCGTGATCAGTAGCTGGCCATCCATTTCTTTAATGGCAGCAACCACTTGACCAATGCAGCTGTCTAGCGCTTCACACGCTTGTACCGCAGCATCGTAAACGCCCGTGTGGCCAACCATGTCGCCGTTCGGGTAGTTACAGATAATGGTGTCAAACTCACCGCTCTTGATGGCTGCAACCAGCTTCTCTGTCAGCTCTGGAGCACTCATCTCTGGCTGTAGGTCGTACGTGGCCACTTTTGGTGACGCGACTAGCTGACGAGATTCACCGTCAAACTCGTCTTCTACGCCGCCGTTGAAGAAGAATGTCACGTGCGCGTATTTCTCGGTTTCAGAGATACGTAGCTGCTTTTTGCCTTGCTTCGATAGCCACTCACCCAAGGTGTTATCCAGGCTTGCCGGGGCGAATGCTGTTGTTAGGTTGATGTCTGCGGCGTATTGCGTCAGCATCACAAAGTCAGCCAATTGCGGGAACTGTGCACGGGCAAAACCCGTGAAACCTGGCTCAAACGCGCGGGTGATTTGACGCGCGCGGTCAGCACGGTAGTTCATGAAGATCACGGCATCGCCATCTTCCATTGCCGCAACCGCTTGGCCTTCTGCACGGATTTCAGTGGCTTTCACGAACTCATCGTTTTCATCACGCGCATAAGCGGCGGTCAGACCTTCAACCGCGGTTGTTGCGGTGAATTCAGCTTTGGCTGCGGTGAGTAGGTCGTAAGCGACTTCAACGCGATCCCAGTTGTTGTCACGGTCCATGGCGTAGTAACGGCCAACCAATGACGCCACACGGCCTTTGCCGAGTGTTGTAAACAGGGCTTCAAAGCGTGCCAATGACGCTTCTGCGCTGCGTGGTGGCGTATCACGACCATCAAGGAAGCAATGCAGGTAAATTTTCTCAGCACCGCGTTGGGCGGCCATTTCAATGGCTGCTGCGATGTGATCTTCGTGGCTGTGGACACCGCCTGGTGACATCAGGCCAAGAATGTGAACAGCTTTGCCGGCGTTTACCGCGCTATCGATCGCGCCAACCAGTGCCGCGTTCTCAAAGAAGTCACCGTCACTGATAGACTTGGTGATGCGAGTCAGATCTTGATAGACCACACGGCCTGCGCCGATGTTGGTGTGACCCACTTCAGAGTTACCCATTTGGCCGTCTGGCAAGCCAACGTCCATGCCTGATGCTGAAATCAACGTGTTTGCTTCATGGGCAATCAACCCGTCCATCACTGGGGTGTTGGCGTTAGCAATTGCGTTATCGGCGTTGTCTTCGCGGTAACCCCAGCCATCAAGAATAACCAAAGCCAGTGGCTTTTTAGCAGACATATACTGTCCCTCATAAAGTTAGAAATCTGAGTATAATTTGGATCCATTACCTTAGCTGTCCGGACGTAGCGATGAGCTAAGGTAATGGCGTCGTACGTCCGTAATTTTACTACACTTTAGGCGGCAAATTGTAGGATCAGATCAAACAATGCTGTGAATGGATTGTTATCTACCTACAGAAATATATGCATTTCTTCGCCCGAGTGTAAGCCCTGAAGCACAGTTTTTTTGACTTTTTATGAGTGGCGAATTATTCGCAATCCCGCTTAAGGGGTAAACGAAATGCGGGGACAGGGAGTGAGCCGGAGCGCGGAATCATGGCATCTTGCTGTACAACGGGCTTGGCGCGGGTATACTCAGGAGCCTTAATTATGTGGAGTTTAGCCCCTGGTTACAGTTGGCTGATATTAGGAAAATAGAGCGAACATCATGCAGCAATACATCGATTTTGTAACAAGTAATCCTATCCTGGCATTGGTGTGGGTGGGTTTGGTTGTGGCCATCATTTCATCGTATGTGAAACAGAAAACCGCTGGCTACCAGATTGTCACCCCTAACGAAGCTACCGCGATGGCTAACCGTGAAGACGGTGTGTTTGTCGACATCCGCAGCCGTGATGAGTACCGCAATGGCCATATTGCCGGAGCACTTCACATTTTGCCGAGTCAAATCAAAGAACAAAATATGGGCGAGCTTGAAAACCATAAAAGCGCCCCAATCATTGTGGTATGTAAAACAGGTCAAACGGCACAACAAAGTGCGGATCTGTTGCACAAAGCCGGCTTTAGTAATGTTAACGTACTCAAAGATGGCCTGATTTCATGGAATGAAGCGAATCTACCGCTGATCCGCAGCAAATCAGGTAAAGGCAAAAAGTGATCAAGGCTTGCGTCGTACGCGAGAGTAATCCCGTCGACCAGTAACGGCGCGCCTAATTTTTTGTGCAGTTGTGATACATATCATGGTTGCGATATTGATAGGCTCACACGGTGAGCGTGAGAGAAAAAGGACTCTAAAATGGCTGAAGCAGCAAACAACGAAGCACAACAAAACTTCCAAATTCAACGTATTTTCCTAAAAGACGTTTCTTTTGAAGCGCCAAACTCACCACAGATGTTCCAGAAAGAGTGGAACCCTGATGTGAAACTGGATCTTGACACGCAAAGCCGTGAGCTAGGTGAAGGTGTTTACGAAGTCGTGCTTCGTCTGACTGTGACAGTGAAGAACGAAGAAGAAACGGCTTTCCTATGTGAAGTTCAGCAAGGCGGTATCTTCTCTGCTGCGGGTATGGAAGCACCACAATTGGCGCATTGCCTAGGCGCATTCTGCCCGAACATCCTGTTCCCTTACGCACGTGAAACGATTTCAAGCTTGGTGGTGAAGGGCACGTTCCCACAACTTAACCTTGCGCCAGTGAACTTTGATGCGTTGTTCATGAACTACCTTCAGAACCAAGCACAAGCGAACACTGAAGAAAGCACTGAAGCGTAATTTTTCGCGTAATACATATCGCGTTAAATCACATATCGCGTTAAATCAATAGGTACACCGTAATGAATCCAGGCAATAACAAAGCGATCAGTATGACGGTTCTTGGCGCAGGCTCTTATGGCACGTCGCTGGCAATCTCATTAGCGCGCAACGGGGCGAATGTGATCCTTTGGGGGCATGAGCCCGAGCATATGGCACAGCTTGAGCTCGACCGCGCCAATGACGCTTTTTTGCCCGGAGTCGCATTTCCTGATTCGTTGATTGTCTCTGCCGATCTTGAGCAAGCGGTACAAGCCAGCCGTGATCTGTTAGTGGTGGTGCCAAGCCATGTGTTTGGCCATGTTCTCACGAATGTGAAGCCCTTCTTGCGTGACGATTCTCGCGTGTGTTGGGCGACCAAAGGGCTTGAACCTGAAACGGGTCGTCTGCTGAAAGACGTGGCGGTAGAAGCATTGGGTGAAGCGGTACCGCTGGCGGTATTGTCTGGCCCGACGTTTGCGAAAGAGCTGGCTGCCGGTATGCCAACGGCGATTGCCGTGGCCTCGCCGAATGATGAATTCGTGCGTGATCTGCAAGAAAAAATCCACTGCAGCAAGACGTTCCGCGTCTACAGCAACAGTGATTTTATCGGCATGCAGTTGGGCGGCGCGGTCAAGAACGTGATTGCGATTGGTGCCGGCATGTCTGACGGGATCGGTTTTGGTGCCAATGCGCGCACCGCACTGATCACCCGCGGCTTGGCGGAAATGTGCCGTTTGGGTGCCGCGTTGGGCGCACAACCGGAAACCTTTATGGGGATGGCGGGCTTGGGTGACTTGGTGCTAACGTGCACCGATAACCAATCGCGTAATCGCCGTTTTGGTTTGGCATTAGGCCAAGGGCAAGATGTCGATACCGCACAAGCGGAGATCGGTCAGGTTGTTGAAGGTTATCGCAACACCAAAGAAGTGTGGGTACTCTCACAACGAATGGGGGTTGAAATGCCTATCACCGAGCAAATTTATCAGGTGCTTTACCTGGGTAAAGATGCACGGGAAGCGGCCAAAGACTTGCTCGCTCGCGAGAAGAAAGTCGAATAACGGCGTACCGGCAACCTCCGGGTTGTCCATTTCCTTTGACGCGAATAACAACGTGGGCTATTTAGTCCGCGTTGTTTTTTTTTCTGGGCGCGTTAGAGTTATAGCTGAGTCAATCACAACGATAAGCAGACCGAGGGTGATGTGAGGGAATGTCAACAACATGCCGTTTGGCAATCAATTAAGCAGGAAGCACGACAGCAGTCGGAGCAAGAGCCGATGCTGGCGAGCTTTTACCATGCGACGATCATCAAGCATGACAATTTGGCGGCGGCGTTAAGTTATATCCTGGCTAACAAGCTGGCGACCCCATCCATGCCTGCGATGGCGGTGCGAGAGGTGGTTGAAGAAGCCTTCGCTGCTGACTGTTATATTACCGAATCGGCCGCCTGTGATATTCGCGCGGTGGTGGAGCGTGATCCTGCCGTCGACATGTATTCCATTCCCTTGCTGTATCTCAAAGGGTTCCATGCCCTGCAGGGGTATCGGGTCGCCAACTGGCTGTGGAAACAAAACCGTGTCGCGCTGGCGGTGTACCTGCAAAACCAGATCTCGGTTGCGTGTCAGGTGGATGTGCATCCGGCCGCGAAAATTGGTCAAGGGATCATGTTTGACCATGCCACCGGCATTGTGATCGGTGAAACTGCCGTGATTGAAAACGACGTATCAATCCTGCAGGACGTGACGCTGGGCGGTACCGGTAAAGCCGGAGGGGATCGTCACCCTAAAATCCGCGAAGGCGTAATGATTGGTGCGGGCGCCAAAGTGCTGGGCAATATCGAAGTGGGCGAGGGGGCGAAGATCGGTTCGTGCTCTGTCGTACTCAATCCGGTACCGCCACACACCACGGTCGCGGGCGTGCCAGCAAAAATAGTGGGCCGTCCGAACAGTGAAAAGCCGTCGATGGACATGGATCAGCAGTTCAACGGCACCAGCCAGACGTTTACCGCCGGTGATGGCATCTAACGGCTAATTGACCGTATTATCACGAAAAAAAGCGAGAGGGTTGTCTCTCGCTTTTTTTGTGTCTGTATGATGCCGTCAGTGGCAACGCAGCGGTAATAGTAACGTTATACCGCGCCGTTGAAGCCCAGTTGACGCCACGCTTCATAACCAATGATCGCGGCGGCATTGGACAGATTTAGGCTGCGGCTGTCCGGGTGCATAGGAATACGCAGGCGTTGTTCCAGCGGCAGGCTGGCAATGAACTCGGCAGGCAAGCCACGGGTTTCCGGGCCAAACAGCAACACATCCCCTTCTTGGAACTGGGCATTGGTGTGGTAGTTGGTGGTTTTGGTGGTGCACGCGAAGAGGCGACGATCCCCAATGTGGGCCAGAAATGCCGCAAAGTCTTTATGGCGATGGACGTGCGCCAGATCGTGATAATCCAGCCCTGCGCGGCGTAGTTTTTTCTCTTCCAGATCAAAACCAAGTGGCTCAATCAGATGCAGGTTGGCGCCGCAGTTGGCACACAAGCGAATAATGTTACCCGTGTTAGGGGCGATTTCCGGTTCATACAGGGCAATATCAAACATCGTTTAAGCCTTCTCGCAGACAGTGCTTGGGGAAATAGGGCGTTAGGGTAGCCAAAAAACGTGAGTACGTCGATGGGAGCATAGACGTACGCATGTTATCCGTCTCTGCGGCGGGGGAATGGATGTTAATCAAAAGCGAAAGATGCGATACTCCAATGATAAAAGGGCAATGTTTCACATTGTTAACCTCAACGACTGCAAACATGAATAGGGAGATTGTTGTTGCGCAGCCTATAAAATGATTTTCTGTAAGCCGCTATGCCATACCTTAAACGCTCAAAAAACTACCCGTTTATTCCCCGTTTCATATTGTTTCTTTTCCTCTTGTTAGCTTTCTTTTTTCTGATTGTGTATTACCACAGTCAAGTGCGTTTTCAGGCCTATAAAGACAAGGTGCTGGTGCAGCAGGAGTTGTCTCTGGCCGCGCAAAAACACTATATCCATAATGCCATGCAAACGGTGGTGCGTGATGCGGCTTTCATTGCCGATATGGCAACACTCAGCCATGTCTACGCCCTTTATGCCAACGAGGCGTTAACGCCGATTGAGCAGGCGACGTTACGCAATTTTGAGTTGGATGTGCAAGCCTTTAGCCAGCGCAGTGGTATGTATGATCAGGTGCGTTTTATTGATGTCAAAGGCCACGAGCGCTTACGGGTCAATTACAGCGAGGATCATGCCTACCGAGTGGCAGCGTCAAAACTGCAGAATAAAGCAGGGCGTTATTATGTGCAGGAAGGGCTGCACCTGATCCCCGGGGACGTGTATATCTCTCCGCTGGATCTCAACGTTGAACATGGGGTGATTGAATTACCGCGCAAGCCGATGATCCGCATCGTGGTGCCGATTTATAACGCAATGAACCTGCGGGTCGGGATCGTGGTATTAAACTACCTGGCGCAATACATGATTGATGAGCTGCGCCTGTTTCACCGCGATAACAGTATTGAATACATGTTGGTGAACCACAAAGGCCAGTTTTTGTATCACAGTCATAAACCGGCGTATGAATTTGCCTTCATGTTTGGCCACAATGCGTTGACCGTGGATCAGGTCTACTCAGGGGTGTCTGAGACGATTTACGGCAAGCAAGATCTGCAACTGGATAGTGACGAAGGCATTTACACGATCTCCACTATCGGCGCGGTAGATCGTATCAATCCGTATTGCTTTGATGGTCAGCACGTCACCGAGAATACCTCGACATCTTGGCGTTTGGTGTCGTTTGTCCCCAATCCGGCGCGGCATTTTTTAGCGCTGTATATGGCAGACAATACCGTGATTTTACTGTTTGTTACTGGCCTGATGGTGTTATTGGCGTATGTGGCCGCAAGTTACTGCCGAGCGAAACACGGTGAAGCGCATAATTTGTATGTGATGGCCCATTGGGATGATCTCACTCAATTGCATAATCGCTTATCGTTCTTCAAGCACGGTCGTGCTTTGCTGGCAGAGAAGCGCCATGCCAATGAGCCGGCAGGGTTGTTATTTATTGATTTGGATGATTTTAAACAAATAAATGATACCTATGGTCATCAGGCTGGCGACAATGTATTACGCCATGTCGCGGCTTGCATGCGCAAGACTTTTGGCGAGCAGGCACTGTTGTGCCGCTTAGGGGGCGATGAGTTTGCAGTTATCGTGTCTGGTGCCGGTAACATCGCTGCGATTGATGGCCATGTGAGGGCATTTTTTGAGGCGTTGCACGATCCCATTTGGCAGACCGCTCAAGGGATCGCGGTATCCACCAGTATCGGGGGCGCGCTGTTCCCTGCATGTGGCGATAATCTAACGGAATTGATGCATCAAGCGGATCTGGCGATGTATTGTACCAAACGGGCAGGGAAAGGGGGATTTGTGTGGCTGACTCACCCGAAGGACGCGTAATGCGACTTCGGGTGAGGCTGATTACCCGCTAAGCGGTAAGGCAATGGTGACCATCAACCCACCTAGTGGACTGCGGCTAGCGTTGATGGTGCCGGAGTGCTGGCGGATCGCGCTGTCGGTGATCGCCAGTCCCAGTCCCGTGCCCCCGCTGCTGCGATCACGGGCGGTGGAGACGCGATAGAACGGCCGGAAAATATCACCAAGTTCCGGTTCTGGTACCCCTTCGCCGTTATCTTCTACCGTGATAGTGAGTTGCGTATCACTCGGTGTGAACGTCACACGAATGGTGTCATCGCCATATTTAATCGCATTACGAATGACATTCTCCAGTGCACTGATCAGCAGGTTAGGATTACCACTGATCGGCCACGGCGACAGGGGGGTGTAATGCAGGTTTTTACCGCATTGTTCCGCTTCAAAGCTGGCATCTTCCAGCATCTCATACCACAGTGTGTGTGCATCTGAACATGCGCGTTGTTCATGGCTGTTGACCTGCATACGCGAGAGCTCAAGTAATTCACTGATCATCGCTTCCAGTCGTTCCGCTTCGGTATCAATGCGGGTGAGCTCTTTGCTTTCCCCTTGCTTACGCTGTGCCAGAGCCGTGGCCATACGCAGGCGGGTTAACGGCGAGCGCAATTCATGGGATATGTCAGAGAGTAACCGCTGCTGACCGCTGACCATGTTATTTATGGCACCGACCATCTGGTTGAAACTGGCACCGGCTTGCTGAAACTCGCGTGGGCCGGATTCCAGCTTCGGATCGACCTCGAATTCCCCTTTCGCAACGCGTTCGGCGGCTTGCTGTAAGTGCCGTGCAGGGCGTGACACGGCCCAGGCGAGCCACAGTAATAACGGTGTACTCACCAGCATGGTAAACAGCAGCAGTTGCAGCGGCTTATCCAAAATACGGATGAAAAATGGCGGTGGCTCACGCCAGAACCGGCCGACGTACATCAATAAGGTGTCGTTTTGGTAGGTGACCGTAAACGGGCCGGCCATCATCCAGCGGCCATAGAGTTTTTGTCTTGGGCTGCTTGGGCTGTCTGCCATGGTGATGAAATTGCGTAAGGCCTTATTACGCCCTTGAGGCGCAATGATTTCGCCTTCTGTAGTGGTGAAATAGAGTTGGTGGCCTTTGTGTCTGTCATGTTCGGTAAAGCGCTTTAACCGTTTTTTCAGTGGGCCATCGGTTTGTGCGAGCTCATTGGCAATTTCGTTTGCCCCTTCCTGCAAGCGCTGCAGTTGTGGTTCTGGGATCGTATGTTGGGTACGCGGATCCAGATTCGGCAACAAGATCAGGCTGAGTACCACGATCATCAAGGTGAGCCAAAACACCGCAAAAATACGGCCATAGAGGCTGGAAAACTGCGGCAATTTCATTAGGCATCCTCAACCAGCAAGTAGCCTTTGCCCCGCAAGGTTTTGATCCAGGTTTTGCCGTCATCACGAGCAGGCAGCTTCTTACGCAGGTTCGACACATGCATATCAATGGCGCGATCGAAGGGAGCAAGGCGCTTGCCGAGCACTTCAAGACTCAGTTCATTTTTGGCGATGATTTTGCCCGGATGCTGAATGAAATAGCTGAGGAGGGCCAATTCGGTGCCCGTCATCTCGATCGGTTGCCCCTGACACAGCACTTCTTGCCGGCCGGGGTAGATTTCTATCTCTTGGTAGCGCAAGCATTCCGGCCCACTCTTGTGGGCTTGGTTGGCCACTTGGGTGCGGCGTAATACCGCGCGCATGCGGGCTAACAGTTCGCGATCACTGAAGGGTTTAGGCAGGTAATCATCGGCGCCTAACTCTAAGCCGAGCACGCGGTCAATCTCTTCGCCTTTGGCGGTGAGCATTAATACCGGTGTGACGTGCTTTTCCCGCAAACGGCGGAGCATTTCCGTCCCGTTCATGATCGGCATCATGACATCGAGCAAGATCAGATCCACGCTCTCATCCACCTTGGCTAAGCCTTGTTCGCCATTGTTGGCTTCGATCACCTCAAACCCTTCCAGTTCGAGAATATCCGTCAATAGAGCGGTGAGTTCCGTATCATCATCAACAAGCAGAATTTTGGCCATGCGGGCACCTTTATAATCATCGTGTAGGCTTAAGTATCCCTAAAGCGTTGGAGTACGCCAAGCAAAAGCCACCTAGCTTTACGCTATTTTACGTTCCCTCGACAGCCCTTTACCTTGTAGACGGTAAGCTTACTCCATACCCACAACGTTACGCTGATAAAGCAACCTGGAGACGAACACCATGACCTCATTGAAAAAGACCTTGGCCCTTGTGATTGCATTGCCGTTGGCACTCGGTTCCGCCTCTGCATTGGCTTACGGTGGCGGTAAACACCACAAAGATGGTGGTAAGCACGGCTGTGGCATGCAAGATCGCAGCATGTTCCGCGCCTTAGATTTGACCGATGCCCAGAAAGACGAAATGAAGGCGTTGCGTCAAGCCAACCGTGAAGCGATGCACAGCGATAAAGTGGCGCATCGCAGCGACATGCAGGCACAGCATCAGAAAATGCAGCAATTGGTTTTGGCGGATAACTTCGATGAAGCTGCAGTCCGTGATCTTGCGAAGACAATGAGTGAGCAGCAGATCGATCGTCGCGTGGCCATGTTGAAGCAACGCCATGCCATGATGCAGATCCTGACCCCTGAGCAGAAGACCCAATACCAAGCGCTAAAAGCAGAGCGTATGGAAAAATGTCAGGCAAAAATGGCGGAAAAACACGCCAACTGAGTAGGCTCACTGCAACGCAGACATGATGGCTGCCACATTTTGTGGCGGCTTTTTTTTTGTTAATTTGTCGAAATAATGGGTAATAAATCACCCAATGCGTTTTTTTTTGTTATTAATTTACATCCTAAAAAAGCTATACTTCGGCATATTGCCCAGTCAGTGCAGCCTCGCGGCGTGATTATCAAGGATGAATGCAGTATCGCCCATGGTTATCCCCTTGGCTTCGCCTTACTGGAGGCGCTGGTGCCACGATATAGACGTGTACCATAGCGTTGATCTATCCGATCCGCTGTGTGTAAAGATGGCATCAGCCAGTTGCGACCGGTTTCGATTCAGATCACCGGTGATCCCTTTGGCGAGGAATCTTTGACCCGCCCGTGCAGTCTCAGGGGATCGTGATGTGAATCAACAAAATTTTTTATCAAAATTGTAATACTCCTACATTAGTAGGAAAGTTACAGTTTTCACAGGCACAGGCCATAAACGGTTTGTGGTGCCAGGCGGGGAACCTTGGCAACCTGTGTCGGATTTGAATTTTCAATTCCCAACGTCAGAGGGTAACCATGATTAAGAAGATTGGTGTATTGACCAGTGGTGGTGACGCACCTGGTATGAACGCGGCAGTTCGCGGTGTTGTGCGTATGGCATTGTCAGAAGGTATCGAAGTTTACGGTATCTACGATGGCTACCAAGGCCTGCATCAGAACCGTATCGCTAAATTGGATCGTCAGAGTGTATCTGATGTGATCAACAAAGGCGGTACATTCCTGGGTTCAGCACGTTTTCCTGAGTTCAAAGAAGAACATGTGCGCGAACAAGCGATCGAAAACCTGAAGCTACACGGCATTGATGCATTGGTCGTGATCGGCGGTGACGGTTCATACATGGGTGCGAAGAAGTTGACTGAAATGGGCTACCCATGTATCGGTCTGCCGGGCACTATCGATAACGATGTAGCAGGGACGGATTACACTATCGGTTACCTGACTGCGATGAATACTGTGATTGACGCGATTGACCGTCTACGTGACACGTCATCGTCTCACCAGCGTATTTCTATCGTAGAAGTCATGGGTCGCCACTGTGGTGATTTGACCCTGATGTCTGCGATTGCAGGTGGCTGTGAGTACATCATCACCCCAGAAACGGGCCTAGATAAAGAAAACCTGCTTGAGAAAATCAAGGAAGGTATCGATAAGGGCAAGAAGCACGCGATCATTGCGATCACTGAGCTGATGACAGACGTGAACGAGCTGGCGAAGTACATCGAAGATGAGACTGGCCGTGAAACCCGTGCAACCGTATTGGGGCACATTCAGCGTGGTGGTCAGCCAACAGCGTTTGACCGTATCCTAGCGTCTCGCATGGGTGCTTACGCGGTTGAGCTATTGATGGAAGGCCATGGTGGTCGTTGTGTGGGTATCCAGAATGAGCAAATGGTTCATCACGATATCATCGATGCGATTGAAAACATGCGTCGTCCAGTGCGTAAAGAGCTTTACGAATTGGCGTACAAACTGTTCTAAGTTTGCTGCCTAATTGATAAAAAAAGCCGACGCGATAGTCGGCTTTTTTGTGCACAAAAAAGGCCACCTCGCGGTGACCTTCTTCAATGACCATCAAGTGTGATGATTATTTTTTCGCTTCAGCGGCTGCTTTAGCGATCGCTGCAAAGCTTGCTGCGTCAAGTGCTGCACCGCCGACTAGCGCGCCGTCGATGTCAGGTTGTGCAAAGTAAGCCGCTGCGTTTTCTGGCTTAACAGAACCGCCGTACTGGATCACAACGTTCTTTGCTACGTCTTCGCTCTTCTCTGCGATGTGCGCACGGATTGCTGCGTGGATACGCTGTGCATCGTCAGCTGTTGCTGCTTTGCCCGTACCGATAGCCCAGATTGGTTCGTAAGCGATGATTGCACCGTTTAGCGCTTCAACGCCTTGGGTGTTGATCACTGCGTCAAGTTGACGTGCACATACTGCAACGGTTTCGCCCGCTTCGTTTTGTGCTTCAGACTCACCGATACACAGTACAGGTGTTAGGCCGTGCTCTTTTAGGAACGCGAACTTCTGTGCCACGAATTCGTCAGACTCGTTGTGGTACTCACGACGCTCAGAGTGGCCGATGATGATGTGGCTTGCACCGAAATCTTTCAGCATTACTGGAGAGATATCGCCAGTGAATGCGCCGTTTGCGTTCACGTCAACGTTCTGTGCACCAAGGATGATTTTGCTTTCCGCTTTACCGATTAGCTGCTCAGCAAGGTCTAGGTACATGGCTGGTGGCGCGATAGCTACGTCAACACCTTCTACACCGTTCAATTCAGCATCTAGGCCTTTAATTAGGTTAGATACCATTTCCTTGCTGCCGTTTAGCTTCCAGTTACCCATAACCACAGGATGGCGCATAGCTTTTCTCCAAATCAATTTGATGTAATAAATGAATACCTAATAGCGTAACGTGCTGAGCGGCGAAGAATTGTGACCGAAGGCACACGCAGATCGCTATGCTGTGAAGTATCGCTGTAACTATATAACAATTTTGGAAGTTAATTTACTGTCCGAAATCATTTCTCTGTCTGGTTGTACCTTTTTCATCGCAAAAAGTGAACCGCTGCGCGGAAATATTTTTCATCGGGGGGGATCTGGCTGACAGGGGGACGGCATGAATAGGGTGATGCAGGCAGAAAAAACACCATGGCCTTTTGGTTTGTCGAAATAGTATCCGTTATTGTAGGGTAATACAGGCAAAATAAGAGAAAGCACAGGGAGAATGTGAGATGCCAAATTTAGTGATGGAATACGCGGAACCGGTGGCTGAACGGGTGAATATTCCCGGCTTGCTGGCGGATTTACATCAGGTGTTGCTAGCCAGTGGTGTGTTTGTGCCGGATACGGTGAAATCGCGGGGCTATTCTTGTCAAACGTGGTTGGTAGGGGAAGGCGCCGACATTGATACCTTTATTCATGTGCAATTGAGCCTGCTGGCCGGACGTGATGCCGCGGTGAAGCGTGAGTTATCCCGCGCATTAATGGCCGTGCTGGAGCAACACGCGACGGCGGTGACCAGCTTGACCATTGATGTGCGTGATATGGATCGTGATTGCTTTTTGAAAGTCAGTCAGTGAAACCGCCAGTGTGGTTAGTTGTGTTCGCTATCGTCTGACGGTACCGGGCGATGGCAGGGTGACACAAACGGGTGAATGTCTGCCTGTTGTGCCGTAAGGGCGTCCGGCGTAGTGACGGCCAATGCAAAGCGTTTGAGTTGCTGCTGAAGTTCAGCCATCAGCAGCATGTTGGTATGGTTTGGATTACGCCCGCGGGCAATCACATGATTGATATGACTGAGTTGAGCTTGCAGACGCGGTTTCATCGCGGCGTTGGCACGCGCGATGATCTGCTCGCTCAGGCGCAGACGCAGGGCTTCCAGCGCCTCGGGATCATTTTCCGCCATGGCTTTCAAGGTATCAAAATCGGGCAGTGCGGTATCGGGGTGATCGTTGTTGGGCGTATTGTCCATCGCTTTCTCCCTCGTATCGGGTGGCCTTGGGCTTGCTTACCAGTAATGCTCCATGGTGATCTGGCCGGGTTGGCGGCGCAGGTTTTTTTGAAACCCTCGGGCTTCCAGTGCGGCTTTGGTGTCTTTTACCATCTCTGGGTTGCCGCATAGCATGATGTGGCTACGCTCGGGTTCCAGCGACAGGCCGACGTGGCGTTCGAGCATACCGTCGGCAATGGCTTGCGGGATCCGACCGGGCAAAGCGGGGGGCGCTGGCTCACGGCTCACGAACGGTTGCACGACCAATTGGTCGGGGTAGCGTTCTTGCAGTTGATTGATTTCCGCTTGATAGCTGAGGTCCGCCGAAAAGCGTACGGCATGGCTGAGCACGATTTTACGAAATCGCTTCCACACGGTGGGTTCACGCAATATCGACAGGTAAGGCCCAATCGCGGTGCCGGTGGCGAGCAGCCAGAGATGCTCACTGTCGGGAATTTCATTGAGGATGAAAAAGCCATTGGCACGGGCGGATATAAAGACTTTATCCCCCGCTTCCAGAGCATGAAGGCGAGGCGAGAGTATGCCATCGGCGACCCGGGTGGCATAGATTTCAATCTGAGCGCTAGTGGGTGGATTGACAAACGAGTAGGCACGCTGGATCATTTTTCCGTCAATTTCCAGCCCCAACTTGGTGAACTGACCGGCCTTGAAGGGTTCAATGTTGGCCTCTAGGACAAGGCTAAATAAATCGTGGTTCCAGTGTCGGTTTGTGATCACCTTAGCGGGAATCCAGTCAGCCATAATGCTCTCCTCGTTATGATTTTATTATGCGATACGCACAGCGCCTCTCTCCGGCGATAATGTGTTCCTTGCGTTCTACGTGATACTCCTCGCCCAGCAGTTGCTGGAAGACCGTGAGTTCAGATTGGCAGAGTGATGGGCAACGGTGGGCGGCGTGGCAAATCGGGCAGTGGTTTTCAATGAAAAGAAACCCTTCGCCGTGTTGTTGGTAGTCTGCCATGTAACCTTCCTGTTCCCTGAGTGTAGTCAGGATCTGCAGTTTTTCTTCTAAATTCGCCGCCCCAGCCAGTTTGTCTTGATAGTGAGTCAGGGTGTGGGTTTCACGGCGTGCAATCACTTGTTGCAGGCCGTCATGACCAAACAGCGTTTCAACAGAATCGAGGGTTTGGATCAGCAAATCATCATGCCGATTGGCAAACTGCTTGTGCCCGTTTGGGGTCAAAAACCAGTGACGGGTCGGACGACCGACTTTAACTTTGACGTCCTTAAAACTGACCAATCCATCGGCCTCCAGCCCTTGCAGATGCTGACGCACCCCCATACTGGTGAGCTGGAATGTTTCGGCTAAGCGCTTGGCCGTTAAGGGGCCTTCTCGCTTGAGCTGATACAGGATTCTGTCAATGGTTTTCATGCTGCTGTCTCTGTTGTGCTGTTGCGGAAAAAATCACCGTTACTTAATTATTATGTAACCAGCTAAATAAATAAAGCAACTGCTTTACAAAGTCGATGATAATTTGAGGGAGAAATGACGCGTGCGCGAATGCTTGTGAGAGGGGCGGTACGTTGACAGGGAGGAGTGACAGAAAAACAACAGGCGCCATGACGGCGCCTGATGTGAAGAGCTTATGGCCTGCTGGCCTCGGCGAACCTTACAGAATGTGACCGACGATGGCGGCATCTTTACGGTCGAGGTAGTGCGTCGACTTGATGCGGCGGATGGTGCGGCATTTACCGCGGATCAGCAGGGTTTCAGTGGTCGCGATGTTGCCTTGGCGGTGAATACCCTCAAGCAGGTCACCTTTGGTGATCCCGGTGCCGGCAAAAATCACGTTGTCGCTCTGCGCCATGTCTTCCATGCGCAGCACGGTATTTGGCGTAATGCCCATTTCATGGCAGCGATCAATTTCGATCTGACCCAAACGGCGGTTTTCTTCGGTGTCGCCTTTCACTTCGTGACGTGGGATCAGACGGCCGTGCATGTCACCGCCCAATGCGCGGATCGCAGCGGCAGAGACAACGCCTTCCGGTGCGCCGCCGATGCAGTACATGACATCCACTTCGCTGTCTGGCATGCAGGTTAAGATAGATGCGGCCACATCCCCATCCGGGAACGCAAACACACGTACGCCCATCGCTTGCATGTCAGCAATGATGTCATCATGACGCGGTTTAGCCAGTGTCGTCACGACCAAGTCAGACAGGGGTTTACCCAGTGCTGCGGCAATGTTTTCAAGGTTTTCTGTTAGTGGCTTGGCCAAATCGATCACGCCTTTGGCCATCGGGCCCACGACCAATTTTTCCATGTACATGTCAGGGGCTTTCAGGAACGAGCCTTTTTCACCAGCCGCCAATACGGCCAGGGCGTTATTCTGGCCCATGGCCGTCATACGCGTGCCTTCGATAGGATCGACCGCGATGTCGACCGCATCACCACCCATACCGACTTTTTCGCCGATATAAAGCATCGGCGCTTCATCGATTTCACCTTCACCGATGACGATCTCACCTTCAATCTCAGTTTGGTTGAGCAGGGTACGCATCACTTCAACGGCGGCGCCATCTGCTGCGTTTTTATCACCGCGGCCAAGCCATTTATAGCCAGCCAGCGCGGCACCTTCTGTGACACGGGAAAATGCCATCGCCAAATCGCGTTTCATGGTAACTCCAGAAATAGAAATCAGTGGGCTTGGGGCGGCAGGGAGGCATCCATTCTGCTGCCCGCTCGATCTGGCGGCGATTCTAGCATAGCTGGCGGTGAAACGTTTGCGTTAAAACAAGATTGGTTCCTATGGGGCGTGTTTTTGCGGCACGAAGACGGTAGGTGAGAGCGAAAAAAGGCCTGCAACAGCAGGCCTTAACGTGTGATGGATGAGAGAGGGAGAAGACGGGTTAGATGTCTTGGATTAGATATCTTCTTCCACCGCCCAGCCTTTGGCGCATTCAACGGCACGTTTCCAACCACGGTAACGGCGACTCCGTTTACCGTCATCGGCACATGGCAGGAATTTACGGTCAATTTCTGCTTTGCCTTGCAGCTCATCAATACTGCCCCAGAAGCCGACCGCCAGACCCGCCAAGTAACCCGATCCCAATGCGGTGACTTCGGTCACTACGGGACGGTGTACTTCGGTGTTCAGGATGTCAGACTGGAACTGCATCAGGAAGTTGTTGGCCACCGCACCGCCATCGACACGTAGCGACGCCAGCTCAATGGTGGAATCGGCTTGCATGGCATCCAGTACGTCACGGGTTTGGTACGCGACACTTTCCAGTGTGGCACGGATGATGTGGTTCGAGTTTACGCCGCGGGTCAGGCCCACAATTGCGCCACGGGCATACGGATCCCAGTAAGGTGCGCCCAAGCCCGTGAAGGCCGGTACCACATACACGCCGTTCGCACTGCCGACTTTCTCTGCAAAGTATTCAGAGTCTTTGGCATCGTCCAGCAACTTCACTTCATCACGTAGCCATTGGATGGACGCGCCTCCCATGAAGACAGCGCCTTCAAGGGCATACGCCACTTCCCCTTTCGGGCCACAGGCAAGCGTCGTCAGCAGGCCGTTATTGGATTTCACTTTTTCTTTGCCGGTGTTCATCAGCAAGAAACAGCCCGTGCCGTAGGTGTTTTTCGCCTGGCCGGCTTCCACACACATTTGGCCAAACAGCGCCGCTTGCTGATCGCCCGCAATGCCCGCGATAGGAATACGGGTACCGCCTTTACCCCCGATGTTGGTCTGGCCGTATACTTCAGACGATGATTTCACTTCCGGCATCATCGATAGCGGAATATCGAGCGCTTTCAGCAGTTTCTCATCCCACTGCAGGGTGTTGATGTTAAATACCATGGTGCGAGAGGCGTTGGTGTAGTCCGTGACGTGTACACGGCCTTGGGTCATCTTCCAGATCAACCAGGTATCGACGGTACCGAACAACAGGTTACCGGCTTCTGCTTCTTCGCGTGCGCCTTCAACGTTATCGAGGATCCATTTGATCTTGGTGCCAGAGAAATACGGATCCACCACTAAACCAGTGTTTTCACGGATGTACTCTTCTAAACCGGCTTCTTTTAACGTTTCACAGGTATCCGCGGTACGGCGGCACTGCCACACAATCGCATTGTGAACCGGCTTGCCGGTGTGTTTGTTCCACACAATGGTGGTTTCACGTTGGTTGGTAATACCAATTGCCGCCACTTGATCCGAGCGGATCCCGGCTTTGGCCAATACTTCAACCAGCGTGGAGCTTTGGGTGGCATAAATTTCGAGAGGATCGTGTTCTACCCAGCCCGCTTTCGGGTAAATTTGGGTGAATTCACGTTGTGACGAGCACACAATGTTCGCGTTGTGATCAAGCACGACAGCGCGTGAGCTCGTGGTGCCCTGATCAAGTGCAACAATGTACTTTTGCTCTGTAGTCATGACGGTTTCCTCTAATTGTCATTGTATAAGGGTAGTAGAGTCGTTTGTTCTTCGTTTTGTTGTTATAGCGTGTGATCAGGCGTTGGCGGTTTCGTTATCGCCGGTCTTTTCACACTGGTTTGGCAACGTACAGTTATTGCCAGGCAGGTACAGGCCGATGGCTTTCGGGTACAACCAGCCACCAAATGCCGCACCCAAAATAGGCGCCATGATCGGGACTATCATGTAAGGGATGTCTTTACCGCCGGTGAGCGCCATGTCGCCCCAACCTGCAAGGAAAGCAAAGAATTTCGGGCCGAAGTCACGTGCCGGGTTCATCGCAAAGCCGGTCAGTGGACCCAGTGCGCCACCAATGACGGCAATCAACACACCGATCAACAGCGGTCCCATTGCGCCACGTGGTGCCCCGTTTTTACCGTCACCAATCGCCAGAATGGCAAACATCAGCACCGCGGTGATCACAAACTCCACGGCGAAAGCGCCCATGAAAGACAAGGCTGCGTGCGGGTAGGTGGAGAAGATCCCGGCGGTTGCCAAGCTCTCGACTGAACCACGAACAATGTTATTGGCCGCTTCGTAATCACTGAACAGGTTGCTGTACAGGCCGTAAATCAATGCGGCGCTGGCGAAGGCCCCCAGTACTTGGGCGGCAATATAAGGTAAGACTTTCTGTTTATCAAAACCGTGAAAAAGGGCGAGGGCAATAGTGACGGCGGGATTGATATGGGCGCCAGAAACGCCAGCGGTACAGTAAATCGCGATGGCCACACCGAGGCCCCACATAATACTGATCTCCCATTGGCCGAAGTCGGCGCCGGTTAAGACCATGGCGGCGACGCAGCCGACGCCAAAGAAAATCAACAATCCGGTACCGAGGAACTCAGCGAGGCATTCACCGAGCAAAGCATGCTGTTTTGAGTGGGTCATGGTTCAGTCCTTTTGTCTTAATATCGTAGGGAGGTGTTGCTGTTATCATCGTTATGGGCGCTAATTTACGCGAACTCCCAAAGAATGACATTGAGCAGGTCACAAAATGTGCGTTCGCTCATTGGTGTCTTTTTTAAATTGAGCGTTCGCGCAAATTTTTCCGTGCTACGGTCTGGGAGCGAGGGGGGATCTGAGAGGGAAAAGGGCTGTCAGCCCCGGATTGGGAAGGCTAAAAGAGAAGGATTGTCGTCAACGTGCAGATATAAAAAATCCGACCCAAATAGGCCGGATATATGCCAAGGTGGCAAAACCTTGGATAACTCCAAGTAGAGATACGATCAGGACAAAAATTAGCACGAGGGCAAAGAATTAACCTCGATTTTGATCGCAAATTTCTTCAATCTCTTTCTGTGAAAGCCTTCTTTACCTCATGCTTTGAAAAGTAAAATTTTACTTCTTTGGATGGCCGCGCTAGACGAAGGCAAAATTTTCATCAAATTTGAGCAAAATTTCCCCATTTACAGCAAAGCATGGTATTTGTAGGTGTCAGAAGGCGATGGCCTCGTTATTATAAGACGTAATGAATCGTAAACGTGCCTGTGGGAACTTGCCTTAACGGTTAGGGCAAACAGATAGGCTGAATACAGGTGGACAATATGTCATTAGAAATGTTGGAAAAGCTGGAAGCCAAAGTACAAATGGCTGTTGATACAATTTCTTTGCTGCAAATGGAAATTGACGAACTAAAAGAACAAAACGAGACGTTGCTGACGGAAACACAAGAGCTACGCTCTGGTCGTGCAGCATTGTCTGAAGATAACGACAAGCTACGTAATGACCATGAAGCATGGCAAGAGCGCGTTCGCGCATTGCTAGGCAAAATGGAACACGTTGAGTAAGCCTTCGACGTTGTCAGCGGGCCTTGCGAAAGCCGCCTGCAAAAAAACAGAGCCCATGGGCTCTGTTTTTTTATGCCTGTGTGTTGAGATCCGGTAAGACCGCTTAGTCGATATCGAGCGGCTCTGGGGAGAGGATCACCCCGGTATTGTCGGCATACAGGTGATCTTCAGGCAAGAAGGTGACCCCACCAAAGTTAACCGCTACATCCACTTCGCCGATACCTTGTTCATCGGCCCCGACCGGGATGGACGCCATGGCATGAATGCCGATATCCAGCTCATCCAGTTCGTCGACATGGCGAACACAGCCATACACGATGATCCCTTCCCATGCGTTGTGGGCCGCCCGTTGTGCCAACTCGGCGTCAATGAGTGCGCGGCGCAGTGATCCCCCGCCATCAATCAACAGGATGCGTCCCGCCCCCGGTTCGTTCAGCACTGTGCTGATTAACCCGTTGTCTTCAAAACATTTAATGGTGGTGATTTGGCCGCCAAACGAGTTACGACCGCCGTAAGAGCTGAACATGGGTTCCACGACATCGATCTGGTCGAGGTAGATGTCGCAGAGTTCGGACGTGTTGTATTCCATAAGCGCGCTTCTTCTTGTGACAATTGAAAAGGGATCGCTATGACGCCGGTCTGGTTGATACCCAACGAATAAGCGTTAACTGGTTGAAGTATAATCAGCAAGAGGGAGCAGATACAAGGCGAAGACGGGGATTGTCATCGCCTTGTTGTGTCGCACGGTCAGGACGCGGCCAAGACCATGCCAGCGGCGAACAAGAGGTTGGTCAGCAAGGCACACTTCACCATGGTCGCCATCATCGGACGCAATGCGGCGCCATCGGTGGATTGCATCACTTGTTTGCCGTGCTTAAACAACAGTGGGGCACTCAAGATGAACAGCCAGCCAAACGGGGAGTGAATTTCCAGCGCGGCAAACAGCGCCAGACAGATCACGCTGCCGATCAATAAGAACAGGTGGTATTTGCGGCCCCATTCCGGTCCCATGCGTACCGCTAATGTCAGCTTGCCACAAGCGCGGTCGTTATCAATATCACGCAGGTTATTGATGTTCAGTACGCCCACGGCGAGCAGGCCACAGGCGGTGGCTGGCAGCATGATGATGGAGTCAATTTGCCCTGCTTGCAGGTAATACGTGCCTGCAACGCCCAGCCAACCGAAGAACATCAAGACCGATAAATCGCCCAAGCCGCGGTAACCGTAGGGTTTGTTGCCCACGGTATAGGCGATAGAGGCGAGAATGGCCATGACGCCCAGCAGCATAAAGCCAAGCATGTCGTGCAAATTGTTGGTGGCCAGTAAGATCAGGCTCAGACCACTGATGATGGTCAGCACGATATTCAGCACCATGGCTTTGCGCATGGCATTGGGCGTGACTAGCCCCGATTGGATCGCACGTTGAGGCCCTAAACGTTGGTCGTTATCGGTGCCTTTGACGGCATCGCCGTAGTCGTTAGCAAGGTTAGAGAGAATTTGAAGTAAAAGCGCGGTCAACAGGGCAAGACCTGCGATCACGGCAGAAAAGCTGCCTTGCCATCCTGCTACTGCACTGCCGCATACGATAGAGGCGATGGCCAACGGCAGGGTTTTAGGCCGTGCAGCATCGAGCCAAATGGCGAGAGAAGATGATTTCATAGTGTGGACTTTTGCCAGTGAACGAGTGTGGAAGACCATTATTATGGCGTAACTGACGTAATGGGCAACTTTATCGCCCGATAGTTTGCTTGAGAACAAAAAAACGGCACGCAAGCGTGCCGTTGATAGCATTGGGTTTACACTCTGGTTACAGAATGAAACGGCTCAGATCTTCGTCTTCCACCAATTCACCCAGACGCGCGTTCACGTAAGCGTCATCGATCTCGATTTTATCGCCGGACTTTTCGGTCGCATCAAACGACAACTCTTCCATCAGACGCTCCATCACGGTGTGCAGACGACGGGCACCGATGTTCTCGGTACGCTCGTTCACCTGCCAAGCCGCTTCGGCCAGTTTGTCGATACCGCTTTCAGTAAACTCGATGTTGACAGATTCGGTGGCCATCAAGGCTTTGTACTGCTCGGTCAGTGAGGCGTTTGGCTCGGTCAGGATGCGCTTGAAGTCACCACTGGTCAGGGCTTCTAGTTCAACGCGGATCGGCAGACGGCCTTGCAGCTCAGGGATCAGATCCGATGGCTTCGCCACCTGGAATGCGCCGGATGCCACAAACAGGATGTGGTCGGTTTTCACCATGCCGTGCTTGGTGGAGACAGTGCTGCCTTCGACCAGCGGTAGCAGGTCACGCTGTACGCCTTCACGAGATACGTCTGGGCCTGACGATTCGCCACGCTTACAGATTTTGTCGATTTCATCCAAGAACACAATACCGTTGTTTTCAACGGCAAAAATTGCCTGCTCTTTCAATTCTTCGTGATTCACCAGCTTGGCGGCTTCTTCTTCGGTTACCGCTTTCATCGCGTCTTTGATTTTCATCTTGCGCTTTTTGGTGGTGTTACCAGCCAGATTCTGGAACATGCCCTGAAGCTGGTTGGTCATCTCTTCCATGCCCGGCGGTGCCATGATCTCTACGCCCATTTGCGAGGCGGCGACATCGATGTCGATCTCTTTGTCATCGAGCTTGCCTTCACGCAGTTTCTTGCGGAAAGACTGACGGGTGGTGGAGTTTTGGTCGGCTTCTTCGTTCTGGCCCCAAGCGTCGCGCGCCGGTGGCAGCAGAATATCTAAAATGCGTTCTTCCGCTTGCTCTTCCGCACGGAAGCGCACTTTTTCCGTGGCCTGCTGATGGGTCATCTTGATCGCCACATCCGTTAAATCACGGATGATGGTTTCCACTTCTTTACCCACATAACCGACTTCGGTGAACTTGGTGGCTTCAACTTTGATGAACGGCGCGTTAGCCAGTTTGGCCAAGCGACGGGCGATTTCGGTTTTACCGACACCGGTCGGGCCGATCATCAGGATATTTTTCGGGGTCACTTCCACACGCAACTCTTCAGGGAGCTGCATACGGCGCCAGCGGTTACGCAGGGCAATGGCCACGGCACGTTTGGCTTTGTCTTGACCGATAATGTGACGGTCAAGTTCATGGACGATTTCGCGAGGCGTCATTTCAGACATGGCCGTTTCCTTCTCGAGTCTCTAATTCTTCAATGGTGTGGTGGTGGTTAGTGAAGACACAGATATCGCCCGCAATGTTGAGGGATTTTTCTGCGATTTCACGTGCGCTAAGATCGGTATTTTCCAATAGCGCAATGGCAGCGGCTTGGGCAAAGTTGCCGCCGGAGCCGATCGCGATCAGATCGTTCTCAGGCTGTACCACATCACCATTACCGGTGATGATCAGTGAACCCGTTTCATCGGCGACAGCCAATAGGGCTTCCAATTTGCGTAGCATACGGTCAGTACGCCAGTCTTTCGCCAGTTCCACCGCTGCTTTTAGCAGGTGGCCCTGATGCATTTCCAGCTTGCGCTCGAAACGTTCAAATAGAGTGAAGGCATCAGCTGTGCCGCCAGCAAAGCCTGCAAGTACTTTGTTGTTATACAAACGGCGCACTTTGCGAGCGTTACCTTTCATCACGGTGTTGCCCAGTGAAACTTGGCCATCACCTGCGATAACGACTTTACCGTTTCGACGAACAGATACGATAGTGGTCACGGTGTTACCTCTTTGAGTCTTGCCCAGCGAATACTGGGATCTGTATTACCCATTAATCTGGGGTTGGGGGGAGGCGGTTTCAAGGGGAAGAAAAAGAAAAGGATGCCGAAGCATCCTTTACGCATGAGGGCGCGGGGCCTAGTGGCCTGATAAATCGGGTTATTCCCAGTACCAGATGGCACACGGTTCAATCCCGACACGGCGCAGCTGGTTACGATCGCTCTCGGCTTTCCGCTTTTGCGGATACGGACCAAGGATGACGCGGTACCAGACGCCTTTTTCGCCTTGGCTGATCTTGATCTGGCTGGTCAGCCCTTGGAAGGCAATCATGGCTTTGCGCTCATCCGCCTGCGTTTTGCTGCGGTAGGCGCCACACTGCATCAAGTAAGGACGGGTAGGGGCTTGTTCTTTCTTCTCTTCTACCTGCACTTCTTTATTTTCCAGCGCTTCAATATAACGCCATTTTTCTTCCGGTTTGGGCGGTAACGTCACCGCTTTCGCTGGAGGCGTTGGGGTCGCTTTGGGCGCACGGGTAACGGGAGTATCAACCGAGGTTGGCGTTGGTGTGACCGGCGTGGGCGTGCTGGAAATATAATAGAGGCCGAAACAAAACGCCCCGACGCAGCACGCCGCAATGATCGTGCTCTTCAGGGGAAAACCACGTTGCGGTGCAGGGGCCTTTCGGTTAGCCGTTTTTTTCGCTGCACGGCCGCGTTTTACATAATCTTTGGTAGCCACGATGATGATGGGTCAATCAATGAATAGGGGGGCCTATGTTACAAAGTTGCGCCATCACTGGCTATAGCTGGGGGCGGTTCTGTGTCAGAAGTCAGTGAAATTTGAGGGGGATATTGTGAGCTTATGCGCAAAACATAAGCTCATGTATCCATTGTGGATCAATTGGCGGGTGGCGCGGCACTTTCTCGGATCACCAATTTCGCATCGAGCAGGCGTGAGCCAGAGGCGATATCTTTGCCCCTGAGGATGTCGAGTAACATCATCATGGACTGGCGGCCGATTTCATAGCGCGGCTGAGACACGGTGGTCAACGGGGGATCGCAATATTCCGCAAACTGAATGTCATCAAACCCGACAATGGAAATATCCTGCGGGACGCGGAAACCCAGACGCTTGGCTTGCTGCATGGCACCGATCGCCATGACATCGTTATGGCACAGCAGGGCCGTGGGTGGCTCAGGCAGTGACAATAACGCGGTGACCGCACGTGCACCACCGGCAAAGGTGAAATCACTTCTGGCGGTATAGGCTGGATTGAGCTCCACGCCGGCACGGCGCAGGGCTTGCTGGTAACCTTGAATACGGAATTGGCACAAGGTCGCGCCTTCCGGTCCGGCAATTTGAGCAATGCGCTTGTGGCCCATTTGGGTCAAGTAGTTCACGGCTTCAAAGGCGGCAGTCAGGTTGTCGATATGTACAGTGGGTAGTTCAAGCTCGGGGGCAAATTCACAGGCCATGACCATTGGCGGCAGGTTTTTCTGTTCCGGTTTGCTGACATCGAACGGGAGATCGGTGCCAAGCAGGAGCATGCCGTCCGCTTGTTTGGTGAAAACGAGATTAACGAATGAATTTTCGCGGGTTTTTTGTTGCCCACTGTCACCAAGCAAGACCAGGTAGCCGTGCTCCATCGCTGCTTCCTCTATCCCGCGAATGATCTCTGTAAAGTACGGATCACAGATATCGGGGACAATGGTGACGATGGTTTTTGATTCGTTGCGACGAAGATTCCTAGCCAGTGAATTGGGTGAATAGCCAGCATCCATGACAGCTTGCTCAACCTTCTTCCGAGTTGAGGCCGACACTTTCTCCGGGTTCATCAAGGCACGGGAAACCGTGGCCGTTGAGACGCCGGCGAGCTGGGCAACATCCTTCATTGTCGCCATAGTTACTGTTCCTCTCTATTATAATTCTCTCTTAACCGCTGAAGGATCATGGCCAAATCGGGGCTGATACCTGAAACAGCGAGCATGCTATTGTAGGCGGTATGCCGGTGATTAAACATGCTTAGAACAACATAAATTACATCCCTCACGTGATTTGTATCGCATTGTTCATTTTAAGTTAAATCCTGCGGTTCCACATCGATCGACCAGCGGATTTTCTTCGCCAGTGGCAGCAATTGGATTGCCGGTTTTGCAATGCTGATCCACTGCTGCAGGGTCTTTCTGCTCGGCGCTTGCAGCAACAGTTGCCAGCGATAACGTCCCGCGCGGCGAGCAAGTGGCGCGGGGTTCGGCCCCATCACCATAGTCTCATTGTCATACACCGGACTGGTTTCCAAAATTCCCCGTACTTGCTGGAAAAACTGTTCGACCAAGGCATTGTCGTTGGCTTCAGCGCGCAACAGGGCCAAATACGTGAACGGCGGTAGCCAGGCTTGTTTGCGTTCCGTCAGTGCCCCTTGGGCAAAGTGATCGTAACCCTTATAGAGCAACGCCTGCAGCAGGGCATGTTCCGGATGGTGGGTTTGCAGTACCACTTCCCCCGGTTTGCTGGCGCGTCCTGCACGGCCAGCAACCTGCGTAAACAGTTGGGCGAGGCGTTCAGGCGCGCGAAAATCGTTACAGAACAGGGCGCTGTCGACATCAAGCAGGGCTACCAAGGTCACGTCTGGGAAATGGTGGCCTTTGGCGAGCATCTGCGTGCCAATCAAAATTTGGTATTCGTTGTTACGAATGGCTTCGAGGTAGCTTTCCAAGCTGCCTTTGCGGCGGGTGCTGTCGCGGTCAATACGCACCGTGCGGTAGTCCGGAAACAGGGTAGCCAGTTGCTGCTCTAACTGCTCAGTACCAACGCCTACCGCATTCAGTTGGGTGGATCCACATTGGCCACATTGCAGCATCATCGGCCGCTGGGTCGCACAGTGATGGCAACGCAATTCGCCACTTTGCTGGTGGAAGGTGTAATAGGCATCGCAACGTTTACACTCGGCCAGCCAGCCACATTCGTGGCAGATCACCGCCGGCGAAAAACCGCGGCGGTTAAGGAATAACATGACCTGATTGCCGGCCTGTAAATGGCTACGCATACGGGCGATCAACGGGGCAGATAAGCCGGCTTCCAAGTACAGCCCTTTGACATCCAGTACGCCATGGCGGGCGGGCTTGGCGTGACCAGCACGTTGCGACAAAGTCAGGTGATGGTACTTGCCGCTTTTGGCATTGTGCAGGGTTTCTAATGCTGGCGTGGCAGAGCCTAATACAATCGGAATGCGTTCCTGACTGGCGCGCATCACGGCCAAATCGCGGGCATGGTAGCGTAGGCTGTCCTGTTGTTTGTACGAGCCGTCGTGTTCTTCATCGACAATGATGACCCCCAGATTCGCAAACGGGGTGAACAAGGCTGAACGGGTACCAATGATGATCCCCGCTTGATTGTCGCGTCCGGCAAGCCATGCCACCATGCGTTCGGTGTCGTTTAAGCCTGAGTGAATAGTTTGGAGCGGCACATTGAAGCGACGACGGAAGCGGTTGATGGTTTGCGGTGTCAGGCCAATTTCCGGCACCAAGATCAAGGCTTGCTTGCCTGCCGCCAAGATCGGTTCGAGTACATTGAGGTAGACCTCGGTTTTTCCCGAACCGGTCACCCCTTCCAACAAATAACAGCCAAAGGCATCTTGTGCGTTTACCGCAGCCACGGCCACTGCCTGTTCTTCATTCAGACGGGGCTTTTCTTCGGTGACGGCAAAATCGGGCAGCCAAGGACGCAAGGCTTGTTGCTCTATGACGCTTTCAATCCAGCCTTTCTTCGCCAACGTGGTGAGGGTGGCGGCAGTGATGTCTTCGGCCAGTAAGGCTTCATGGCTCACTTTTCCTCGGCGCAGTGCCTGCAATACTTGTTGCTGACGCGGGGCGTTTTTCAGCGTGGTTGCCGCCTGCTCTTGCCCGCTGGCGGTGAGTTGCCAGACTTTTAAACTCGCGGGTGACGCTTCACGGCCTTTGCGTAGCAGGGCGGGCATGGCGTTGGCCAAGGTATCGCCCAGCGGGTATTGGTAAAAGCTGCTGGCCCAGGTCAGTAGGTTGAATAATGGCTTAGGCCACAAGGGGGCACTGTCGAGGACCGCTGTGATCGGCTTGAGCTGCTCGCGTGGGAAATCGGAGTGATCGGTCAGCGTGATCACCACGCCTACTAAGTGTTGACGGCCAAACGGCACCTTAACTCGCCCGCCCATTACAGGATGCTGGCCGGCTTTGATCAGGTAATCAAATTGTTTGTCGAGAGGGACAGGCAGTGCCACACGGGCGATGTTGGGCGTCATATTAAACCGCGAAATGAGCAGGAACTAAGAGAGGGCAGTGTACCTCGGCAAAGGGCCTGCGGCAAAGGCGTGACTAAAGCGGTGAGGATTTGTTGATTTTGGCAATATGATTGATTACTATACGCCGCCTAATTTGGTGTATTGGAAATTGCCAATACACTGACTATTTTTTAATGACGTGTGGTGCCCGGCTTAGGATCGGGAGAGCGACACGGCCTTACTTTTGAGGTTATCCCATGAAACAAGGTATTCACCCAGAGTACTCTCCAGTAAACGCACGTTGTTCTTGTGGCAACACTTTCGTCTTCAACTCTACTATGACTAAAGACGTTAACCTAGACGTGTGTGACAAATGTCACCCATTCTACACTGGTAAGCAGCGTGTAGTTAGCTCTGGTGGCCGTATCGACAAATTCAACAAGCGTTTTGGTGCTCTTACTACTAAGTAATTGCCCGCTTGAGTGTCGTAAAGAAGGAACGCAATTGCGTTCCTTTTTTTATGCCTGCGATTTGTCGGCCTTGTGGGCGGCAGTGGGTATCGTGTATCGGTGCTTCTCGACAGACAGGCACAAAAAAACCAGCCTTAGGCTGGTTTTTTTGTTTGCATCGCTTGGTGAAGACTTATTCGTTAATGTCTTCGTATTTGATGCCCATTTCTTCCATCAGGCTTTTGGCCTCAGCGGGCAGATCATCCGGGCGATCTTTGCGGATGTCATCATCCGTTGGCAGCGGCTGGCCGGTGTAGGCGTGCAGGAAAGCTTCACACAATAGCTCGCTGTTGGTGGCGTGGCGTAAGTTATTGACCTGACGGCGTGTACGCTCATCAGTCAGGATTTTTAGCACCTTCAGTGGGATCGAAACCGTGATCTTTTTTACTTGTTCGTTTTTCTTTCCGTGTTCCGCGTATGGACTGATGTATTCGCCATTCCACTCTGCCATTGTTAACCTTCTCAGCGATGTTAGATTGAAGAAATAGTAATAGACCTGAATTCTAGCGGGATTTACCGCTACAAGCAAAGACATATAGACGTCTGGAAGTGTTGACGTCTTTTGTGAATGTGGTTATGTTGTTGCATAATCGTTATTCATCATCGGGTTCACCCTACAAGGATAGTAAATATGAGTGACCAGAAGCTTGCTACCGTTGCCGTTCGCGCCGGCATCGATTCGGATACACAATTTAATGCGGTGGTACCGCCACTGTATCTGACCTCGACATACAGCTTCCCCCAGTTGGGTGAGGTGCCTACATTTGACTATTCTCGTTCCGGTAACCCGACGCGCAATACCTTGGCGGATGCCCTGGCGACCTTGGAAGGGGGCGCCGGTGGGGTGGTGACCAACTGTGGTACCGCCGCGATGAACTTGCTGGTGTCTGCGTTATTAGGTCCGGATGATTTGATTGTCGCGCCGCATGACTGTTATGGCGGCACGTACCGTCTGTTTGATACTCGCGCCCAAAAAGGCGACTTCAAGGTCTGCTTTGTTGATCAGACCGATCCCCTCGCATTGGCGGACGCATTGGCGAAAAAACCCAAGCTGGTGTGGGTCGAAACCCCGTCGAATCCGCTGTTACGCATTGTCGATGTTGCTGAGTTATGTGCCGCTGCCCATCAAGCCGGTGCATTAGTGGCGGTGGATAATACGTTCTTATCGCCAATCCTCCAACAACCACTTGCGCTTGGTGCCGATTTTGTTGTCCATTCTACCACTAAGTACATTAACGGCCATTCCGATGTGCTCGGCGGCGTGCTGATCGCTAAGACACAGGCGCACGCTGAAACCTTGGCGTGGTGGGCGAACTGTATCGGTGCGACCGGTGCCCCGTTTGATGCCTACCTGACATTGCGCGGGTTGCGCACTCTGGCCCCTCGCATGCGCATGCATGAAGAGAACAGCGCCCAGATTTTAGCGTACCTTCAGCAGCAGCCGTTAGTGGGCACGCTTTACCATCCGAGCCAGCCTGATCATCCCGGCCATGACATCGCCCTGAAGCAACAAAAAGGCTTTGGCGCGATGCTGAGTTTTGAAATTAACGGCAGCATGGCCCAGTTGGAAACGTTTGTGCGTGAGCTGAAGTGTTTCTCGTTGGCGGAATCCTTGGGCGGCACGGAAAGCCTGATTTGCCATCCGGCCAGTATGACTCACCGTGCGATGTCGGATGACGCGCAGGCCGAAGCGGGTTTGAACACCTCGTTACTCCGGTTGTCGGTTGGATTAGAAGATCCGAGTGATTTGATTGCAGACTTGGCGCAGGCCTTTGCACAGGCAGAGAAGGTGGCAGTATGACGGCGATAAGCGGACGGCAATTACATAAATTCGGTGGCAGCAGTTTGGCCGATCCCGCCTGTTATTTACGGGTGGTGACGATCCTGCGTGAGTATTCGGGGGCGAATGACTTGGTGGTGGTCTCTGCTGCGGGCAAGACGACCAATCAGTTGATTGAGTGGGTGTTGCAGCTGGAGAAAGACGGCCGACAAGCCCATGAAACCCTGCAAGCTATCCGCGCGTTTCAGCAGCAACTCATCGAAAGCTTGCTGGACGGCGAAGCGGCGGATGCCTTACTGACACAATTACATTTTGAACTCGGTGAGCTGGCGCGTTGGGGGGAAAGCCCATTGTGCGAGGCGCAAGTGGCGAGCGTGCTGGGTCACGGTGAAGTCTGGTCAGCCCGTTTACTGGCCGCGCTACTGACCCAACAACAATTGCCCGCAACCAGTGTCGATTCACGGTTATTCTTGCGAGCAGAACGCGCCGCGCAGCCGGAAGTGGATCGCGGTCAGTCTTGGCCCTTGCTGCAAGAGCGGCTTGCTCAGCACAATCAGCACCGTGTTGTGATCACCGGTTTCATGGCGCGTAATCAAGCGGGTGAGACGGTTTTATTGGGCCGTAATGGCTCGGACTATTCTGCCACGGTGATCGGCGCGTTGGCGGATGTCACGCGCGTGACGATCTGGAGTGATGTGGCCGGTGTCTACAGTGCCGATCCCCGTAAAGTGGAAGATGCGTGTTTACTGCCGCTATTGCGCTTAGACGAAGCCAGTGAACTGGCCCGTTTAGCTGCGCCGGTGCTGCACAGCCGTACCTTGCAGCCGGTGGCACAAAGTGCGATTGATCTGACGTTGCGTTGTAGCCATGAGCCAGAATCCGGTTCAACCCGGGTTGAACGTGTGTTGGCGTCCGGCCGTGGGGCGAAAATCATTACGTCGTTGGATGACGTGTGCTTGATCGCGCTGACGATCCCCCGTTCACACGACATGGCATTGGTGGAAGCCGAGTTAGAACGTATTTTATCGCGCGCCCAATTGCAGCCGCTGGCGCAGAGTGTGGAAGCCGATAAAGGCCGGATCCAACTGGCCTATACCGGTGAAGTGGTCAACAGTGTGCTGGCTCTGTTGCAAGACAGCGGTGTCGCGGCGGAATTGCGTTTACGTGATGGTTTTTCGTTGGTGGCGGCCGTGGGGGCGGGTGTAGTGAACAATGCCATTCATTGCTACGGCTTTTATCAGCAGCTAAAAGGCCTGCCGGTGGAATTCATGGCCGAATCGCGCTCTGGGTTGAGTCTGGTGGCGGTACTGCGCAAGGCCGATACCGATCGCCTGTTGCCGCGTATTCACCAAAGTTTATTCCAAGCCCAAAAACGGATTGGTTTGGTGCTGTGTGGCAAAGGTAACATTGGCAGCCGTTGGTTGAGCTTGTATGACAGCCAGCGCGTGGCGTTAGAGAAGCGCCATGGCATGAGTTTTACCTTGATTGGGGTGGTCGACAGCAGCCGATTGTGGATTGATCTGGCGGGCATTGAACCGCAGAAAGCCCTCGATCATTTTGATGATGTGGCACAAGCCTATCAACCGGGGGCCTGGATCGACACGTTGGCCGCCCACGACTACGACGATGTGATCGTATTGGATGTCACGGCCAGTGCCGAATTGTCGGCGCGCTACCCGCAAATTGCGGAAGCCGGATTGCATTTGATCTCGGCGAACAAGGTGGCCGGCTCAGCCAGTGGCGAGCAGTATCACGCGGTGATTGATGCGTTTGCCAAGAACAGCCGCCTGTGGCTTTACAATGCGACGGTGGGGGCGGGCTTACCGGTTAACCATACCGTGCGGGATTTGTCGGAGAGCGGGGATGTCATCATCGCTTTGTCCGGGATATTCTCGGGCACCTTGTCATGGTTGTTCCAGCAGTATGATGGCAGTATTCCGTTTTCTCAGCTGGTGGAACTGGCGTGGCAACAAGGGCTCACGGAGCCGGATCCGCGGCATGATCTTGATGGCAGTGACGTGATGCGCAAGCTGGTCATTTTGGCTCGCGAGTCCGGTTTGGCGCTGGAGCCTGAACAGGTAAAAGTAGAAAGCTTGGTGCCGGCCAGTTTGGCAGAACTCTCTCTTGATGCTTTCTTTGAGCAAGCGACCGAGTTGGATGAGCTGCTGTTAGAGCGGTTAGTCAAAGCCCAGAAAGAAGACAAAGTGCTGCGCTATGTCGCGCGTTTGGATCGCCATGGCAAAGCCGCCGTGGGGGTGGAAGCCCTGCCGGCAGAGCATGCGCTGGCGAACCTGCTGCCGTGCGATAACATTTTTGCCATTGAAAGCCGTTGGTACCGAGAAAACCCGTTGGTGATCCGTGGTCCGGGGGCGGGGCGGGATGTCACTGCTGGGGCATTGCTGTCGGATATCAACCGATTGGCGGGCATGTTATAGCGGGCGTTATGCTTCATGCCAGTGAGCCGGCAGGGTAACACTCGGCCGTGTTTCTCTTGGTTAGTTGATTGTTTCAATAATAGATTTAAGCCCGTGTTTTGCGGGCTTTTTGCTATGTGTTGACGTGAAAATCCTGCAACTTCAAGTTGAGAAATATTCATGATCATCAGGTTGACATTGAATTGGTTACAATACATCCTGTAGACATATAGACGGCTAAACGGATGTTTTGCGTCACGGTTCAGGGAGTGGCCAACGGCCAACACAGAAAGGAAGGGATTATGGGCTATTCATACGCAGGCCAGTTGGACGTACTCAATCAGAATATTGCTGATTTAGATGGCAATATTAACGTGTCATTTGAATTTTTCCCGCCAAGCAGCGAGCAGATGGAGCAAACGCTGTGGCAATCCATTCACCGTCTCAAAACCCTGAAACCAAAATTTGTTTCTGTGACCTACGGGGCCAACTCAGGGGAGCGTGATCGCACCCACTCCATCATTAAAGACATTAAAGATCAGACCGGCTTGGTCGCTGCCCCACACTTAACCTGTATCGATGCCACGCGTGATGAACTGCGTACCATTGCCCGTGACTATTGGAATAACGGTATTCGCGATATCGTCGCACTACGGGGGGATTTGCCACCACAAGGCGGAAAGCCGGACATGTATGCAGCCGATTTGGTGGCGCTACTGCGTGAAGAAGCGGATTTCGATATTTCTGTGGCGGCGTATCCAGAAGTGCACCCTGAAGCGAAAAGTGCCCAAGCGGATCTGATTAACTTAAAGCGCAAAGTGGATGCGGGCGCGAGCCGTGCCATTACCCAATTTTTCTTTGATGTGGAAAGCTACCTGCGTTTTCGTGACCGCTGTGTCGTGGCGGGCATTGATGTGGAAATTGTGCCGGGGATCTTACCCGTTTCGAACATGACACAGGCCAAGCGTTTCGCATTGGCGAATAACGTGAAAGTACCGGGTTGGTTGGAAAAACAGTACGAAGGGCTAAATGATGACTTGCTGAGCCGCCAGATGGTGGGGGCGAGTAATGCCATGGACATGGTGCGCGTACTTAGCCGAGAAGGGGTGAAGGACTTCCATTTCTACACCTTGAACCGTGCTGAACTGACGTACGCGATTTGCCATACCCTTGGCGTACGCGCAGAGCAGGAAGCGTAATCTTGTCATCCTCATTGTGTTCCCCGAAAGGGGAAAGCCAAGCATAAAAAAAGCCGCATTTCTGCGGCTTTTATTATGATTGCGACATGCAAAAAGGAATTACAGGGCCACGGCGCTACCAGGCGCATCCATGTCTTTTAATTCCACCAACACTTCTTCCGCCCAATCAATCCATGCTTGACGATTGTGAATCGCACGACGTAGTGTTAGACGATCAAGACGGGATTGACGATCCATGTTGCGGTAATCCGCAAAATGGACGTTTTCCATCTCATTGTAATGGTTTAGCAAGGTGTGTGATTCTTCAATCAACCCTTCAAGTTGCTGCTGCATTGGGGTGGAGTTATAGACCCCACACACCACCAATTTGGCAGAAAACTCATCACGAATGGTTGGGTTTTTGGCTGACTCTTGGAACCACTGAAACAGGGCTTGACGACCGAGATCGGTAATCGAATAGACTTTTCTATCCGGCTTGCCGTCCTGTGGCTCCAGTTTGCACGTCACTTGATCATGACTGGCCATCTTATTGAGCTCACGGTACACCTGCTGATGACTGGCTTTCCAGAAATAACCGATGCTGTGTGAAAACTCTTTAGTGATATCGTAACCTGTGGCATCGCGGCTGCTCAGCACAGTTAAAATAACGTGTGGTAGTGACATCTCTTCTATCCGTTAAAAATACTACAAAAAGAAACTCAACCAGGCAGGCGTGAATGCCAGAACAATGCCCTTCCGCTCTATGGCGTTATTATAATCATATTGTTGCAGTGCCTGATCAAGATCACGTAGCATACACATCAAACGAGAAATTAGCGATATCAGAGCGAAATATCGAGAAAATCAGATGTAACCAATTTCTCGTCTTGTGATGCCGGTCTATCTATTGCTTTTTTTCACTATGCAAACAGGTTAAATTCATCTGTGTTCACACAGCGCCTTTTTACCCTAGCCGAGGCGTAAAACATCCAGTGTCTTATTATTGAGTCAGAGTGAGATAAGTGGCATAAATGGGGATTTTTAGAATAAAAAAAGGCCACATGATGTGGCCTTTTTTAGACAGCTTGCGCGGGGTTATTAGCCGGTGTTACGCATACCGGTTGCGATCCCTGCGATGGTGACCATCAGGGCTTCTTCAAGCATCGGAGAGACAGTCTCTTGCTGACGGGTGCGGTACAGCAATTCCGCTTGTAGCATGTTCAACGGCTCGATGTAGATATTACGCAGGCGAATAGACTCTGCACCCCACGGGTTTTGCTCCATCAAGTGCGCGCTGTTTTCCACAGTAAGTACTGCTTTGATATCGCGCTGCAGCTGATCGCGCAGTTGCTGACCCAGTGGCCACAACGATTCATCCGTCAGACGCTGATCGTAGTATTGCGCAATGCCCATGTTGGTCTTGGTGAACACCATTTCCAGCATACCAAGACGGGTCGAGAAGAACGGCCATTCGCGGCACATTTCTTCGAGCTGCGCGGCATGACCTTGATCGATGGCATACTGGATCGCTTCACCTGCACCCAGCCATGCTGGTAGCAGTAAGCGGTTCTGACTCCATGCAAAAATCCATGGGATCGCACGCAAGCTTTCGACGCCGCCGTTCGGGTTACGCTTGGCGGGACGCGAGCCTAATGGCAGTTTACCGAGTTCCAGTTCTGGTGTGGCTGCGCGGAAGTAAGGCACAAAGTTTTCGTTACTGCGTACCACGTTACGGTACGACTCGCAGGATACCTCTGACAGCACATCCATCAGTTTACGCCAATCTTGCTTCGGTGCGGGTGGCGGCAGTAAGTTTGCTTCCAAAATGGCACTGGCGTACAGGCTCAGGCTGTTCACTGCGACTTCCGGTAAGCCCAGTTTAAAGCGGATCATTTCCCCTTGCTCGGTCACGCGTAAGCCGCCTTTCAGGCTGCGTGGCGGTTGAGACAATAGCGCAGCATGCGCAGGGGCGCCCCCGCGGCCAATCGAGCCACCACGACCGTGGAACAGGGTCAGCTCCACGTTGGCATTTTCACACACGGCCACTAAGGATTCCATGGCGTGATACTGTGCCCAGCCGGCAGACATGACGCCTGCATCTTTGGCGGAATCGGAATACCCGATCATCACCATCTGGTGGTTTTGAATAAAGCCTCGGTACCAGTCAATGTTCATTAATTGGGCGATGACCGATTCGGCGTTATTCAAGTCTTCCAAGGTTTCAAACAATGGACAGACATCCATGCGGAACGGGCAACCAGCTTCTTGCAATAGCAGGTGAACGGCCAGCACATCGGAGGCGGTACGTGCCATCGAAATGACATACGCCCCTAGGGCTTCACGAGGCTGCTCAGCAATCGCCTTGCACGTGGCAATGACTTCACGCACTTCATCTGACGGTTCCCAGTCACGCGGCAACAGTGGGCGCTTAGAGGCCAGTTCACGGACCAAAAACGCAATTTTGTCTTGCTCACTCCACTGATCATAATCGCCCAGTCCCAGATAACGGGTCAGCTCTGAGATCACGTTCGAGTGGCGGGTACTTTCCTGACGAATATCCAAGCGTACAAGGTGGACGCCGAAACATTTGACGCGGCGCAGTACATCCAGCAGTAGGCCGTCAGCAATGATGCCCATGTCGCACTCATGCAGCGACTGATAACAGGCGTGCAGCGGTGCCCACAGTTGATCGATATGATCAATGATGCCAAAGCTTGGGACGTCCAGTCCTTTGATTTGGGCGTCCAAGACATCGCGGGTGTGGGTCAGCTTACTGCGCAGATCTTTTAAGAGGGCACGGTACGGTTCGTGTTCATCACCGGCCAGTTCTCGGACCTGATCATTACAACGTACCATCGACAGTTCGTTTACCAACTCTTGAATGTCTTTCAGATACAGATCAGCCGCTTTCCAACGTGACAGTAATAATACTTCACGGGTCACGTTAGAGGTGACAAACGGGTTACCGTCGCGGTCGCCCCCCATCCAAGATGAGAAGGTGACGGGAGAGGCATCAATCGGTAGGCCTTCGCCTAAGTGTTGCTCCAGTTTTTCATCAAACTGGCGCAGGAATTCGGGTACGGCTTGCCACAGTGAATTTTCAATCACCGCAAAGCCCCACTTCGCTTCATCTAAGGGGGTCGGGCGTTGCTGACGGATCACGTCAGAGTGCCACGCTTGCGCGATCAGCTGCTCAAGGCGGCGCTCAACGCGTTGGCGTTCACCGGCAGAGAGTTCACTGAGTTCAAGTTGGGACAAGCATTTGTTGATTTGCACCAGCTTGTGGATCATGGTGCGGCGTGCAATTTCGGTCGGGTGGGCGGTTAACACTAAGTCGATGTTAAGGTCGCGTACCGCTTGAAGGGAATCTAATTGGCTGACGTCTTGGTCGGTGAGCTTCGCGAACAAGGCATCAATGGAGTCTGGGCTGCAGATATGTTCTTCGCTGTGGCGAGAAACGGTATGGTACTGCTCGGCAATATTGGTCAGGTTCATGAACTGACTGAAGGCACGGGCAACCGGGAGTAACTGATCATCCGGCAGGTTTTGCAATTCTTCGATCAGCTTGGCGCGATCGTCATGATTGCCTGCACGGGCCGATTTAGACAGTTTACGGACGGTTTCGACCTTGCTCAGGAGTTCTTCACCGTGCGCATCCTTGATGGTATTGCCCAGCATGTGGCCAAGCATACTGACATTGCTTCTCAGCGCGCTGTACTTTTCGTTCATATCGCATCCATCTCGTAAGTTTATTACATCCAATTACAGTCTTGTAAGCACACAATCTAGCCGTGATCCCACTTTGAGGTCAACATCCATTGTATTTACCGCCAAGAAAACACCGCTGCATTGATTTTTGTCATAATTTGAAATTAATCATGTAACAAATTTTCGTAACTCTGTGGAAATAAAGCACAAAATGCGCGTGCTTCTTATTCGTTTCGTCTTATCTATTGTCATTTCTGTCATTGGTAGAGCATTGTACTGCTTGAATGTCAGCGTGACGAAAGGGTGACCGGTACCCGTCCTCTAAAGATGGCTTTTTTTTCATCAATTTACCGTTCAACGGTTGACAGGTTAAGCAATAATAAGTAAACATATAAATTCATAGGATGTGAATAAAAATACTGATTGCTGGGATCTATACCGCATAACGATGTGAATGGCCCACAACAGTTTGACTCTTGCTCGATGAGGAATTTGTTAACATGAGCCAAGCGACCCCGTTTTACCCCCTCTCTCTTCGACGACGCTAAGTCTTCATTGCTTGGCGCCGTTTCGCGCCCTTCAGGCAACCGTTGTTGCCTGTCAACACGAACACAGTCACGAACGACACCTTCTCCCCACAAGATAAAGACGGATCGAATATGTTGAACACCCTGATTATAGGTGCCAGCGGCTACACCGGTGCTGAGCTGGCCAAGATGGTACATGACCACCCCCACCTTGCATTGCAGGGCCTGTATGTGTCGGCCAACAGTGCCGATGCGCACACCCCGATCAGTGCTTTGCACGGTCAGCTGAAAGGCATTGTGGATTTGCCGTTGCAACCACTGGATAACCCGGAGGCGATTGCACAAACCGCCGATATCGTACTGTTGGCGACTGCGCATGAAGTCAGCCACGATCTCGCGCCTATTTTTCTGGCGGCAGGCTGTCAGGTGTTTGATTTATCCGGTGCGTTCCGGGTGAAGGGTGACAGCTTCTATACCCAGTATTACGGTTTCGCTCATCAATACCCGGCGTGGGTCGACCAAGCGGTGTACGGTTTAGCGGAGTGGAATCATGCCGCGATTGCCCAAGCGCAGTTGGTGGCGGTGCCGGGCTGTTATCCCACGGCCGCACAGTTAGCGTTAAAACCGCTGTTGGAAGCTGGGTTGATCAATATCGCGCAATGGCCGGTCATTAATGCGGTCAGTGGCGTGACCGGTGCCGGACGTAAAGCGACCATGAATAACAGCTTTTGCGAAGTGAGCTTTAAAGCGTACGGGATTTTCACTCACCGTCATCAACCTGAAATTGCCGCGCATTTGGGCCAAGACGTGATCTTCACGCCGCACCTTGGCAACTTTAAACGTGGGATCTTAGCCACGATCACCGCCAAGTTAGCCGACGGCGTCGATGAGTCGCAGGTCGCCGCGGCGATGGCCAACGCTTATGGTACTGCCAGCGATAAACATGCCGTGCGTTTGCTGGGCGATCAACCGGTTGAAATCCAGAGTGTTGTGAACACTTGTTTCTGTGACATTGGCTGGCACTTACATCAGGGTCACATTGTTTTAACCTCGGCAATTGATAACTTATTAAAAGGGGCGTCGTCGCAAGCGATGCAGTGCATAAATATTCGGAACAATTTTCCGCAGTTAACCGCGTTAGTGTAGGGTTGGGAGAGTCGAGATGAGTCAGGGTCCTTTAGTCATCAAATTGGGCGGCGCCGTGCTGTCGTGCCATGAAACGTTAGAGAAGTTGTTTGGTGCTATTCGTCTTTATCAGCAGCAAGCGCAGCGTCCGTTGCTATTGGTGCACGGTGGTGGCTACTTGGTGGATGATTTGATGGCGAAGCTGCAGCTGGAAACGGTCAAAAAAGCCGGCTTGCGTGTCACGCCTGCGGATCAGATCGGCTATATCGCCGGGGCGCTGGCTGGGACGGCAAATAAGGTGCTGCAAGGCCAAGCCATGAAAGCGGGTGTGGCCGCAGTGGGCATGAGTCTGGCCGACGGCGGCCTGTGCTCTATCACCGAATTGGATCCTGAACTGGGGGCGGTCGGAAAAGCCGCACCGGGTGACAGCACCTTGATGGCCCAGATCATGGCGAACGGCTTTTTACCCATCATCAGTTCGATTGGGCTGGATGCTTCGGGGAACCTGATGAACGTCAATGCTGATCAAGCGGCGGTGGCGGTGGCGGCGGCCTTGGATGCGGAATTGGTACTGCTGTCTGACGTAAGTGGTGTATTGGATGGCAAAGGGCATTTGATCCCGGCATTGAATGAAGAGAAGGCAGAAAGCCTGATCCAACAAGCGGTGATCACTGACGGCATGATTGTCAAAGTGCGCGCGGCCTTTGAGGCGGCCAAAGCACTGGGGCGCCCGATTGAAGTGGCGACCTGGCGTTACCCGGAAAAACTGGGCGCGCTGTTTAACGGCGAAAGTATTGGGACCAAATTTTCAGTGTAGCCCAGCATGCGCACGGCAGTGTGTGTCTTGCGCATGCGAAATCCCTTTTTTGATATTTTTTAAGACATTTTTTAAGACAACCTTTTAGACACTATTTAAGACAGTAGCCTGAGCGGGACGATCGCCGAGCAGGTAAGCAGGAGAGCATTATGAGTCAGGTAAAAAAAGTAGTATTGGCCTATTCCGGCGGTCTGGACACATCAGCCATCATTCCTTGGTTGAAAGATAACTATGACTGTGAGGTTGTGGCGTTTGTGGCCGATGTCGGTCAAGGTGCCGCTGAGCTGGAAGGGATTGAAGCCAAAGCGTTGGCCTCCGGTGCGTCGGCGTGTTACGTCGCCGATCTTAAAGAAGAATTGGTTGCCGATTATATCTACCCGACACTGAAAACCGGTGCGGTGTATGAAGGTAAGTACCTGTTGGGTACGTCAATGGCGCGTCCGATCATTGCCAAAGCGCAAGTTGCGTGTGCATTGGAAGTGGGGGCGGATGCCTTGTGTCACGGTTGTACCGGTAAAGGTAACGACCAAGTGCGTTTTGAAAGCTGTTTTGCCGCGCTGGCACCGCAGCTAAAAGTGATTGCACCGTGGCGTGAGTGGGACATGCGTAGCCGTGAAGATCTGCTTAATTACTTGGCGGAGCGTGATATTCCTTGTAGTGCCTCGCGCGCCAAAATCTACTCGCGTGATGCGAATGCTTGGCATATCTCCACCGAAGGCGGTGTGCTAGAAGATACGTGGAACGAACCGGATGCAGAGTGCTGGGCATGGACCAAAGATCCAGAAGAAGCACCGAACACCCCTGAATTGGTGACGGTCAGCATTGAGAAAGGCCAGATTGTCGCGGTAGATGGTGAAGCGATGTCACCGTACAACGTGTTGGTTTACCTTAATAAAAAAGGTATCGAGCACAGTGTCGGTCGTATCGACATCGTGGAAAACCGTATGGTCGGTATGAAGTCGCGTGGTTGTTATGAAACCCCGGGCGGCACCATCATGATGGAAGCCTTGCGTGCGGTTGAGCAATTGGTGCTGGATAAAGAGTGCTTTGATTTCCGTCAGACCGTTGGGCTGAAGTTCTCACACCTTGTCTATGATGGCCGTTGGTTCACGCCGCTGTGTCAGTCATTGTTGGCCGCGGCCGATGTGATTGCGCAAGAGGTGACCGGTGAAGTGGTACTGAAACTGTATAAAGGTAACGTGACCGCGGTACAGAAGCGTTCTGATAACAGCCTGTACTCAGAAGAGTTTGCGACCTTCGGGGAAGATGAAGTGTACGACCAGAGCCATGCTGAAGGCTTTATCCGTCTGTACTCGCTGTCGAGCCGTATCCGTGCATTGAATGGGCTGAAAAAATAAGTCTGCCATTCGCATAATAATACGATCCAAGACAACACCAGTCAGTTGAGTAAGTAGCATAGGAGAAGAACCATGGCACTCTGGGGTGGGCGGTTTAGCCAAGCCGCTGATACGCGGTTTAAGCAATTTAATGATTCATTGCGGTTTGATTATCGATTGGCCGAGCAAGACATTGTCGGCTCCATCGCATGGTCAAAAGCCTTGTATCACGTTGATGTGCTGACCAAAGATGAGCAGCAAACACTGGAGTTGGCGCTCAATGAGCTCAAGCTAGCGGTCATGGACGATCCTGCGCAGATCTTGCGTTCGGATGCGGAAGACATTCACAGCTGGGTTGAACAGCAGCTGATCAACAAAGTGGGCGACTTAGGTAAAAAGCTACATACCGGTCGCTCACGTAACGATCAGGTGGCGACGGATCTCAAGCTGTGGTGTCGTCAGCAAGGGCATCAGTTACTGTTGATGCTCGATCATTTGCAACAGCAATTGGTCTCGGTTGCCCGTGATCACCAAGGCACCGTCCTGCCGGGGTATACCCATTTGCAGCGGGCGCAGCCGGTGACGTTTGCCCATTGGTGTTTGGCTTATGTGGAAATGTTTGAACGTGATTATTCACGTTTGCACGATGCGCTGGCACGTCTGGATACCTGTCCGTTAGGCTCGGGAGCCTTGGCGGGGACGGCTTATCCGATGGACAGAGAAGCTTTGGCACACAGCTTGGGCTTTCACCGTGCGACCCGTAACAGTCTGGATTCGGTCTCTGATCGTGATCACGTGATGGAACTGCTGTCGACAGCATCGATTTCGATGTTGCACTTGTCGCGCATGGCGGAAGATTTGATTTTCTATAATTCGGGCGAGTCCAATTTTATTGAATTGGCCGATACCGTGACGTCGGGTTCGTCGTTAATGCCGCAAAAGAAAAACCCCGATGCGTTGGAGTTAATTCGTGGTAAATGTGGTCGCGTCTATGGCGCGATGACGGGCATGATGATGACCGTGAAAGCACTGCCGCTGGCGTACAACAAAGACATGCAGGAAGACAAAGAAGGCTTGTTTGATGCGTTAGACAGCTGGTACGAATGCATGGAAATGGCCGCATTGTGCTTTGACGGGATTCAGGTTAATCACGAACGGACGTTGGAAGCGGCGATGCAAGGCTATTCCAATGCGACTGAATTGGCCGATTACTTGGTTGCAAAAGGGATCCCATTCCGCGAAGCACACCATATTGTGGGTGTGGCGGTGGTGGCTGCAATTGCTAAAGGCTGTGCGTTAGAAGCGTTGTCGTTGGCTGAGATGCAGACGTTCTCACCAGTGATCGAGGAGGATGTGTACCCGATCTTGACCATCGAATCGTGTTTGGAAAAACGCAGTGCCTTAGGCGGCGTTGCACCGTTCCAAGTGGCGCATGCCATTCATCAGGCGCAGATGCGCTTGACTGAACGCAATGATGCCAGTGTAAAAGTGGACGTCTGATCGGAATACGCTCGATGGCTAGTATTTGAGACTGCGTTGATGAAGCTCGCCCTCAGTGGCGGGCTTTTTTTTGGTTCATCGCGGCTTTCCGGGGAAAGCCGCTTTGATCTTTAAGAAGAAGTAATCGGTATCTCGGTAACCATAGCCCATCCGTTTTATTAATTTTATCTTGTTATTGATCCCTTCAAGCGTACAGGTGTTCAACGGATAGCGTGCTGAAGCGGTAATCCCATGAAGGTAAGGACTGAGCTTTCGGGCAAACTCTTGTAGGGGTTTAATTCCACTTTCATTGACTTGAGCCCACCACACCTTCCATAAGCTCTTTGCCTGATGCTCTGACTCACAACGCCAGAGTTCCTTCAACTGTGCGCCCAATACATAGGTCGTCATCAAGTCCTTATTTATCTCCAATATTTCATTGAGATAGCTGTTCTGCTGTGTATTTAAATTATCTCTATTTTTCAATAATACCCAGCGTGACCGCTTTACCCATTGCCTCGCTTTCTTATCATGTTTTAGCTTATTGGCTTGGTCGACTCTGACTCTATCCATCACTTCTCGACCGAACTTTGCTACAACGTGGAACAAGTCATAAACAATACGTGCATTTGGGCAATGCGCTTGAACCTCAAGATCAAAAGCCGTATTCATATCCATGGCTACCGCTTCGATATTCTTGCCATGTTCGCCTAACAACTCGAAGAATGGTCGTATATCTTTGCGGCTGCGACCTAGACCAATCCAGATAACCTGATGACTTTTCGCATCTGCAATGACAGTGGCGTAGCGGTGCCCCTTAAAAATGGCGAACTCATCCATGACGAGTTGCCTCAATTCACCCCATTTAACTTGAGGTACCACTTGTTGAAGCCGGCGCTTATCTATCTCTTTGATGGTGTGCCAATGCACTCCTGTCATCTCGGCGATATGCTTGATCGGCAAAAGAGGCAGCAGTTGTTCGATATAACTTCGCATGCGATTGGTGATACGAGCATAAGGCTCCAGCCAAGATAATCGCTCCGTTCTAATACCGCAGTGACTGCATTTAATCCGCCGAGTTTGAACAAAGAGTTCAACTGGCGTTCCAAGCAGCGTTGCTTCCTTCACGTTACGCCATTGGTACTCATGCACGGATTGAGCATTAAGTCCGCAAGGGCACTTTGCGATAGAGTGAGGTTCAAGCGTGAGCGTAATAAGTGATGCAGTCTGATGAGACTTTACTATCTGAAAGCCTTCCCAGAATGAAGATAGGAAAGTATGATTCGGCATGAAAACGGTAGTTTGTGTTGGTTTTGTTTGGCGATAAAACTCTATCACTTACTACCGTTTTTGTTTTGAGTTCCCGCTTATCCGCGATGAACCTTTTTTTTGCGTGCGGATCTGCTTGGCACGTAGTAGGTGGGCGAGCAGCAAAACGGTGGTACTGCAGGCGGCCACAAACAGCGTAATGGCTTCGACGGTGTGGGCGCGGTGGGCGTAAAACAACCCCCAGATCAGCCAACAGAGCGGGCTGGCGATGGTTAATTGGATCATGCAGCGTCGGCAGCGACCGAGTTTTTGCATGAAAATTGAGGATGAACAGGCGCGGCAGCCCATGTCGGTTCCTTAATAGAGATCGTCAAATAACGTGAGAGGGCACAGCATAGCATGTGTGCCGGGTATGTGAGAGAGGGCCTTGTAAGGGGAGTGGGGGATGACGTAAAAAAGCCCTCAAGAAGAGGGCTTAGTAGAAAAAGTGATTCAATGGCGATTAGCAGCCTGGGCCACAATCCAAACAATGTTTGATCATGTCAGGGCCTAAACGTAACTTGGCATTCAAATCACGCAGGGCAGTACGTACCCCTTCTTCAATCACCGGATGATAGAACGGCATGTCCAGCATCTCAGAAATGGTCATCTTATTTTGATGCGCCCAAGCCAGTAAGTGCGCCAAGTGCTCGGCATTCGGGCCCATCATTTCAGCGCCGAGGAAGCGACCGGTACCTTGCTCTCCGTACACATGCAACATCCCTTTGTTACGCAGCATCACACGGGAACGACCTTGGTTCTCAAACGACACCACACCGGTTTCGAAACAGCCACAGGTGCCCAGACGCTGGGTGATCTCGCGGTAGGTTTCACCCACCATCGCAATTTGTGGATCCGAGAACACTGCGGAGATTTTTGAGCGACGCAGACCGGCACGGATATCCGGGAAGCGACCGGCATTGTCACCGGCAATACGGGCTTGATCGGCGGCTTCATGCAACAGTGGCAGCTGGTTGCTGGCATCACCGGCAATGAAAATCGACGGCACAGACGTTTGCAGTGTGAAGTGATCCGCAACAGGTACACCGCGCTGATCCACCGTCATGCTGGTGTGTTCAATCCCGATTTTATCGACATTCGGCCGACGACCGGTGGCAGCCAGTACGTAATCGACGATAAAGGTTTCTAGCTCACCCGCATGGTTGATAAATTGGATTTCCACTTTATCTTCACCATCAATGCGCTTCATGCTTTCGACGTTGACATCGGCATCCAAATAGAACTCTTCTTTGAAGGCTTTATCAGCGTACGCCATGACGGCCGGATCGGTCAGTGGACCCACTTGGCCACCCAGACCGAATAGCTTCACGTTGACCCCAAGGCGGTGCAGTGCCTGACCTAACTCAAGGCCAATCACACCGGGGCCAAAGACGGCTACCGATTCGGGTAGGTCGTCCCAGTTAAACACATCATCGTTGATGATCAGGCGATCGCCCAATTCATTCCACACCGCCGGGTAAGCCGGACGCGAACCGGTCGCGATCACGATGCGTTTTGCATGCACAAGGGTGTGGTCATCAACTTGCAGTGTGTTGTCATCAACGAAAGCGGCGTAACCAGACAGTTTGTCTTCAGCCGGAATTTCATCCACCCCTTCCAGCACAAAACCAACAAAGCGGTCACGTTCACGCTTCACGCGATCCATGACTTCACGGCCATTGATCACGATTTCACCTTGTGGATGAATACCAAAGCCCGGGGCTTTTTCGATGTGGTGAACGCTTTCTGCCGCGGCAATCAGTAGTTTGGAAGGCATGCAACCGACGCGTGCACACGTGGTGCCGTACGGGCCACCTTCAATCATTACGACGCTGTCAGTATGGGCTTTCGCAGCGCGGTAAGCCCCTAACCCTGCGGTACCACCACCAATCACGGCGACATCTACATTCACGTTTTTCATCGAATTCTCTCCACTCGGTGTTGCCAATTTTATGCATCGGGCCTGCGGAACAGGCCCTGAGTTGTTATGGGGTAGTGATTAGCCTAGGTATACGTCTAGCTCTTCGCTGCCACCGATGTGTTTACCACCGATGAAGACTTGCGGTACGGTGCTGCGACCGGATACGGCACGTAGGCTCACGGTAGTTGCATCTTTACCCAGTACCACTTCTTCGTATTGTAGACCTTTGTCGATCAGGGCCTGCTTCGCTTTTGCACAGAATGGGCAGCCAGGCTTGGTGAAGACAGTGATCGACTCTTGCAGTTTCTGCTCAGGCGCAATGTACTGCAGCATGGTATCGGCATCAGACACTTTGAACGGGTCGCCTGGTTCGTCGTTTTCGATGAACATTTTTTCAATCACGCCGTTGTTAACCAGCATGCTGTAACGCCATGAACGAGGGCCAAAACCAAGGTCAGCTTTTTCTACTAGCATGCCCATACCTTGTGTGAACTCGCCGTTACCGTCTGGGATAAAGGTGATGTTTTCCGCTTCTTGATCCGCTTTCCATGCGTTCATTACGAACGTATCGTTGACAGAAACACACAAGATGTCGTCGACACCGTTTTCAGCAAAAATAGATGCTAGCTCGTTGTAGCGAGGTAGGTGGCTAGAAGAACACGTTGGTGTAAATGCGCCTGGTAGGCTGAATACGATCACTTTTTTGTTAGCAAATAGATCGTTAGTCGTTACGTCTACCCATTGGTCGCCTTGGCGAGTGTGGAAAGTAACTTGTGGAACTGCTTGACCTTCTTTAGATACGAACATAATTAATGCCTCTAAATTTTAAAATATTGTTAGGTAAATATTGCAACCGGAGGATATTACTGCTTGTTGCTCCCTGTTGATGTGATCATTATGGGATTTTTGACTTGATAGCTCTAATCGTTTGCTGCTATGGTTTTGATAGTTTTTACCTATCAATATGGCGCATCGATGAATATTCGGGATCTTGAATACTTGGTTGCTCTGGCAGAGCATCGGCATTTTCGTAAGGCGGCAGAAGCGTGCTTTGTCAGCCAACCCACCCTGAGCGGACAGATCCGCAAACTGGAAACAGAGCTGGGCGCGGTGTTACTTGAGCGCACAAGCCGTAAGGTGCTGTTTACCGATGTGGGATTAACGCTGGTGGAGCAGGCGAAAAAAATCTTGCTGGAAGTGAAGGTACTGACGGAATTGGCCAGCGATCAGGGTGAGAGTATGTCTGGCCCTTTGCACATTGGTTTTATTCCGACGGTCGGGCCGTATTTGCTGCCGCACATTATTCCGCAAGTCAAAGCCCGCTTTCCTGACTTGGAAGTGTTTCTGCATGAAGCACAAACCCATCAGCTTGTCCCGTTGCTGGATGAGGGGAAACTCGATTGTGTGATTTTAGCGGCCGTACAAGAAAGTGAAGCCTTCATTGAACTGCCGCTTTATCACGAGCCGATGGTATTGGCGGTGCCGGAAGCCCACCCGTGGGCCGATAAAACGAAGTTACCGATGGATGCGTTAAATGGACAAACCCTGTTAATGCTGGGGGATGGCCATTGCCTGCGGGATCAGGCGATGGGGTTCTGTTTTGCCGCAGGAGCGAAAGAAGACGGCAGTTTCCGCGCCACCAGTTTAGAAACCTTGCGTAACATGGTAGCGGCAGGCAGTGGCATGACTTTGTTGCCGCAATTGGCGACCCCGCATGAGCGCGTGCGTGATGGGGTGTGTTATATCCAAGCCTATGATCCGGTGCCAAGCCGTTTGATCACCTTGGCGTATCGTCCGGGGTCTCCATTGAAAGGGCGCTATGAGCAGTTGGCGACCCTGATCACGGCCCATTTAGAAGCCGTGTGGCCCCAAAATGCCGATGAAGAGGCTGAGAGCACGATCTAAATGCACGATGCCCGTGGCTGACCGACAGATAAAAAAAGAGCGCCCTTGGGCGCTCTTTTTGTTGGAGCCGTGAGGCTCATACCATTATGACGGTGCGAGCCTGACGGTCGGCTTAGAACAGCTCGTCTGAACTGTCTGACTCGAAAATACCATCGGCACCGGTGTCACTCACCATCTCTTTCGGTTCAGAGCCACTTTCAAAATACTCGAACATCGAGCTGTGATCCGTGCGGTTGGTCAGCTTGCCCGTCGCACGGTCAATACGCACTTGAACGATATCGTCCGGCAGTTGTTTACGCTGCACAGGGACATCTTCCAACGCTTGCTGCATGAAGTCGATCCATGCCGGTTGCGCGGTTTTCGCCCCGGCTTCGCCGCCAGAGATCTGGTTCTTATCGAGGTTGTTGTTCCATGCTGTTCGGCCGAGATCACGGCTGTGATCATCAAAGCCGACCCATGCCGTAGCAACGACCCCAGGACCAAAGCCGGAATACCAGGCATCTTTCGAGCTGTTGGTCGTCCCGGTTTTACCACCGATATCATGGCGTTTCAGTTTCTGTGCGCGCCAACCGGTACCGTTCCAGCCAGAGCCGTGACGCCAATCGCCGCCGCCCCAGATGTTACTTTCCAGCATTTCACGCACAAGGAACGCATTCTGCTCGGTGATCACTTGTGGCGCATAGTTTGGTGTGCCCGCTGCTGGCGTGTGCGTGTTACCCAGTGACTGTTCACTGATGGCAATATCATCCAATGCGCTACTTGATTCGCTATGGGTAGGTGCCACGCTGTGGCCGTTAGCCGTCTGCTCACGACGGCATTCGCTGTTACACGCAATGCTCGGATTGGCTTGGAATACCACGTTGCCATACGGATCTTCGACACGCTCAATAAAGAACGGTTTGACGTAGTAACCGCCGTTCGCAAAGACCGCATACCCTTGGGCCACCTCAACCGGCGTCAGGCTACCTGCACCCAGTGCCAGTGGTTCTGCACGTGGCAAATCTTTCTTTTTAAAACCAAAGCGGGTGAGGTAGTTGATGGTTTCATCTAAGCCCACACTTTGCAGCACGCGGACCGCCATCACGTTCTTGGATTGCGCTAACCCTTGACGAAGCAGGGTAGGGCCGTTGTAAGTCGGTGGTGAGTTTTTCGGACGCCATGCGGTGCCCATGCTCTGATCCCAACGGTTAATCGGCGCATCGTTGACCAAGGTCGCCAGCGTCATGCCGTTATCCAGTGCGGCCGAGTAGATGAACGGCTTGATGGCCGAGCCCACTTGGCGAATAGACATCGTGGCACGGTTAAACTTGCTATGAATGAAGTTAAAACCGCCCACCATGGCTTTCACCGCACCGTCTTGTGGCGACATGGCCACAAACGCGGTATTGGCATCCGGTACCTGACTCAGTACCCATGCTTCACCTTTAGGCTGAATCCAGATCTGCTGACCCGTCGCGAGAATATCTGCCGCTGACTTCGGTGCCGGTCCCTGACGGTTGTCTGAAATGAACTTACGTGCCCACTTCATACCATCCCATTCAAGGGTATGGGTTTGGCCATCTTTGGCTTGTACCGTGGCGGTTTTGCCTTTCACCTGTGTGACGACTGCCGGCATTAAATCGCCATAGGTCGGTTGCTTCGCAAGGTGTGCAGCAATGTCGCTGGCTTGCCAAGCAGGTTGGCCTTTTTTCCATAAGGTTTCAACGGCACCACGGAAACCGTGGCGTTGGTCATAGCCCAGCAGGTTATTGATGGCCGCTTGTTGTGCGGCAATTTGCATGCGTGAATCAGCGGTGGTGTAGATACGCATCCCCGAGGTGTAGGCCGCATCGCCGTAGCGCTCCACCATCCATGAACGGGCTTGTTCGGCAAAGTAAGGGGCGCTTAATTCAATCTCAGCACCGTGGTAGCGAGCCACAATTGGCTCATTACGGGCTTGGTCGTATTCACTCTGCGTGATGTAGCCTTCATCCAGCATACGACTGAGTACCACATTGCGACGCGTAGTGGCACGATCCACCGAATAGATAGGGTTCATGGTAGAAGGGGCTTTCGGTAAACCGGCAATAATTGCGATTTCGCTGAGTGTCAGCTGGCCGACTTCTTTACCAAAATAGACTTGTGCGGCAGCCCCGACACCGTAGGCGCGGTAACCCAGATAAATCTTATTGAGATATAACTCTAAGATTTCGTCTTTTGTTAGCAATTGCTCGATGTGGATTGCGATAAAAATCTCTTTGATTTTTCGCATGATCTTCTTCTCATTAGAGAGGAAGAAGTTACGCGCGAGCTGCTGCGTGATGGTACTGGCCCCTTGTTTCGCCGACCCTGACGTCACGACCACGAACGCGGCACGTGCGATCCCGATCGGATCGATGCCCGGATGGTCGTAATAACGACTGTCTTCCGTAGCAATAATCGCATGGATCAATTGTGGGGGGATTTGATTAAGGGGGAGCGGAATGCGACGTTTCTCACCAAATTGTGAGATCAGTTTGCCGTCCGCACTGAAAACTTGCATCGGAGTTTGTAATTCAACATTTTTTAACGTTGCCACATTTGGGAGTTCTGGCTTTACATAAAGATAAAAGCCAAAAATTGTGGTGACTCCAAGAATAATGCAAATCAATGCAAAAATGAGTAGCCGCTTTATGAACTTCACTTGAGATTTCCCGTTACACCAACATTCGAGCGTTCAATATACTGCAACCAAGAGTATAAAGGTAACCTATGGAAAATTAACGCTATAACTTGGTGTTTGATTTAAGTAACAATTTTGCTTTTCCGTCTAAAGGGAGCATAGCACGGTATGTTTCGGAACCCACTAACAATTGGGATTGATATTGGTCACCACAGCGTCAAAGCGGTGGTGTTACGACAGAAGAAGGCGCGACTGGAATTGGCGGCCTTTGCCGAGGTGGTGTTACCGGCATCTGTTGTTAACGAGCAGCATAGCGTGAACACCCCTGCCTTGTTGTCAGCAATGCGTAAATTAAAAAAGAGTTTACCGTTTGGGGCAAAGAACGTTGTCCTCGCGCTGCCAGACAGCGCCGTGATCAGCAAGGTCATTCAGTTGGATACTAACTTGAGTGACGATGAGTCGGTGTTTGCGGTCGAACAAGCGCTGAGTGCGTCATCTCCCTTTCCCATCGAAGAATTACGCTTAGACTTTTTTCCTTTGGCCTCACAATCCTTTTCTCAGCCCGCGCAGACCCAACCGGTTCAAGTGTTTGCGGCACGACGTGAAACCGTTGATAGCCGTGTTGAGGCGATTCGCAAAGCGAAATTGACGCCCAAAGTGGTTGAGTTGCAAACCCATGCCCTGTTATGGCTCGAAGAATATATTGCAGAGCAGCAGAACATGTCCGGTCAGTGGGGCGTGGTGAATGTAGGCAAATCGCGCACCGAGTTTTGTGTGAAGCCTGCTGGCAGCGCCGCGTATCACCGTGAGCTGGCCTTTGGTTGCCAGGCATTGCAAGGTGTGGATATGCACAAAAATGATGACGAGAGTCCTCGCTTAGCGGTTTCTGCTGAACAGGCTGAGCAGTTTACCAAGCAATTGGTGGATGGCTTGAAGCGTCAGTTACAGCTGTATAACTCCACCCATCCTCGCGCGACCTTGCAAGGGTTATGGTTGTGTGGTGGCGGACAAAGTGTGGTGGTCAGCGACATGCTAGAGCGCATGTTAGGGTTGGAAGTGCGTTGGTTACATCCCTTCGCCTCGTTTGAACGCGATCAGAAAATGGAGATAGCGCTAGAGCAAGGCAGTTTCGGTCAGTATGCCGTTGCGGCAGGCTTGGCGCTGCGAGGAGGGGAGTCGTCGTGATAGCAAAACTGAATTTATTACCCTGGCGTGATGAAAAAAAGAAACGCCATCAGGAACGATTTTGGACCCTTTTAGCCGGTAGTGCAGGTTGTGCATTACTGGCGCTTTGGCTTGCCAGCAGTTTAATTGGGCGTCAGCAAGACATTCAGCAAGCGCGAAATGCGCAGCTCAAACAAGAGGTGGCGGTGTTAGAAAAACGCCTTGCTCTGTTGCCTGAATTGGATCGCCAGCGGGATGCACTGATTAAGCGTTTGGCGGTGATCACTGATATTCAAAAAGGCCGCAACCACGTGACACGTTTGCTCAGCTTATTGCCGAGTGTAGTGCCACAAGGGGTGTACTTGGACGACATGTCCATGGCCGGCAGTCATGTGAAAATCAACGGGATCGGGGATTCTAATGGCCGCTTAGCGACCTTGTTGTCTAACGGTGAACAGTCTGAGTGGCTGGGACAGGTGGGCATGCACTCGATCGTTGTGAACAAAGACAAACCGCAGGAACAGAAAGAGTTTAAGGCTTCTTTCTCATTGCTTTCGCCTGACGTGGTCGCCGCGAAGTCGTCGCAGGCGCAGCCCCACGACCTGCAAGCTAACCAGCAAGGAGGCGTAAATGAGTAATTGGCAAGATCTTGAACTGGACGAAATCACTGAGTGGCCTCTGCAGGCGCAAGCCTTGGTGGCCGGGCTGTTCGCCATGTTGATTGCCGCGATCGGCTATTGGTACTGGCTGTCGCCGATGCAAGATGAGTTAGAGCGCTTTAAGCAAACGGAAGTGGAATTGCGTCAGCAAGTGACCCGCCGGGCGAATCAAGTGGCGGCATTACCGCAGGTGAAGCAGCAGATTGAAGAGCTCAAAGATCGCTATCAGCACGTCGTTGAGCAGCTACCGGAAGAAGAAGAACTGGCCAGCTTGTTGGCGGATGTCAATGATATCGGTATCCGTAACGGCTTGGAATTTCAGCGTATTGAGTGGGCGCCACGGGTTGAGCATCCACTGTATTTTGAACTGCCGATTAGCATTGTGTTGACCGGGAAATACGAAGATATCGGCAACTTTTCTGCCGATATTGCGCATTTACCCCGCATCGTGACACTGAATGACATTGATTTAGAGCGCACCAAGAACACGGGGCGTGGTCATGCCTCTCGCATGACTGAGCGTACCGAATTGTTATCGCTAAAAGTATCAGCAACAACCTATCGCTTTAAAGCGCCGGTGGGTACCACATCGGTTGAGGGGGAACAATGAGCAGGGTACGCGCAGCCAGTTTAACCGTATTGGTGAGCTTGCTCATGGGGTGTCAGGCTAATGATGACTCCATTTCACAGTTTATTGCACAGGCGCATGAACAGGCTAAAGCCGATGTGGAGCCGCTCGCTGAGCAGTCCGCGTTTATGGCGGAAGCGTTTGTGATGACCAGTTCACGGGTGCCATTTTTAAAACCGCGTCCGGAGCGGGGGGAGCCCGTAGAGGGGGAGGCGCATGCTTGTTGGCAGCCCGCCCCAAGAAAACAACAATCACCACTGGAAAGTTTCCCGTTAGGCCAACTGAGTATGCGTGGCGTAATGGGTGACAATAATCTGCTTTGGGGATTGGTGTACACACCGGAAGGCAAACTGATAAAAGTGCGAGAAGGTTATTACCTCGGCCTGAATCATGGGAAGATTTTAAAGGTGAGCCCGAAGAGTATTGACATCGAGGAGATTCTGCCGGATGGCGAGGGATGTTGGCTGAAACGGCCGATGAAACTTACGTTGGTTAAGCAGGACAAGGCAGTTTAGTGAAGAGAATGAAATTATGACAAGGAAAGCATCGCAATATTTTGGGTTCTGGAAACTCGGCTTCAGTTGGCTGTTGCTCTTGGTGTTAACGGCAGGCTCTTCTGCTGCGTTTGCCGCCACCGCCAATCAAGTGAAGAATCTTGACTTTACCCGTAATGGTAAGGGAGACGGCATACTCAAAGTGGAACTCAGTGACACCCGTTCAGTGGTGGACATGCGTCGTTCAGGGAAGCAGTTGTATGTGGAATTGCACGATACCAATATCGCCGATGACATGATTTATGTGCTCGATGTGAAAGACTTTGCAACCCGCGTGAACACGGTGGAATCGTTCCGTACCGATCGGGGCGTGCGTTTGGTTTTGACCATGAATGGCGGCTTTGAGTACGACTACACGTCGAAGGGTAAGTTGTTAGAAGTGCGCGTTCAGGCGCCGGCGAAGAAAGCCGCAGCAAAGAACGCCTCAAAAATCACCTATAACAGCAAACCGATCTCGATCAACTTCCAGGACGTACCCGTGCGTAACGTCTTGCAGCTGATTGCGGAATATAACGATTTCAACTTGGTGGTTTCGGATACTGTTGAAGGCAACCTGACGTTGCGTTTGGATGACGTGCCTTGGCAACAAGTGCTGGATATCATTTTGGACGCCAAAGGCCTGGACAAGCGTGAGCAAGGCTCTGTCGTGATGATTGCGCCGAAAGAAGAGCTGGCGCGCAATGAACGTCAGGAGCTGGAAGCCAAGCGTAAAGAAGAAGAGTTGTCTTCACTGCGATCTGAAATCATTACCATTAACTATGCCAAAGCGAGCGAGCTGGGTGAGCTGTTAATGAGCGAAGGCGACAGCGATGTGAGCATGTTGTCTGATCGCGGTTCGCTGCACATTGATGAACGTACTAACTCATTAATTATCAATGATATTCCTGAAGTATTGGATAACATTCGCGACATCGTGACGGCGTTGGATGTGCCGGTGAAGCAGGTACAGATTGAAGCACGTATCGTGACCATTGATGAAGGGGATATCGATGAACTGGGCGTACGTTGGGGTATTTTAAGCACCGACGGCAACAACACTATTGGTGGTTCGGTCGAAAGTAACCTTAACTCTGCCGGTTTGCTGGAAGATGGTGCAACAGTCGATGATTTCTTGAACGTGAACTTGGCGGCAACCAAAGCGGGTGCCTCAAGCATTGCATTCCAAGTGGCCAAAATTGGCGATGTTCTGCTAGATTTGGAATTGTCTGCATTGCAGTCTGAACAGAAAGCAGAAATTATCTCAAGTCCTCGACTGATGACCACCAACAAGAAAATGGCGTATATCGAGCAGGGTACTGAAATTCCTTACCTTGAAGCGTCATCAAGCGGTGCGGTGTCTGTGAGCTTCAAGAAAGCGGTCTTGAGCTTGATGGTGACGCCGCAAATCACGCCTGACGGTAAATTGGTGCTCGACTTGGTCGTGACCCAAGACCGTAAAGGGGAAACCGTACAAACGGGGACGGGTGAAGCGGTTGCCATCAGTACCCAGCGTATCGGTACCCAAGTGTTGGTGAACAATGGTGAAACAGTGGTGCTCGGGGGGATCTATCAGCACTCATTGAATAATTCAGTTCGTAAAGTCCCACTATTGGGTGATTTACCGGTATTGGGCGCCTTGTTCCGTCACAAATTGGATGAATTGGCGAAGCGCGAACTGCTTATTTTTGTCACACCTAAGATCGTCTATCAGTAAGATATTTTGATTCAACCCGGGGCGTACAGGCAACCTCTGTGCCCTCGGGGAGAATAAATCCCCACCTAGCTATTGCCAAAGGCAGTCTTGTCCTGAGATAATTTTCGGTCTTATCACGAATTAAAAGTGAGGAAGTTGGCGCCTCGGGCTTGTTTATTGAAAGCCTGCGGGCGGTGTCGTTTTATTAACCGCGCGTAAAATTTGCTAAAAATGGCTGAAAAACGAAATATTTTCCTGGTCGGCCCAATGGGTGCCGGCAAAAGTACCATCGGTAGACACCTTGCTCAGCAGCTGCATATGGAATTCTTTGACTCTGATACTGAGATTGAAGATCGCACAGGCGCAGACATTAGCTGGGTTTTTGATGTTGAAGGCGAAGCGGGTTTCCGTATCCGTGAAGAAGGCGTCATTGATGACCTGACTCAGGAGCAAGGCATTGTACTTGCGACGGGTGGGGGCTCAGTGAAAAGCAAAGAAAGCCGTAACCGTCTGTCTGCTCGTGGTATCGTTGTGTACCTTGAAACAACGATCGAGAAACAATTGGCACGTACTCAGCGTGATAAAAAGCGTCCTTTACTACAAACAGATACACCACGTGAAGTATTGGAAGCATTGGCTGACGAGCGTAATCCCCTGTATGAAGAAGTGGCTGACTATGTCGTACGTACTGACGATCAGAGTGCGAAAGTAGTTGCTAACCAAATCATCAAGATGCTTGAAGAGCGTTAATCTAAAAAACAGAGAGGCTGGCCATGGAACGGATCACCGTCGATCTCGGAGAGAGAAGTTACCCCATCTCCATTGGCGCCGAGTTATTTAATAACCCGGCGTTATTTTCCCCCGCACTATCTGCCAAGCAACGCGTTGTTGTGATCAGCAACGAAACGGTTGCCCCTCTTTATGCCGATCAGGTCATGCATACGTTACAAGGCTTATGCCGTGACATTGCGTTACTGTCATTGCCTGATGGAGAGCAGTACAAATCCCTCGATACATTCAACCACATCATGACGTTTTTGCTGGAAGGCAATTATGGCCGTGATACGGTGATTGTAGCGCTCGGTGGCGGCGTGATTGGCGATGTGGTCGGCTTTGCGGCGGCCAGTTTTCACCGTGGTGTTGATTTTTTACAAGTCCCGACAACGTTGTTGTCACAGGTCGATTCTTCCGTTGGTGGAAAAACGGCCGTGAACCATCCGTTGGGTAAAAACATGATCGGGGCGTTTTACCAGCCGCAAGCGGTTGTGATTGATACCCAGTGTTTGCATACGTTGCCTGCCCGTGAATTTGCGGCGGGTATCGCGGAAGTGATCAAATACGGCATCATCGCTGATGCGCCGTTCTTTGCTTGGCTTGAGCAGAACATCGAAAAATTGCAGGCGTTGGATGCGGAAGCACTCAACTATGCGATCAAGCGGTGTTGTCAGCTCAAAGCTGATGTGGTTGCAGCGGATGAAAAAGAATCCGGTGTGCGCGCATTATTGAATTTGGGTCATACCTTTGGTCATGCGATTGAAGCACAAATGGGGTATGGCAACTGGCTTCACGGCGAAGCGGTAGCCGCTGGCACCGTGCAGGCTGCACGGACGGCACAATTGCAGGGTTTGCTCTCAGAAGACGACGTCGTGCGCATTATCCGCTTATTGGAAAAAGCGCAGTTACCGGTACGGGGTCCTGAGGGCATGTCTTTTGATGCCTACATGAAACATATGATGCGGGATAAAAAGGTGCTGGCTGGCCAGTTACGTTTGATCCTGCCCACTGCGATTGGTCGTGCGCAAGTGGTGGCTGGGGTACCAGAAACCGTCTTGCGTCAGGCTATTACCGCCTAACGCTGTTCGTTCTGATGCGTACGGGTGCTTTTCCTTATGCGCTGGATCTGGAGTCTCAGATCCAGTTGCTTTCTCGCCTGCAATTTCTCACCCGTTTTAGTACCAACCTGATCCAAGTGACTGGCCCGGAAGGGGCAGGAAAAACATGGCTCTCCCAACGTTATCTCGAACAATGGGCGGCTGTGCCACAACAAGCCTTATTATTGTGTCATCCCCAGCAAACCGACGCGCAACACCGAACCTTCCTGTTACAGCAATTGGCGCCCAAAGCGGTATTTAATGAACACGATCCCATCGTCGACAGCATAGAGCGGATTTTTTCGCATGTTGCGGTCAATATGGTGATTGTCATTGATGACGCCCACCATTTAAGTCCGGTTATCGTGGCGGAGTTGTGGGCGCTCGTCCAGCGAGCGCGTGAGCTGAAACATTGGCAAATCAATGTGCTGTTGTTTGGTTACCCCGGCCGACTGGATACGTATCTGGAAAAAATCATCCACGGGCAAGACACTCGCGCATTGGATGTCGAGATCATCCCGCTGTCGGGTGAGGAAGCCGTGGCCTTCGTCGATGCGTGTGTGACAAAAGGTGACGAGGATGTCCAGCAGCGACGTGCCACCAAAGCACGTATCACCCAATGTGCCCCTTGGCCTGGTGCCTTGATGAAGTTAGAACAGGGAGACTCTCAGAATATGGATGCACAACGTACGCGTCGCCCATTCCCGTTAGCTGTGCTTATCGGTGTGATGGCGTTGTCTGCTGTCGGGATGGGGTGGTGGTTACTTTCTCCTGAGGCGACAGATCCCACTCCCACTGCAGTGACTACGCCGGTGCAGGATCAAGGGCCGCAATCCGAACAAATAACCGCATTGCCCCACACCATTGGATCTGACGACAGCGCCGCGTTATCGATTGGCGCCTCTGCAGTGCAGGATGACAGTACCAGTTTGCCTCCCGAGGTGCGTTTAGAAGGGTTAACGGTCGGGCGCAGTGATGACAACCCGCGTTTAGTGGTGCCGTCGGATGTGGTGGATGCCATGTTGGATGAGCAGCAGATCGGCGGCAGCGGCGAGCGTGCGGCGGCCCTTCAATCGCCGTCAGCGGGGGCAACGGTCGTGACTCCCGCGTCAGCGTCACTCGGTATTGCGACGGAATCGACGGAGTCAGTTCCGGCATCCACACCGGCACGGGAACCCGCCCCGGAGCCTAAACCTAAAACGACACCTGCGCCTGTGATCTCCGTGACCGAGCCGGTTAGCCGGGTTGAATTGGGGCATGAGTTACGCGATGTGCCACCGGCACATTACGCCTTGCAACTCGCGGCCATGCAGTCGATCGCCGTTGCGCGTAATTTTATCGATGAATATGAAATCCACGATTTAGCTGTCGCGTATGAGACCCTGCGTAACGATCGCCTCTGGTACATCATTGTGACGGGCAATTACCCGGATATGCAAACGGCGCGTCAAGCCGAGCAGCGCTTGCCTGCCAACGTGCGTGCCTTGAAACCGTGGGTGAAGTCTTATGGGCAAATTCACCGTGAAATGGACCGGGCAAAATAACTGCCGAGCGTCTGAGATATTTCCCTGTTAGCGGTATCAGTAGCGATAGGAAATGGTGTACAATCCGCCACCTTTCGTTACAAAGTCGGTATTGGTGGTCAGCTGAATGAAAAAGCATCGTGCATTCCTGAAATGGGCTGGGGGGAAATATTCTCTGGTTGAGGAAATCGAGCGCCATCTGCCACCTGCGCGTAAATTGGTCGAGCCTTTTGTCGGGGCCGGCTCTGTCTTTTTGAATACAGATTTTGAACAGTACCTGTTGGCGGATATCAATCCGGATCTGATCAACTTGTATAACATTATCAAAGAGCAACCTGAACAGTATATTCGCGACAGCAAGGCGCTTTTTACCCAAGAATATAATCAGAAAGGCGCTTATCTTGAGATCCGTGATGCGTTTAACCGCACGGATGATCCTTATACCCGCTCACTGTATTTTTTGTACATGAACCGTCATGGTTTTAATGGCTTGTGCCGTTATAACAAAAAAGGCGGCTTTAATGTGCCGTTTGGCTCGTACAAAAAACCGTACTTCCCAGAAGATGAAATGTACTACTTCTCGGAAAAATCCAAGCGTGCCACGTTTGTGTGTGAAGGCTATCAACAGACCTTTTCCCGTGCGCGTAAGGGTTGTGTGATCTACTGTGATCCACCGTATGCGCCGTTATCTACAACCGCAAACTTCACCTCGTACGCCGGCAATGGTTTTAGCTTGGATGATCAAGCCGCCTTGGCCGATGCCGCAGAGCGTGCGGCAAATGAGCGTGATATTCCGGTGTTGATCTCGAACCATGACACCACGTTGACCCGTCGCCTGTACCACGGTGCGGATCTGTCAGTGGTGAAAGTGAAGCGCACCATTAGTCGCAATGGCAGTGGGCGTAATAAGGTCGATGAACTGTTGGCGTTGTTTAAACCCGCAGAAAAATGATCCTGATGTGATTATCGAAAGACGCCATATTCTGGCGTCTTTTTTGTTTCTATCGTGCTTGATGTTCATGGTGTTCAATTTAAACCTCAAACCTCAAACCTCAAACCTCAAACCTCAAACCTCAAACCTCAAACCTCAACGATACATCCCCATTCCTATTTACGCCCCCGCAGTAACCCATTGGCTGATCGCCACTAATATTCCGACAAACAGCGCAATGGCCAGTACACCGATGACCACATACGGCCAGACTCGGTGTTGGCTAAAATCCGCTTGCCGATGGTGTTCCGATTGCACGCCCAGTAAGGCACCCAGCACACTTTTGAGTACCTGACGTAATGACGGTAACGGGCGGTTTGATTGTCGCATAGGCGCTCCTTTTGTCTTTCTTCCAGTCTAGTTGAGCGGCTCTTGTTTGAAATCTCGGCTGAAAACGATTAAGACATCGCTAGGGGGATCGGGTAGAATTGCCGCGATTTCCGATAACGTTTTCGTATGTACCGAATAGAGGCTGAACATGAAGGACTTTTTGATCGCTCCATCGATATTATCTGCAGATTTTGCGCGTCTTGGCGAAGATGTAGAGAAAGTATTGGCTGCGGGGGCTGATGTCATACATTTTGACGTGATGGATAATCACTACGTCCCGAACCTGACGTTTGGTGCGCCGATCTGCCAAGCGTTGCGCGACTACGGTATCACCGCGCCGATTGATGTACACCTGATGGTGAAGCCGGTTGATCGCATTATTCCTGATTTTGCTAAAGCGGGCGCGACCATGATCACTGTACACGCAGAAGCGACGGATCACCTTGACCGTACTTTGCAGTTGATCAAAGAGTGTGGCTGTCAGGCGGGCGTGGTGTTTAACCCTGCGACACCGCTGCACTACTTAGATTACATCATGGACAAGGTTGACATGATTTTGTTGATGTCCGTGAATCCAGGTTTTGGTGGCCAATCCTTCATTCCAAGCACATTGGATAAATTGCGTGAAGTGCGCCAGCGCATTGATGCGTCAGGCCGTGCGATCCGTCTGGAAATTGATGGCGGCGTGAAAGTGGATAATATCCGTGAAATCGCAGAAGCGGGTGCCGATATGTTCGTCGCTGGCTCAGCCATTTTCAGCCAGCCGGATTACAAAGTTGAAATTGATAAGATGCGTGCCGAATTGGCCAAGGTAACACGTTAAGATGAAACACATTGAAGGCATCACATTCATTGCGTTCGATCTCGATGGTACGCTGCTCGACAGCGTGCCGGACTTGGCGGATGCGGCGGATAAAACCATGCACGCCCTGGGGCGTGAAGGGGTGACGGTTGAGCAAGTGACCACCTGGATCGGCAACGGCGCCGATATTCTGATTGGCCGGGCGTTGAGCCGCAGTATCGAGGTGGATCCGGCGTTGGATCCCGCGCTGCACCGCGACGCGCGCCAATTGTTTGATCGGTTTTACGAAGAAGGCGGCCACCAGAAGAGTGCGTTGTACCCGGGCGTGAAAACGACCTTGGCGGCGTTCCATGCGGCGGGCATCCCGATGGCGATTGTCACCAATAAACCTGCGCAGTTTGTTCCACATTTGCTGGAAGCGCATGACATTGCCCAGTATTTCGTGGATGTTATTGGTGGCGATACCTTCCCGCTGAAAAAGCCAGATCCGTTTGCGCTTAACTGGTTATTAGAAAAACACCAATTACGCGCCGAACAGATGTTGATGGTCGGGGATTCCCGTAATGACATCTTGGCGGCCAAAGCGGCGGCATGTTATGTTGTCGGGCTGACTTACGGCTACAACTACGGGCAGCCGATCAGTGCCAGTGAGCCAGATATTGTCTTGGATCACTTTAGTCAGTTGGCCGAAGTGGTTACACTAGGGCACTAGTACAGGAGACCGCTTGCGGTCCCCTTCATGTAAATCGAATACAGCAGCGTCGGGCTGCTGCTTTGCTGAGTGACAGAGGAAAATCTCATCATGACCAAACCCATTGTATTAAGTGGCGTCCAGCCTTCAGGTGAATTAAGTATTGGTAACTATCTGGGTGCGCTGCGTCAGTGGGAGCAGATGCAGGATGATTACGATTGCCAGTATTGCGTGGTGGATTTGCATGCCATCACCGTGCGCCAAGACCCAAAAGCGTTGTATGAAGCGACGTTGGATGCGCTAGCGATTTGCTTGGCCGTTGGCGTGACGCCAGAGAAAAGTACGCTGTTTGTGCAGTCACACGTGCCTGAGCATGCGCAGTTAAGCTGGGCGTTGAACTGCTACACCCAAATGGGTGAGCTAAGCCGTATGACCCAGTTTAAAGACAAGTCAGCCCGTTATGCGAATGACGTGAATGCCGGTTTGTTCAGCTACCCTGTGTTGATGGCCGCTGACATTTTGTTGTACGGCGCCCACCAAGTGCCGGTCGGTAACGATCAGAAGCAGCACCTTGAGCTGGCGCGTGATATCGCGACCCGTTTCAACAACATTTACTCACCAGAGCAGCCAATCTTCACCATCCCAGAGCCGTACATCCCAAGCGTGAATGCGCGCGTGATGAGCCTGCAGGATGCGAGTAAGAAGATGTCTAAGTCGGATGATAACCGTAAGAACGTGATCACCCTGCTGGAAGAGCCGAAGTCGATCATCAAGAAGATCAACAAGGCACAGACCGATGCGGAAACCCCACCGCGTATCGCCCACGATGTGACAAACAAAGCGGGTATCGCGAACCTGATGGGTCTGTACTCGGCGGCAACCGGTCTGAGCTATGCAGAGATTGAAGCGAAATATGCTGGCGTAGAAATGTACGGCCCGTTCAAGAAGGACGTCGGTGAAGCGCTAGTGGCAATGCTTGAGCCAATCCAAGCAGAATACCGCCGCATCCGTGCTGACCGTGCGTACATGGACAGCGTGATGAAAGTCGGTGCAGAAAAAGCCTCTGCGCGCGCGGCTGTGACGTTGAAGAACGTGTACGAAGCGATCGGGTTTGTGGCGCGCCCATAAGCCTCTGCGAGAGCGCATGTTGATGAAAACCGGCAGATAGCCGGTTTTTTTTCGCCAGTACTTGCCTTTCTGAGGGGCTACTGCAAAATAGGCCGCTGTCATTTTGAGGAAGCGGTGGTACTCATGCTATTGATGATCGATAACTACGATTCATTTACCTACAACCTGTATCAATATTTCTGTGAATTAGGTGCAGACGTGCAGGTGGTGCGCAATGATGAGATCGATCTGGCTGGGATTGAAGCCCTCGCACCGTCTCATCTGGTCATTTCTCCGGGGCCATGTACGCCCAATGAAGCCGGGATCTCACTGGCCGCGATTCGTCATTTTGCCGGTAAATTGCCAATCCTCGGCGTATGCTTGGGGCATCAGGCCATCGCTCAAGTGTTTGGCGGCGATGTAGTACGCGCACGCCAAGTGATGCACGGCAAAACATCGGCCATCCGCCATACGCAAACCCACCTGTTTACCGATCTTAACGAACCGTTGACCGTGACCCGTTATCACTCGCTGGTAGTCAAAGCCGACACCCTGCCTGATTGCTTTACCGTGACGGCATGGAGCGAACGTGATGGGGAGCCTGATGAAATCATGGGGATTGTGCACAATACCTTACCGATAGAAGGCGTGCAGTTTCACCCAGAAAGCATTCTGACCGAGCAAGGGCACCAACTGTTGGCCAACTTCCTGCGTCGCACGATCTGAGGGGATTTGAGACACCGCCTCTCATGGCTGTCTGTTTTCGTTTTCTGCTCGTTGTGCTTGTCATACTGGTGCGTTACGGGCAGTCGATTGTGCTGCCGGTTAGGCTCACCCCGCGTTTCATCTTCCCCCTGTCTCCCTTTTTCGGCCGAATGACTGCTCGTGTGCGTGAAAATGGGCGTGATCATGCGCCATATTGTTTCCTTTCCTCTTGGTTTCTTTTCTGCCTGCCGACGTTTTTTTGGACTGACCAATTATTCATTACGTCACCGAAAGGCGCGCTATTTCCTCAAAGGAAATACAGTTTGTCTTTTTTTGATCTTAATAATTTTTCTGTAAACACGCATAACTATGTACTTCATAGGGATTAACCTCGTCGTATGTAGAGAATAAAAACATAATCTGCTATTGGAATTGGTTAATAAAATGTAAATACTGTGTTTGGGGCAGTGAATAAAGAAGGATACGACAATGGAAAAGGAACAGGCGGTAGATCGTCAGGTATTTGATGAGGTAATGGTGCCGTGTTACGCACCGATGCAGATCGTCCCGGTAAAAGGCCAAGGGGCTAGGGTGTGGGATCAAGACGGCCGCGATTATATCGATTTTGCCGGCGGGATCGCCGTCAGCTGTTTGGGGCATTGCCACCCAGTGATGGTGCAGGCGCTGACCGCGCAAGCCGAGCAGTTGTGGCATGTCAGTAACGTGATGACCAATGAGCCCGCGCTGCGCCTTGCCCGATTGCTCACGGCACACAGCTTTGCCGAGAAGGTGTTTTTTGCCAACTCCGGCGCCGAAGCCAATGAAGCGGCGTTGAAACTGGCCCGTCGCTATGCCGCAGACACGGCGGGGCCGGAAAAATCCGAAATCATCGCCTTCACCCAAGGCTTCCATGGTCGTACTTTTTTCACTGTCACGGTCGGCGGACAAGCCGCCTATTCTGACGGCTTTGGTCCGAAACCGGGGGATGTGACCCACCTGCCGTATAACGATCTTGCCGCCTTGGCCGAACACATGTCAGCGCGCACTTGTGCGGTCATGATGGAGCCGTTGCAAGGGGAAGGGGGCATCATTACGCCGGATCTGGCGTTTGTGCAAGGGGTGCGTGATCTGTGTGATCAGCACAATGCCTTATTGATTTTCGATGAAGTGCAAACAGGCAATGGGCGTACCGGCGACTTTTATGCCTATCAAGGGCTGGGTGTTACGCCGGATATTCTGAGTACCGCTAAATCGCTTGGCGGTGGTTTCCCTATTGGTGCCATGCTGACAACATCCGCGTTGGCGGCGCACATGAAAGTGGGGACCCACGGCTCGACCTATGGGGGTAACCCATTAGCCTGTGCGGTGGCGGAAGCCGTGGTGCGTACCGTTGCTGAGCCTGACTTCTTGGCTGGTGTCAAAGTGCGGGAGCAGTGGTTCCGTGAGGCGCTACAAGCCATCAATGATCGTTACCCGATGTTCGATGCGATCCGTGGTAAAGGCCTGTTATTGGGGGCGGCGCTGAACAGTGATTTTCAAGGCCGTGCCCGTGATGTGTTGGTTGCCGCCGGAGAGGAAGGGGTGATGGTGTTGGTGGCCGGACCGGATGTGGTGCGTTTTACCCCATCGCTGGCGATCAGCCGTGAAGAATTCAACGAAGGAATGGCGCGATTGGAACGTGCTATTGCCAAGGTGTACGCACAATCTTAATCATACGCTAACCGGCATGGGGGAGCGTGCAGGATGCATTGTTGCCCATGCCTCGCCGTGTCGTTTCTTGTCATTGCGACACAGAGCATTCAAGCATTGCGCCTTATGGGCATCAGGAGGGAAGACGATGCTAGTGATTCGACCGATTACCGCCAATGATTTACCCGCATTGATGCAATGTGCGGAGGCATCGGGCCACGGTTTTACCTCGTTGCCCGTTAACGAAGAGATCCTGGCGGCCCGCATTCAGCATTCCGAAGACAGCTTTGCTAAAGCGGTGATCCAACCGGGGCCGGAAGGGTACCTGATGGTCGCCGAAGACACCGAAACCGGTGAGATTGCCGGCACCACCGCCATTGAAGCAGCGGTGGGGCTCGACAGCCCTTTCTATACCTATCATCTCAGTACCGTGGTGCACTCATCACGCCGTCTCAATGTCCACAACGTGGTAAAGATCCTGACCTTTGGGAATGATTACACCGGCGTGAGTGAACTGTGTACCTTGTTTTTACGTCCCGAGTGGCGCGCCGGCATGAATGGTCGGTTGTTATCGAAATGCCGCTTCTTAATGATGGCGCAGCACACCGAACGCTTTGACCGCACCGTGATTGCTGAAATGCGCGGGGTGTCGGATGCAGCCGGGAACTCACCGTTTTGGGATTGGTTGAAAGCCCATTTTTTCTCGATTGATTTTACCTTGGCCGATTACCTGACCGGGATCGGCAAGAAAGGTTTTATTGCTGACTTAATGCCGAAATTGCCCATTTATGTCAATTTACTCAGCCCCGAAGCGCAGGCGGTGATCGGGGAAGTCCATGACAACACCCGCCCCGCGTTGCGTTTGTTGGAAAAAGAAGGCTTTAGTTGTCGCGGCTATGTCGACATCTTTGATGCCGGCCCGACAGTCGAGTGTGAATTGCGCAACATTGAATCGGTCCGTCATTCGCAATTGTGTCAGGTCGTGATAGGTCAACCTCAGCACGGAAAAGATTGCGTGATCAGCAATACCTCGTTTACCGCATTTCGGGCTGTCGTGGGGGCGGTGTCGATCGCCGGGCCAGAAGAGGGCGCGCAGGCTGTCATTCGTGCTGATATGGCCGCCGCGTTGCAGGTGAAACAAGGCGACACGATCCGTTTGATTGTTCAATAAAGGAGACATGTTATGACGCAATGGATAGCAGGACGTTGGCTCGCTGGCGAAGGCGATGCCATGGTATCGCTGAACCCGTTTACAGAGCAATCGGTCTGGCAAGGCCACGCGGCAACGCCTGCCCAAGTGGACGCGGCGGTGGCCAGTGCGCGCCATGCCTTGCTTGAATGGCGCCATACGGCATTGTCGGACAGGCAGGCCTGGGTAGAACGTTTTGCCGCCTTGGTCGAGGCCAACAAAGAGATCATTGCCACCGCTATTGCCGAGGAAACCGGTAAACCGTTGTGGGAAAGCCGCACAGAAGTGGCGGCCATGGTCGGCAAGATTGCAATTTCCTTGCGCGCCTATCACGAGCGTACCGGTGAAAAACAAAAAGCGATAGGCACGACACAGGCGGTGCTGCGTCATCGTCCCTTAGGGGTGATGGCGGTATTTGGCCCGTATAACTTCCCGGGGCACCTACCGAACGGCCACATTGTACCGGCGCTGTTAGCGGGCAATACCGTGGTGTTTAAACCGTCTGAACAGACCCCGAAAGTCGCCGAAATCACGATGACGCTGTGGCAGCAAGCGGGTTTGCCCGATGGGGTGATCAACCTCGTGCAAGGTGGACGGGCAACCGGAGAAGCGCTGGCGCACGCCTCCGGCATTGATGGGCTGTTATTTACCGGCAGTGCACACACGGGCCATCTGCTGCATCGCCAGTTTGCCGGTCAGCCAGAGAAAATGTTGGCACTGGAAATGGGGGGGAATAATCCCTTGGTTGTGTCGTCGCACTATGGCGACTTGGACGCCACTGTCTACACTATTATTCAGTCGGCATTTTTAAGTGCGGGTCAACGCTGTACCTGTGCACGCCGATTGTATGTGCCGCGTGGAGAGGAAGGGGATCAGCTGGTGGTGCGTTTAGTGACGTTAACGCAGCAGCTGCATGTCGATGGGCCTTTTGCGTCTCCGGCGCCATTTATGGGGCCACAAATATCCGTGGCCGCCGCCGAGCGTATCGTACAAGCCGAGGCCGACTTAGTGGCGTTAGGAGGGCAAAGTCTGCTCACCGCCACTCGTGGGCAAGGGGCGATCGTGACGCCCGCCATCATTGATGTGACGGCGATTGCGGCCTTGCCGGATGAAGAATATTTTGGCCCCTTGTTGCAGGTCGTGCGTTATGACACCTTGGCAGACGCCGTGACGCTGGCCAATGCCACCCGCTTTGGGTTATCCGCCGGATTGATCTCGACCGACGATCCGGAATGGGCGTACTTTCTCGATCATATCCGCGCCGGGATCGTAAACCGTAACCGACCGTTGACCGGTGCCAGTGGCGATGCACCCTTTGGTGGCCCGGGGGCATCGGGTAACTTACGCCCGAGTGCGTATTATGCTGCCGATTACTGTGCCTATCCCATGGCGTCGATGGAAGGGGCACAACCTGAGTTGCCCGCCCAGCCGATCCCTGGCATGGGGAGCCACCCTCAGTAGCGAGCGAGGCCGTTAACGTAACAGCGAAATAGACAGCGTGTGATATCACCTTGTGAGGAGGGGATGAGATGGAACGGGTAGTGCAATTATTTGATAACTTGTGGCAAGACTATGTGCAGCGTCTATGCCCGTCAGCGCAAGACATACATGATTTGCTGACGGAAGAAGAGCCTCTGCACAATGACCACATCGCGTTGCGGACGTTTAATTTACCCAAAGTCGGGTTAGACCGACTCGCCGCCCCCTTCATTGCGATCGGGTATAAGCCGATGGGGAGGTACCATTTTGAAGGGAAAAAGCTCTATGCTGAGCATTTTGAGCACCCTAACCCCCTTGCGCCTAAAGTGTTTATCAGTGAATTGATGGTGGGGCAGTTCAGCGCCTTGTTTCAAGAAACCGTGCGGGATTTGATTGATCAGGTGCCGGAGTCGGTGATGCGGGATCCGTCATTCCTGTTTGGTGGTCGCGCTTGGGGTCTGGATTACGCCACCTATGAGTTACTGTATGCGGAAAGCGAATATGCGGGCTGGTTGGCCGCGCACGGCTTTGGTGCGAACCATTTTACTGTCAGTATCAATCACCTTGAGCAATTTACCGAGGTGGCGGAAGTGAACCATCTGTTGCTACACAATGGGTTTTCCATTAATGCATCAGGCGGGGACGTGAAAGGATCCCCTGCGGTGATGTTGGAGCAATCGGCCACCTTGGCCGATCAGATCGACGTTGGCTTTACTGACGGGGTCTATACCATTCCCGGTGGCTTTTATGAATTTGCCAAACGCTATCCGACCGCAGAGGGAGAAGCCTTGTTTTCAGGCTTTGTGGAAGCGTCTGCCGATAAGATCTTCGAAAGCACCGATGCGCCTGTGACGGCCAGAGAGCCGTGATGACCAAAGGTCGATAGTCTCTCTCTACAGATAGTCACTCTCTACAGATAGTCACTCTCTACAGATGGCGACTGTCGAGGGGAGAGATCTCTAACCCGGGACGCACGGTGCCGTAACGGGGAAGTTCGTGTTGTTCCAAGAAGGATCGCCCATCACTAAAGCCGGTGAGTTCTACCGTTGTCGGCAGGGGGAAGGTGGTGCCCGCAGAGAGTGTGGTGTGATGCTGAGAGAAACGTTCAATGTCCATCGCGTGTATTTCCATCCATAGAAATCAGAGTGCGTTTATATGCATAATGTAGCATCAAGTGTGGACGTGGCAAACAAGGAAAAGAGTGAGCTTGCTAACAAATATGCCCTATAGCGATACGCAAAGTGAAAAAAAAGCCGCAATGAGCGGCTTTTTTTATTGGTGTGACTTGTACGTTTAGCGCGTACCGTACACCACGATCGTTTTACCGTGAGCAGAAATCAGGTTTTGCTCTTCCAGCATCTTCAAGATACGGCCAACGGTTTCACGAGAACAACCAACGATCTGACCAATCTCCTGACGGGTGATCTTGATTTGCATGCCGTCTGGGTGCGTCATTGCATCTGGCTGTTTAGCCAAGTTCAGCAATGTCTGCGCGATGCGGCCGGTTACGTCCAAGAACGCAAGGTCGCCCACTTTCTGGCTTGTCACCTGTAAGCGACTTGCCATCTGTGCAGATAGGCGCATCAAGATGTCTGGATTGACTTGGATCAGCTGACGGAATTTCTTGAATGAAATCTCAGCCACTTCACAAGGGGTCTTTGCACGTACCCATGCGGTACGCTCTTGGCCTTCTTCAAACAGACCTAGCTCACCAATGAAGTCACCTTGGTTTAGGTAAGACAGGATCATTTCCTTGCCTTCTTCATCCTTGATGAGAACAGCAACAGAACCTTTAACGATGTAATAGAGCGTTTCAGCTTTTTCACCCGCATGAATCAACGTGCTTTTTGACGGGTACTTATGAATGTGGCAATGGGAAAGAAACCACTCTAAAGTTGGATCTGTTTGAGGTTTACCTGGAACCATATTACTAACTTCCTCTGCGTTTGTTGCCCAACAACGACGTCCCTATACGTTTGAGGCCGGGCCTAACAATAATGTAGTTCGCCGTTTAGGATATTCAGTCAACGGCAAGGCTGCAAGCTGACCTGAATAATTAGTTCAGAGTTTATCTTTTTTCGGCACGCTTTTCTTGATATTGATCTATCGGGCGCGGCCATTTTATACCCATAAGTGTGCACATGATCACACGGTTGTTAGATAGTGCCCAAATCCCTCAAAAGTAGTAAGGAGAATGCAATGCAATCACGCGTTAAATGGGTAGAAGGGATGACCTTCTTAGGCCAGTCAAATTCAGGTCATAGTGTGGTGATGGACGGCAAGGGTGGCGAAAAAGCACCCAGTCCGATGGAGCTGGTTTTAATGGCAGCAGGGGGATGCAGTTCGGTGGATGTCGTGGACGGATTGACGTCAGCCGGTCAGCCGATCACCGCGTGTGAAGCACAAATCAAAGCAGTGCGTCGTGAGCAAGCGCCACGTTTGTTTACTTCGGCCAATCTGCATTTTGTGGTGACAGGCAAAGGCCTCGATGAAGCGCTGGTGGCCAAAACCGTGGCGGATTCGTTAGAGAAATACTGCTCAGTGTGTTTGATGCTGGGTGAAGGCGTCGAGATGACCCACTCGTACGAGATTATTGAAGGGTAAGACAGAAAGAAGGGACGAGGGGCGAGTAAGTGCGAAAAAGCAAAGGCGGTCGAGAGCGGTCCTTGGGCCCTAAGGCCCTATGGTAAGAGCGAGAACTGAAGTATTTGAATCTTGAATGAGAAGCGGTATTTTGACCACAGAACCACAGAACCACAGAACCACAGAACCACAGAACCACAGAACCACAGTCGCTTTTACTCGTCACTCGCTACTCGAAAACTCGTCCCTATCCCTATAAACGCGCAAACTTGTTCCTCATCCCTGCTTTTCCTTGCCCTTGTCAGCCAATCTTCCCCGTATCAATCAACTGTTGGATCAAGGGGCGCATGATCAGCTCCATCGCAAAACTCATTTTACCGCCGGGCACGACTAAGGTGTTATGGCGTGACATGAAGGAGCCTTGGATCATTGACAGTAAATAGGGGAAATCGACCTTCTTGATCCCACGAAAACGGATCACGACAAAACTCTCATCCAAACTTGGAATGGCTTTTGCGCTCAAAGGGTTAGAGGTATCTACCGTCGGCACGCGCTGAAAGTTAATGTGGGTGCGGGAAAACTGGGGGGTGATGTAATTGAGGTAATCATCCATCGAGCGGACAATCGATTCCATCACCGCTTCACGCGAATGGCCCCGATCGCGGGTATCGCGCACGATCTTCTGGATCCACTCCAAGTTCACGATCGGCACCATGCCAATCAATAAGTCGACATGCTGCGCCGCATTGGTGTCACCGTCGACCACACCGCCATGCAACCCTTCGTAAAACAACACATCGGTATTTTCCGGCAATGATTGCCAAGGGGTAAACGTGCCGGGCATCAGGTTATAAGGCACGGCTTCATCAAAGGTATGCAGATAACGGCGGTATTGGCCGCTGCCATCCAGACCGTATTGGCGGAAAAAATCAGCCAGTAGCGGGAAGTCATTGGCTTGCGGGCCAAAGTAGCTGATATGGCGACCTTGCTCTTTGGCTTTGCGGATCTCGACATCCATCTCGGGGCGAGTGAAGCGGTGAAAGCTGTCCCCCTCCAGCCAAGCGGCATTGATGTTCATCATATTGAACATTTTACGAAACGCTTCGGAGGTGGTGGAGGTGCCGGCCCCCGACGATCCCGTGACGGCTATGATCGGATGTTTTGCTGACATGACAAACCCTGTCGTTAACATTAACGGAAAGAGTTATTAACAGTCTGGCAGGATAATAGCAAGTTGGATTGTCAAAAATGCTGGTGGGCTAACCGAACCAGCATCCTTGAGGCAGGTATCACGATCTTGCATAGCGATGCGACGGCGATGGGATCAGGCGCGCCCTAAGTCGCGGCGCAGTTTGATATCGACCGTTTCGTGCAATTCCGAAAAGAAAATGACCGCGTCGCCACTTTCGAGTTGCTGACGGACATGCTGTACTTTGCTGGCCATGCTGAGCTCTTGTTCACCGTAGTCAGTGCCTTCGCGCAGCACAAAATGCTCAATCAGGTTAGTCAGGGTCTCGGGGTCAATGTCTTGCCAAGGAATAATCATGGGGGGGTCATCATGGTTGAACAGAATCCCCTATTATATTGGCAATATTGTCACTTGTAGAGGGCTTGCAGTTGCTGCAGGAACCACGCGGGTACCGTGTGCTCCAACCAAAAGACCGGCTGACGCCAGTGGCCGGTGACAAACCCGACGTGTCCGCCGTGATCTGACAGGTGGTAATCAATGTGCGACGGCAGCGACTGTTGCGGGATCACGGCCTCGGTCATGAACGGGTCGTCTTTGGCATGAATGATCCGCAGTGGGGTGGTAATGCGCTCGAGTTTGGCTAAGCCGCTGCATCGCTGGTAATAGTCCTCGGCATTAGCAAATCCGTGCAAAGGCGCCGTGATGTGCTCATCAAACTGCCATAAGGTACGAATACGTTGCGCGGCGTGGGTATCGAGCGGCATGGCCAGCGGGTGCGCCTGAATTTTCTGGTCGAGATTGCCTTTCATCGAGCTCAGCAGGTAACGTTGATATACCTGAGAAAAGCCTTGTTGGATGCGGCTTGAGCAAGCTGCCAAATCGAGTGGCGGTGAGATCACTTGTGCTGCCAATAGTCCGGAGTCTTGCTGGGTTTCTGCCAGATAGTTAACCAGCATGTTGCCTCCCAGTGACACGCCTACGGCCATAAAGGGTTGCGTTGGCAGGTGTTGACGCAGCCATTGTAAAAAGAAACGCGCATCGCCTGTTTCCCCCGAATGGTAGCTGCGGGGAAGACGATTGATTTCACCGCTGCACCCACGAAAATGCATCATTACCCCGAGCCAGCCTTGCGCCTTTGTCGCATGCAGCAGGCCGTTGGCATAGGGGCTGTTAAAACTGCCTTCTAGGCCGTGGAACAGGATCATCACGGGTTGGTCAGGGGCGCATTGTTCAGGCGGGGCGGTCCAAGCTAAATCGAGGAAATCGCCATCGGGGGTATCAATGCGTTGGGTGATCGGTTCAAACAGGGGCTGGCGGCGAAGAAAGCGCGGCAGCAAGGTTTGCAGATGGGCATTGCGTAAGCCGTGCGCCGGGGTGAACGGTTGCATGATGACTCCTGATAAACACACCTTTTCGGGCGTATAAGACCGTAAAGGAAGAAAAGTGCAGAAAGCATAACGCCGGGATTGGGATATCGTCCAGTGAAAGGGCGCGGGCTAGTCAGTGGTGTGACCTTGTAATTGTCGGTACAGGGCGGTGGGGGCATGGCAATGCTGGCAATAGGCGAAAAGATTGCAAGGGGCAAGGACAAGCGAAGTGGTGGTGTGTGGAATGCTTGAGTGCAGAATGTCGGAGTTTGAGACGCTGAGTGGCAATAAGGCGTGGCACTGTTGCACGATATCGGCTTGCTGCTGGCGTTCCTGCTGCAATTCTTCCGCGAGCAGAGCTTGATAGGCGGCCGTCGAGAGGTGGGCTTTTTGTGCACGGCGTTGGGCGCGAAACTGTTGCAGAGGTCGATCGCTGCGCGTGAGAGTGGTCAGCAGTGTTGTTAGTCCTTCGGGAGGAAGGGCAAGTGACTGTGTATCGAGCCAATGCAGCAACAGGGCAAGGTTAACGTTGCCCTGATACTGGTCTTGGAAGCGTAAACAGGCGGCTTCAACCCCCGCTTGACGGTAGTGGTGCAATGAAAATTGCCAAAAATCCGCTGCCGTCAACGTTGGGGTCATGAGGTATTACCTTGTTATAGAATAGCGTTACGCATTCGGGGCCAAGAATTCAGCTTCCAGCGCTTCCAGCTGCTCTTGCAGATCCATCCATTCCATCTCGACATCTTCCAACGCCGATTTGGCTTCGGCCTGACGCTTGAGTTGTTCGTTCAGGCGCGCTTTGTTGTCGGCTTCGTAGATAGTGACATCAGCAAGGTGCGTTTCGGCATCCGCCAGTGTCGCACTCAACGTTTCCATCTGCTTATCCAGCTTCTCGATCTGCTTACGCATTGGGGCGGTCTGCTTACGGAATTCCGCTTCCAGGCGCTTTTGCTCTTTACGTGATGCGGCGCTGTTGTCTTTGACCGTTTCCGGTTTGCTGGCTTGTAGTTCGCGACGTTCGTTACGTTGCTGTTCGGTCAGCCACTTGTGATAGTCCTGCAAATCACCATCAAATGGTTCAACTTTGCGGTCATGCACCAAGTACAGATCATCGGTGGTAGCTCGCAATAAGTAACGGTCGTGGCTGACAATGACCATCGCCCCTTCATACGACTGCAAAGCGAAGGTCAGCGCTTGGCGCATGTCCAAGTCCAAGTGGTTGGTCGGTTCATCGAGCAACAGCAAGTTCGGGCGCTGCCACACGATCAATGCCAAGACCAAACGGGCTTTTTCGCCGCCCGAGAACGGACCGACTTTTTCTAATGCCTTGTCACCCAAGAAGCCGAAGCTGCCCAAGTAATCACGCAGTTGCTGTTCGGTGGCATCCGGTGCGATACGGGCCAGATGTTGTACCGGGGTGTCGTCGAGGTACAAGGTCTCTAGCTGATGCTGGGCAAAGTAGCCGATTTTCACGCCTTGCGAGTACGCCATGTCACCGGCTTTTGCCGGTAACTCGTTGGCCAGCATTTTGATCAGGGTTGATTTACCCGCGCCGTTACGGCCCAGTAACCCGATGCGGCTGCCCGGCACCAGATTCAAACGGATTTTTTCCAGGATCAGTTTATCGTCATAGCCGGCGGCCACTTGATCCATCATCAAAATCGGATTGGGCAAGGCGGAAGGATCGCGAAATTCAAAGCTGAACGGGTTATCGAACTGCGCAGGCAGCACTTTTTCCATGCGTTCTAAGGCTTTGATGCGGCTTTGTGCTTGACGGGCTTTACTTGCTTTGTAGCGGAAGCGGTCGATGTACGACTGCATGTGCGCCATTTGCTTTTGTTGCTTCTGGTATGAGGCCTGTTGCAGCAATAGCTTCTCAGCACGCTGATTCTCAAACGAGGAATAGTTACCGGTGTAACTGTTCATGGTCTGGTTTTCAACATGGATGATACGGTTGACCACCGGATCCAAGAAATCACGGTCATGGGAGATCAGTACCAGCGTGCCTCGGTAGTTCTGCAGCCATTTTTCCAGCCACATTACGGCATCCAAATCCAAGTGGTTGGTCGGTTCATCGAGTAGCAGCAAGTCGGAACGGCATAGCAGGGCCTGTGCCAGGTTCAGACGCATACGCCAGCCCCCTGAGAACTGGGTCAGGTTCCATTGCATTTGTTCTTGTGAGAAACCCAGACCGTCTAACAGTTCGGCGGCGCGGGCACGGATGCTGTAACCGCCAATGGCTTCCAGTTTACCGTGCAGCTCTGCCACCAAGGTACCGTTATCTGCGTGCTCGGCCGCCAGCAGATCGCGCTCCAATTGGCGGTATTCGCGGTCGCCGTCAATCACGTATTCTAACGCGGCACGCTCAAGGGCAGGGGTTTCCTGTGCCACCCATGCCAGTTCCCAGTTTGCAGGGTATTGGCAGTTACCGGCATCAACGCTCAGTTCATGCTTGAGTAGGGCAAACAAGGTGGATTTGCCGCAGCCATTTTTACCGACCAAGCCGACTTTGTCGCCCGGGTGGATCGTCGCTGTAGCGTGGTCGAGCAGTACCTTGCCACCACGTAGAAGTTGGATATCCGAAAAAGTGATCATGACCTGTGACGGGAAGCCCCGCTCCGCAAAAACTAAATGCCAGAATGAGAGCGGAGTCTACCCGAAAGCGACGGGGACTGCTAATCCGGACAGGATGAATTGAGGGGCGTGCGGTACCTATTTCTCGGCAATTATGTATGATGTGTATATCTGCATTACGGTCATGCTATGACCGAACACAAGGAGTGTTATGCCTTTTCATGGACCCCCGCGCGTGTTGGTGATTTACGCGCACCCCGATCCACAGATGTCGATTGCCAACCGTGACATGCTTGAGGCAACCGCAGGTCTCACGCATGTGACGGTGCATGATCTCTATGCGTCATACCCCGATTTTTTCATTGATGTGGCGGCCGAGCGTGCTCGCCTTGATCAACATGATGTGATTGTCTTTCAGCACCCACTCTATATGTACTCCTGTCCCGCGTTGCTCAAAGAGTGGATGGATGTGGTACTCAGTAAAGGCTTTGCCCACGGAGAAGGCCAGCAAACCCGAGGTAAATACTGGTGTAGCGTGGTGACCACAGGCGGGGCGGCGGAAGCCTACACGCCGGACGGTTATAACCGCTGTACGATTGCCGATATTTTACGTCCGTTTGAACTGTGTGCGGCGCTGTGCCAAATGACCTGGCTTCCCCCGGTCGTATTGCACTGGGCGCGTCGGATCCCACTGGAAGAACGGCGTCACCATGTGGCCCGTTATCGCCAATGGCTGTCTGATCCGCTGGCGGTGACGCAGGAGGTGCGCAATGGCGAATGATATTTTGTCGGTTAGCGTGGTGTTTTTGGCCGCCGCTGTCGTCGCGGTACCCATTGCACAGCGGTTGGGGTTGGGCTCCGTCTTGGGCTATTTGTTGGCGGGGATCGCCATTGGCCCGTGGGGGTTGCGCTTAATTGATGATGTTGACGCCATTTTGCACTTTGCCGAGTTCGGGGTGGTGTTGCTGTTGTTTTTGATCGGCCTAGAGCTGAACCCGAAAAAATTGTGGCAAATGCGCAAGCCTATTCTCGGGTTGGGCGGCGGTCAGGTGGTGATCACCAGCGTGGTGATTGCGGGTGTGGTCATGGCCTGTCAGGCCTTTTTCCCGTCGATTACCTGGCGTGATGCCGTGGTGGTCGGGATGGGCTTGGCACTGTCGTCGACCGCCATTGCGTTGAAAGTCATTGAAGAGCAGGGGCTGGATGGCAGTGAAACCGGTCAAGCGGGGTTTGCGGTGCTGTTATTTCAAGACATTGCCGTGATCCCCATGCTCGCGATTCTGCCAGTGCTGGCTGGGGGTGGGGGCGGCAGTTGGCTTGATTTGCTCTGGATGATTGGTGGCATTACCGCGTTGCTGGTGGGCGGCCATTTTCTGTTGCGCCCCCTGTTTCGCTGGGTAGTACTCAGCGGCGTGCGCGAGTTGTTTAATGTCGCGGCCTTGTTATTGGTGGTCGGTATCGCGTTGGGGATGCAGTCGCTGGGGCTGTCGATGGCATTGGGGACGTTTTTGGCAGGGGTGTTACTAGCCGAAAGTGAATACCGTCATGAGTTAGAGATTGCCATTGAACCGTTCAAGGGGCTATTGCTCGGTTTGTTCTTTATTTCTGTCGGCATGGCGGTAAATCTTGGGTTGCTGGTGGCGTATCCATTACAAATTTTGCTGGCCGTCACGGCGCTGATTGTGGTGAAAGGGCTGTTGTTGTATGGCTTAGCACGGGCATTTGGTATTCGGGCCAAATCCCGCAGTCAGATGGCCGCGATCCTGAGTCAAGGCGGGGAGTTTGCTTTTGTATTGTTCACCGCGGCAATGGGCGAGGGCTTGTTGGGCGCGTCGTTATCCGCCTTCTTGTTGGTGGTGGTGAGTGTGTCGATGATGACCACCCCGCTGATCCTGCTGTTGCAAGAAAAATGGTTCCGCCATTCGTTTGAAGCCGAAGACGAAGAGATCTTAGAGCCGGATGTGGAAGATCGCGCGCCACGGGTGATCATTACCGGCTTCGGCCGATTTGGCCAAGTGGTCGGGCGATTGTTGTTTGCCAATAAGATCCGCGTGACCGTGCTGGAGCGCGATCCCAGCCAAATTCAGTTTCTGCGCAAGTTTGGCTACAAGGTGTATTACGGTGATGCCACGCACGTGGAGTTACTCCGTGCTGCCGGTGCTGACAAAGCGGAGGCCATCATCATTTGCACGGATTCGCCCGATGAGGTGATGGAAGTGGTGGCGTTGTGCCAACAGCATTTTCCGCATCTGAAGGTACTGGCCCGTGCGCGCAGTCGGGTGGAAGCGCACCAGTTGCTCAGTCATGGTGTGGAGTGCTTTTCCCGCGAAACTTTTGCCGGCGCCCTTGATCTTGGTCGTCAGGCCCTCATATCTTTGGGTATGCACCCCTATCAAGCCAAACGCGCGGAAGCACATTTTCGCAAACTTGATACCACGGCGCTGCGTGAGTTGCTGCCACAGCATTCCGAAGATGTCCATTTGGCCTCTCGGGCACGGGAAGCGCGTAAAGAGTTAGAAGACATTTTCGATCGTGAAATGCGCGGCGAGCGAGATCGGCATGCCGGGTGGGATGAACGTGAGTAAGGTCATTGCCTGACGCGGTATCATGGCAAGGAGCAAAAGATGGCGAAGAAACGATTTATAGCCGGGGCGGTATGCCCGTCTTGTCAGCAGCAGGACACATTGCGCTGGTGGCAGGAGCATGATGTAGAACATGTAGAATGTGTGGCGTGCGCCCATACGGATGTGCGGGCACCGCAGTCGGTGGAAGACAGTACACAGCTGTCAGTACAAACGAAACAACAGGTTATTGGTATCTTCAAGCCGCAAGAGTGAATCGGTTTGGGGGGACGAAAGAGAATATTGGCATCCCAGTGCCATTATCCGGTATCATGCGGGCGAAATTCCTTTGATACCCAGTTCAATATTGGAGTAAACATGAAAGTCGCTAAAGACATCGTAGTAAGCTTGGCTTACCAAGTTAAGACTGAAGATGGCGTTGTTGTCGATCAAGCAACGGTTGATGCACCCCTTGATTACCTACACGGTCATAACAACCTGATCGTAGGTTTGGAAACGGCGCTTGAAGGCCGTGAAGCAGGCGAAAAGTTTGAAGTGACTGTTGCTCCTGAAGATGCGTACGGCGAGCACATGGACGAAATGGTTCAGCGTGTACCGGCGAATGTATTCCAAGGCGTTGATGAGATCACTGTAGGTATGCGCTTCCTAGCGGATACTGACCAAGGTCCAATCCCTGTAGAAGTAACAGAAGTCGACGGCGACCACGTTGTGGTTGACGGCAACCACATGCTAGCTGGCCAGACGCTAACGTTTATTGCTGAAATCGTTGCACTGCGTGACGCGACAGCAGAAGAAATCGAACACGGCCACATCCACCAAGAGGGTGGTTGTTGTGGTGGCGGTGGTTGTGGCGATCACGACCACGGCGACGAAGACGGCTGCTGCGGTGGCGACGAGAAAGGCGGCTGCTGCAGCCACTAATACCTTCTCGGTCTTAGACGTATAAAAAAAGGAAGCCTCGGCTTCCTTTTTTACGTTCTGAGGCGTTGATTTTGTTCAAACCTCAAACCTCAAACCTCGATCAGTAATGTGGCGGTGGGGTTTCTTCCGACTCCGATGCCATGTTCGATGGCTCCATGCCCTTCACTTTACCGACCATGAATTTCATTTGGGTCTGGATTTTATCAACCGTGAACTGTTGCGCCGTCAGGGCTTGGTTGAGCTCTTCAATGGTTTGTTCCTGAAAAGCCTGTTTCATTTCAAGCTCGTCAATACGAGCCTGCAGTTGTTCGATTTCTGTCATTGCGTTATTCCGTCGTCCACTGTTGGGCGATACCTGCTGATGTGCCTGAAGTCACCCGTCCCTCAGGGGTAATAGCGACATCATACACCACCGCGGCTGGCGGTCGAGTGTCTTGTTGGGGGGCGACTTCCCAGCGACCGAGGTTGTCTCCGCTGGTGGTATCCCATAATTCGACCCGCCGGGCAGGCGTGCCCGTTGCTAGGTATTGGCCATCATCTGAAAAACGGGCACTGGACAGGGTTTGTTGTCGAGCGCGTATGGCCAAAGTACTGCGTTTCTCACCGGTGGTGAGATCCCAAATATACGCGCCTTTGTGGCCATCCGCCGTCATCGCTAGCTTGCCATCGCGCTGCAGGGCAACGCGGCGAACCCGGCTGTCATGCGCAAAACGGTAGAGAATTTGCCCGTCACGGGTATCCCACAGGTAGGCAAAATGGTCGTTACCACCGGATAAGGCATAGCGTCCGTTGGGAGAAAGTGCCACGGTATTGACTTTTTCTTGGTGGGCAAGGAACTCTAGCCGTCTTCCGCTGCCCAAGTCGACATACAGTGCCTTACCGTTGGATAACGCCAACAGTACATGTTGGCCATTATTGCCGATGGCGGCGTCGAGGATCTGTCCGTCAGAAATAGACCACAGGCCTTCCGATTGGCCCCAAGCCAGATCCCAGACCGCAAAATTTTCCGCGGTGGCTGTGATCGCGTAGCGGTTGTTGTCTGAAATCTGGCTGGTTAACACGGTATTGTGATATGGATCTTGAGAACCAAACTCCGCTAACTTTTTGTTTTGCTGTAAGTCCCACAGCACGATACCTTGTTGGGCTGAGTGATACAGCGCGAAACGACCGTCTCGGCTGATACTGAAACTGGTGGTGCCTTCTGAAGCCAGCGTCCAACGGTGTTGTTCGCCTCCGGAGAAAAAACAGCCGGTGAGCGTGAGGAGTGCCACAATCAGTATGGCCGTCTTGCATTGTTTTCGCATTAAGGTTGGGTTCCGCTGGACTCTGCTATGAAAAATTGTCTATAACCTTATTAATTCACTGATTTGCAGTTAATTAATAAGGTGATTACTCAGGGTGATTGCCCTAGTATATTTATCTAAAGTGCTTTTCATACTGAAGACGGAAAGCCGATATAAAAATTGAGGCATTCCCTCAGTAAAAATGATGGAGAAATACATGAAACCTGTTCTTAAGATGTCTGTGTTGGCTGCAACCATTCTACTGGCTGTTGGCTGCCAAGATGAAAAAGCGGCAGAAACAAAACCAGCTGAACCTGCAAAGGTAGAGCAGGTTGCGGCGCAAGCGCCGGCAGCAGAAGCGGCAACGTTCGCGTCTGAAGACGACAAAGCGGCTTACGCGATTGGTGCGTCTCTAGCACAATACTTGTCAGCGAACCTTGATCAGCAGAAAGAGCTAGGTTTGGATCTGAGCCGCGAGCAAGTGGTGGCGGGTGTGAGTGATGTGTTTGCCGGTAAGAGCCGCCTAACAGCGGAAGAAACACAGCAAACGCTACAAGCATTGGATCTACGTGTGGCGGAAATCGTGAAGAAGAAAGCAGACGCAGAAGCACAAAAGAACGTGAAAGCGGGTGATGACTACCGTGCTGAGTTCGCGAAGAAAGACGGCGTCGTGAAGACCGATTCTGGTCTGCTTTACCACATCGATACCGAAGGTAAAGGCGAGAAGCCAGCGGCGACTGACACCGTACAAGTGCACTACAAAGGCACACTGACTGACGGCACCGAGTTCGATAGCTCTTACAAGCGTAACCAGCCAGCGACGTTCCCACTGAACCAAGTGATCCCTGGTTGGACGGAAGGCGTTCAGCTAATGCCGGTGGGCTCTAAGTTCACGTTTGTTATCCCGCCTGAGTTGGCGTACGGCGCACAAGCGAACCCAAGCATTCCTGCAAACTCCACCTTGGTGTTTGAAGTTGAGCTTCTTGATATCGTGAAAGCGGACAAGCCAGCAACAGACGCTGCAACACAGTAATTATGCCATTAAGGGCGCCTCTGCCTGCAGAGTGTTGCCCGCATAGACTGTGTGAGAGTAAACAGAACCCAGCCTGAGGCTGGGTTTTTTTATACCTTGAGTTGAAGATGATGGAAGAAACCTGCTGGCTCCTTTCATAAATCTGATAAACTTGCTAGCAAGATTTTAATTTTTATCACTCGCGGTAGGTTTTTTACGCTGAGCGAGGCATAGCCCATTCTATTTATGGTCCCGTGGCACCGAAATCGGGGCGTAGAGACGTAAACACAATGGGCATTAGCAAGGAAGAAGACTAGTGGTATCTACAGATAATTATGGTTCTGATCTGATGGTAGAAAACGATCTGATCGAGCCGCGTAAATTCACCGAGCACGATTACATCATTCTGCGTTCGTATGAAGCCGTGGTAGACGGATTGGCCGCGCTGATTGGCCCATTTTGTGAAATCGTATTGCATTCATTGGCTGATCTGAATACGTCGGCGATCAAAATTGCCAATGGGGAAAATACGGGCCGTAAAGTCGGCTCACCGATCACGGATCTGGCCTTGCGTATGCTGCGCGATATTGAAGGCTCGGAGCGCAATTTCTCCCGCGCGTATTTTACCCGTGCGAAAGGCGGCGATTTGATGAAGTCCATCACCATTGCTATCCGCAATGGTGAGAACAATATCGTGGGTCTGTTGTGCATTAACGTCAACTTGGATGCACCGTTTTCGCAAATTCTGCAATCGTTCATGCCAACCGACGAAGCCAAACACGCAGCGTCATCGGTGAACTTTGCCAGCGATGTGGATGAGTTGGTCGATCAAACGGTTGAACGCACGATTGAAGAAATCAACGCCGATAAGAATGTGTCGAACAACGCCAAGAACCGCCAAATCGTGATGGAGCTGTATGACAAGGGGATCTTCGACATCAAAGATGCCATTAACCGTGTGGCCGATCGTCTGAATATTTCCAAGCACACGGTCTACCTCTACATCCGTCAGCGTAAGACTGAGGATGGCGAAAAGTGATCCAGAACGATGCCCTGAATTATGCGTTAGTGATTGAAGGGCCGGCCTACGGTACGCAGTCCGCGCGTTCGGCCTATCAGTTTGCGTTGGCCGTGTTAGAAGAAGGGCACTCGTTGTCGCGTATCTTTTTCTATCAAGAGGGCGTGCATAATGGGTCAGCCTTAACGGCACCGGCGTCGGATGAGTTTGATTTGGTGGCGGCGTGGCAACAATTGGCCCACGACCATCAGGTGGAATTACACACTTGCGTCGCGGCGGCGTTGCGTCGTGGCATTGTCAGTGCGCAAGAGGCTGAGCAAAATCAGCTGCCCGCCAGTAATCTCGCGGCGGGATTTGAACAAGCCGGTCTGGGGGGGCTCGCCGAAGCCTTGCTGACCGCGGATCGCGTGATTCAGTTTTAACGAAGGCGAACATGCAGACGAACATGAAGAGAATTGGGTTTGTTTTTGGCAGTGCGCCACATGGTCGCACATCCGGCCGCGAAGGATTGGATGCGGTGTTAGCGACATCGGCGTATACCGATGAGATCGCCGTGTTCTTTCACGGTGATGGGGTATTACAGCTATTAAAAGGCCAACAGCCAGACGCGATTTTATCACGTGACTACAGTGCGACCTTTAAGATGCTGGATCTTTACGACATTGAAACGATTTATGTGTGTCGTGCGTCATTAGAGGCGCGGGGGCTGACAGAGGCCGCGTTATTGATTGATGTGACGGTGTGTGAGCGCGAAGATTTTGCGCAGCATTTACATACTTGTCACCGATTATTGAGCTTTTGAGGTGCCGATGCTGCATATTCTGACGCGTTCCCCGTTTCATTCTTCTGCCTTGGCACAATGTGTTTCGCTGGTAGCGGAAAATGATGCGGTATTGTTGATCCAAGACGCCGTTTTGGCCTCTTTGAGCCAAAATGAAGCATTAACTGCGCTCTCTGCGCGTGGTGTGAAAATTTATTTGCTGGCCCCCGATCTGGTCGCCCGTGGTTTAAGTACCACACCAGAGGGTGATCTTCAGTGTGTTGATTATAAAGGTTTTGTTTCCTTGACGGCAGCGCATGAAACGCAATTGAAATGGGATTAAGACGGTTTAATTTGCCGGAAAAACCCCACAATTGGCGGTTGTCTAAGAAATAATCGTTTGAATGATCGCTGGTTATATCTTGACACCTTTGAGTGCGATGCATAAAATTTCGCGTCCTCCTGTTGTTGGGAGGCGGATTTTTCACCTTTACGAAAGTAATATTTCAGGAGCTATTTAATGGCAACTATTAACCAGTTGGTACGTAAGCCACGTGCTAAGCAAGTTGTAAAAAGCAACGTGCCTGCACTAGAAGCGTGCCCACAGAAGCGTGGTGTATGTACTCGTGTATATACTACTACACCTAAGAAACCTAACTCAGCACTACGTAAAGTGTGCCGTGTTCGTCTAACTAACGGTTTCGAAGTAACTTCTTACATCGGCGGTGAAGGTCACAACCTTCAGGAGCACTCAGTTGTTCTTATCCGTGGCGGTCGTGTTAAAGACCTTCCAGGTGTTCGTTACCACACAGTTCGTGGTGCACTTGACTGTGCAGGCGTAAACGACCGTAAACAAGCTCGTTCTAAGTACGGTGTGAAGCGTCCTAAGTCTTAATGGATTCCGTTAAGTAAGGCCAAACACTAAAATTATTTAATTTTGAAGAAACTGAAAAGTTTTGGATAACCTGAAGAAGACAACGGAGAAATTCCATGCCACGTCGTCGCGTAATCGGCCAGCGTAAGATCCTTCCAGATCCTAAGTTCAAATCTGAGCTGCTGGCAAAATTCGTTAACATCCTAATGGTTGACGGTAAAAAATCTACTGCAGAAAAAATTGTTTACTCTGCACTAGCAACTATGGCTGAGCGTTCTGGTGAAGAACACCTAGCTGTATTTGAAAAAGCTCTTGAAAATGTACGTCCAGCGGTAGAAGTTAAATCTCGCCGTGTGGGTGGTTCAACTTACCAGGTGCCTGTAGAAGTACGTCCAGTACGTCGTAATGCACTAGCTATGCGTTGGTTGGTTGAAGCTGCGCGTAAGCGTGGTGAAAAATCTATGGCTCAGCGTCTTGCAGCAGAAATGCTAGATGCGGCTGACAACAAAGGTTCTGCTGTTAAGAAACGTGAAGACGTTCACCGTATGGCAGATGCGAACAAAGCGTTCGCACATTACCGCTGGTAATCTAGCCGGTAATACCACTTGGGCACAGCCGGTTTTGCCGGCTGTGCCTAAACCATACTCTAAGGTCACCCTTAGTAAGAGGATACTGCCGTGGCTCGTAAAACGCCTATCGAGCGCTACCGTAACATCGGTATTTGTGCTCACGTTGACGCCGGTAAAACAACAACTACCGAGCGTATCCTGTTCTATACAGGCTTATCTCACAAAATCGGTGAGGTTCACGACGGCGCTGCTACCATGGACTGGATGGAGCAGGAGCAGGAGCGTGGTATCACTATCACATCTGCTGCCACTACGACCTTCTGGCGTGGTATGGAAGCGCAATTCCCAGAGCATCGCGTAAACATCATCGATACCCCAGGACACGTAGACTTTACGATTGAAGTAGAGCGTTCATTGCGTGTACTTGACGGTGCGGTTGTTGTTTTCTGTGGTTCTTCAGGTGTTGAGCCGCAGTCTGAGACCGTATGGCGTCAGGCTGACAAATACGAAGTACCGCGTATGGTTTTCGTAAACAAGATGGACCGAGCTGGTGCTGACTTCCTACGTGTTGTTGACCAGATCAAAAACCGTCTTGGTGCGAACCCAGTGCCAATCCAGCTAAACATTGGTGCTGAAGACGAATTTAAAGGCGTCATTGACCTTATCAAAATGAAGTCAATCAACTGGGATGAATCTGACCAAGGTATGTCATTTACCTACGAAGATATTCCGGCTGACATGATGGATGAAGCTGAGAAATGGCGTCAAAACCTCGTTGAAGCTGCGGCTGAAGCGACGGAAGAGCTGATGGATAAGTACCTTGAAGAAGGTGAACTGTCTGAAGCCGAAATTAAAGCGGGTCTGCGCCAACGTACTATCGCGAACGAAATCGTGCTGGCAACGTGTGGTTCTGCTTTTAAAAACAAAGGTGTTCAAGCTGTACTTGATGCAGTCATTGAATACTTACCTTCACCAACAGAAGTGAAAGCTATCCGTGGTGAAGATGAAAAAGGTAACGAAGTTGAACGTCAATCAAGCGATGAAGAACCCTTCGCCGCGCTTGCGTTTAAAATCGCGACCGACCCGTTTGTTGGTAGCCTGACCTTCATGCGCGTTTACTCTGGTGTTGTAAATTCTGGCGACAGCGTCTACAACTCTGTAAAAGAAAAACGCGAGCGTTTTGGCCGCATCGTACAGATGCATGCGAACAAGCGTGAAGAAATTAAAGAAATCCGTGCGGGTGATATTGCTGCGGCAATTGGTCTGAAAAACGTGACAACGGGTGATACCCTGTGTGATGGTGATCATAAAGTGATCCTAGAGCGCATGGACTTCCCAGAGCCTGTTATTCAGATTGCTGTTGAACCTCGTTCAAAAGCTGACCAAGAGAAAATGGGTGTCGCGCTAGGTAAACTAGCGGCAGAAGATCCATCTTTCCGCGTTGAAACGGATGAAGAATCTGGCCAGACATTGATTTCAGGTATGGGTGAACTGCACCTTGATATCATTGTTGATCGTATGAAGCGTGAATTCAGCGTTGAATGTAACGTTGGTAAACCTCAGGTGGCATACCGTGAAACTATCCGTGGTAAAACGGAAGTGGAAGGGAAGTTTGTGCGCCAGTCAGGTGGTCGCGGTCAGTACGGTCACGTATGGCTACGAATCGAACCTGCGGAGCTTGATGAAGGCTTCGTGTTCGTGGATGAAGTCGTTGGTGGTTCGGTACCGAAAGAGTACATTGGTGCTGTTGCAAAAGGTATCGAAGAGCAGATGAACAACGGTGTGCTTGCTGGCTATCCTGTATTGGATGTCAAGGCAACCTTGTTTGACGGTTCTTACCACGATGTTGATTCCAACGAAATGGCATTTAAGATTGCCGGTTCTATGGCTTTCAAGAAAGGTGCGCTACAAGCAGAACCTGTTATTCTTGAACCATTGATGAAAGTTGAAGTAACCACTCCGGAAGATTGGATGGGTGATGTTGTTGGCGACCTTAACCGTCGTCGCGGCATGATCGAAGGTATGGATGAAGGCCCTGCTGGTCTTAAAATCATCCGTGCTAAAGTGCCACTTTCACAAATGTTTGGTTACGCAACTGACTTGCGTTCAGCGACTCAGGGTCGTGCGTCTTATTCGATGGAATTTAGCGAATATGCTGATGTTCCTAAGAATGTCGCCGATGCCATCATCGCAGAACGTGGTTAATCGCAAGATCTATATTGCGCCAATGGCTGTTGGCGCATAAAATAGCAACTTCTGACACGTCCCATATTTAAACTTAGTGGGGCGTATCACAACTAGGAAGGAACACGATCGTGTCTAAAGAAAAATTTGAACGCGTAAAACCGCACGTTAACGTTGGTACAATCGGCCACGTTGACCACGGTAAAACAACTCTAACTGCTGCTATCTGTACTACACTTGCAAAAGTGTACGGTGGTGTTGCTAAAGACTTCGCATCTATCGATAACGCTCCAGAAGAGCGCGAGCGCGGTATCACAATCAACACTTCTCACGTAGAGTACGATACTCCTACTCGTCACTACGCACACGTTGACTGCCCAGGACACGCCGATTATGTTAAAAACATGATCACTGGTGCTGCGCAGATGGACGGTGGTATCCTAGTTGTTGCTGCAACTGATGGTCCAATGCCTCAGACTCGTGAGCACATCCTACTAGGCCGTCAGGTTGGTATTCCTTACATCATCGTGTTCATGAACAAGTGTGACATGGTTGATGACGAAGAACTACTAGAGCTAGTAGAAATGGAAGTTCGTGAACTTCTTTCTGAGTACGACTTCCCAGGCGACGATTGCCCAGTAATCATGGGTTCTGCTCTAGGTGCACTTAACGGTGAAGAGCAGTGGGAAGCTAAAGTTATCGAGCTTGCTGAAGCACTAGATACTTACATCCCAGAACCAGAGCGTGCGATCGATCGTCCGTTCATTCTTCCAATCGAAGATGTATTCTCAATCCAGGGCCGTGGTACTGTTGTAACTGGTCGTGTTGAGCAAGGTATCATCCGCGTTGGTGACGAAGTTGCTATCATCGGTATCAAAGACACTATCACTACTACTTGTACTGGTGTTGAGATGTTCCGTAAGCTTCTTGACGAAGGCCGTGCTGGTGAGAACGTTGGTGTTCTTCTACGTGGTACTAAGCGTGACGAAGTTGAGCGTGGTCAGGTTCTTGCTAAGCCAGGTTCAATCACTCCACACACTACTTTCACTTCAGAAATCTATGTTCTTTCTAAAGATGAAGGCGGTCGTCACACTCCATTCTTCAAAGGTTACCGTCCACAGTTCTACTTCCGTACAACTGACGTAACTGGTACTATCGAGCTACCAGAAGGCGTTGAAATGGTAATGCCTGGTGATAACATCTCTATGACTGTTACTCTAATCGCGCCAATCGCGATGGACGAAGGTCTACGTTTTGCTATCCGTGAAGGTGGCCGTACAGTTGGTGCTGGTGTTGTTGCAACTATCGTTGCTTAATAACTACTAGTAACACCGTACAAAAAAAGGGAGCTTCGGCTCCCTTTTTTGTACCTGTTGGTTGCTCACGTTGTTCGTTGATGTACTGTTATCCGCTTATCCGCTTATCCGCTTATCCGCTTATCCGCTTATCCGCTTATCCGCTTATCCGCTTATCCGCTTATTTTACACGCCTGTCTGATTAATTAGCCTTGCCTGTCTTTATATTTTTAAAAGGCATAACTGAATATTTAATAGTCCAAAAACATATAGATGTTTCGTTTAACCTAAGTGGTAATAAGAACGCTTCTTGTTTATATTTGAGCCTATTGAATATAAGAGTGTTGCCCTATGTTTGTTTGTCTCTGTCATGCCATTTCAGATAAAAAAATTGCCCAACTGGTTGAGCAAAAAGGTGTCTATGATCTTAAAGGACTTCGACAACTGACACCGCTAGGGTCGCAGTGTGGTAAGTGCATCCGACAGGCCAAAGTGTTGATTGAACATACAGTGGCCGAGAAATACCAAAAGGCCAGTTAACACACGGGCTTTTCCTTCCTCTGGCTTTTGACACCCCTCTGATCGGTTCTATGCTTTAGACAGTCGACAGAGGAGTGTGCGCGATGAAAGCTGATCCAAAAATTATTCAACACCTCAATAAAGTCCTCGGTAACGAGTTGGTTGCCATTAATCAATATTTCCTCCATGCCCGCATGTATAAAGATTGGGGTCTCAAGCATCTCGCCGACAAGGAGTATCATGAGTCCATCGACGAGATGAACCATGCCGATCACTTAATCGAACGTATTCTGTTTCTTGAAGGGATCCCTAACTTACAAGATCTCGGCAAGCTCAATATTGGTGAAGATACCCAAGAAATGCTCGAATGTGACTTAGCGTTAGAGATGGCGGCCATTCCGGATCTGCGTGAAGCCATTGCGTATGCGGAAGATGTTCATGACTATGTCTCACGTGATGTATTCCAGGCGATCTTGTCTGATGAAGAAGAGCATGTGGATTGGTTAGAGACCCAGCTAGGGCTTATCGAAAAAATGGGGATCGCCAACTATAACCAAGCTCAAATTGTTGATGATGATGAATAGTCGAGAGAAAAGGGCAGGGTGAGGTATAAAACCTCTATATTTATCAGTGTGATACCGAGGTGGCGCATTTTATGCTGTGCAAGCCTGATTATTTTTCCTACAAAGCTTGCGTTCCAAAGTGTGATCTGTATAATGCCATCCACTGCCTGAGGTAACCAAATCTCGTAAGCGCAGTTGTGAACCAATAAGCGTTGAGGAAGAAGTTGCTAGTCAACTTAACAATGTATACTCTGACTTATGTTCGCAGTCATTAAATTGACTGACAATGTATCCGATAGGGATACTACGTTCACATAAATCAATCGGCATTCTCTCGTCTTATCGAGTCTGAGTGGCGATATTGTTTGTGTAATTTTTATTTGGAGCTCTGTCTAATGCAGAACCAACGTATTCGTATCCGCCTAAAGGCTTTCGATCACCGTTTGATCGATCAGTCAACTGCGGAAATCGTTGAAACAGCTAAGCGTACTGGCGCGCAGGTTAAGGGTCCAATCCCTCTTCCTACTCGCAAAGAGCGTTTCACTGTTCTTATTTCTCCTCACGTTAATAAGGACGCACGTGACCAGTACGAAATCCGTACTCACAAGCGCCTTATCGACATCGTTGAGCCAACAGACAAAACTGTTGACGCTCTTATGCGTCTAGATCTAGCTGCTGGCGTTGACGTTCAGATCAGCCTAGGTTAAGGGGAGATAAGAGAATGATTGGTCTAATCGGTCGTAAAGTGGGCATGACCCGCGTATTTACCGAAGATGGCGTTTCTATCCCAGTAACTGTGGTTGAAGTTGAAGCAAACCGCGTTTCTCAGGTTAAATCTGTAGAAACTGACGGCTACAACGCAATCCAGGTAACTACTGGTTCAAAGAAAGCTAACCGTGTTTCTAAGCCAGCTGCTGGCCACTTTGCGAAAGCAGGTGTTGAAGCGGGTCGCGGTCTTTGGGAATTCCGTCTAGATAACAACGAAGAGTTCGCTGTTGGCGCTGAGCTAACTGTTGAGCTGTTCAACGAAATCAAAAAAGTAGACGTTACTGGTACATCTAAAGGTAAGGGCTTCCAAGGTGCTGTTAAGCGCTGGAACTTCCGTACTCAAGATATGACCCATGGTAACTCCTTGTCTCACCGTGCTCCGGGTTCAATTGGCCAATGTCAAACTCCAGGTCGCGTATTTAAAGGCAAGAAAATGGCTGGTCACATGGGTGCTGAGCGTGTAACGACTCAAAACCTAGAGATCGTACGTGTTGACGCTGAGCGCAATCTGCTTCTTATTAAAGGTGCAGTACCAGGTGCTACAGGCGGTAACGTGATCGTAAAACCAGCTGTTAAAGCGTAACGTCGAGGAGTTAGTAATGGAATTGGTAGTCAAAGGCGCTAACGCGCTAACTGTCTCCGAAACTACTTTTGGGCGTGACTTCAATGAAGCGCTTGTACATCAGGTAGTTGTTGCTTTTGCAGCAGGTGCTCGTCAAGGTACTCGTGCTCAGAAGACTCGTTCTGACGTTTCTGGTGGTGGCGCTAAGCCATGGCGCCAGAAAGGTACAGGCCGCGCTCGTGCAGGTACAATCCGTAGTCCGCTATGGCGTACCGGTGGTGTAACTTTCGCTGCTCGTCCACAGGACCACAGCCAGAAAGTTAACAAGAAAATGTACCGTGGTGCGATGAAGAGCATCCTGTCTGAGCTAGTTCGTCAAGAGCGTCTAATCGTTGTTGAAGACTTCTCAATCGAAGCTCCTAAAACTAAAGCACTAGTTGCTAAGTTGAAAGAATTCGAATTGGCAGATGCATTGATCGTAACTGGCGAACTAGATGAAAATCTATTCCTAGCTGCACGTAACCTATACAAAGTAGACGTACGTGACGCGAAGGCAATTGATCCAGTAAGCCTGATCGCTTTCGATAAAGTTGTTATGACTGCAGCAGCAGTTAAAGCAGTTGAGGAGATGCTAGCATGATCACTGAAGAGCGTATTTTAAAAGTTCTACGTGCTCCGCACATCTCTGAAAAAGCAACCATGGCTGCTGAAAACGGTAACACTATCGTTTTCAAAGTAGCGATGACAGCAACAAAGAAAGAGATCAAAGCAGCAGTTGAAAAACTGTTTGAGGTTGAAGTTAAGTCTGTAAATACTCTTATCACTAAGGGTAAGACCAAACGTCAAGGTATGCGCCAAGGCCGTCGTTCAGACGTGAAGAAAGCGTATGTTATCTTGAAAGAAGGTCAAGACATCGACTTCGCTGGCAGTGCAGAGTAAGGCTAGGAGCAAAGAAGAATGGCTATTGTAAAATGTAAGCCGACTTCCCCAGGTCGTCGCCACGTTGTTAAAGTGGTTAACTCTGACCTGCATAAGGGTAAGCCGTACGCACCACTACTAGAGAAAAAATCTAAGTCTGGTGGTCGTAATAACAACGGTCGTATCACAGTACGTCACATCGGTGGTGGTAACAAAAATGCTTACCGTATCATCGATTTCAAACGTACTAAAGATGGCATCCCAGCGAAAGTTGAGCGTCTAGAATACGATCCAAACCGTAGCGCAAACATCGCTCTAGTTCTGTACGCAGACGGTGAGCGCCGCTACATTATCGCACCTAAAGGTCTTCAGGCTGGTGATGCAATCCAGTCTGGCGCAGATGCTGCTATCAAAGTTGGTAACACACTACCAATGCGCAACATCCCAGTAGGTTCAACCGTACACTGTGTTGAACTTAAGCCTGGTAAAGGTGCACAGCTGGCTCGTTCAGCTGGTGCATACGCTCAGATCATTGCACGTGCAGGCACTTATGTGACTCTACGTCTACGTTCTGGTGAAATGCGTAAAGTTCTTGCTGAAGGTCGTGCGACTCTAGGTGAAGTTGGTAATGCAGAACACATGCTACGTGAGCTAGGTAAAGCTGGTGCTTCACGCTGGCGCGGTGTTCGTCCAACTGTACGTGGTGTTGTAATGAACCCAGTTGATCACCCACACGGTGGTGGTGAAGGTCGTACATCAGGCGGTCGTCACCCAGTTACACCTTGGGGTGTTCCAACTAAGGGTTACAAGACTCGTAAGAACAAGCGTACCGACAAGTACATCGTACGTCGTCGTAACAAGTAATTATAAAGAGGATACGCCATGCCACGTTCTCTCAAGAAAGGTCCATTTATTGACCTACACTTGCTGAAGAAGGTAGAGAAAGCGTTGGAAAGCGGTGACAAAAAGCCTGTTAAGACTTGGTCCCGTCGCTCAATGATCATCCCTCAGATGATCGGTTTGACCATCGCTGTCCATAATGGTCGTCAGCACGTTCCTGTTTTCGTTTCTGAAGAAATGATCGGTCACAAGCTAGGCGAATTTGCACCAACACGTACTTATCGCGGCCATGCTGCAGATAAGAAAGCTAAGAAGCGCTAAGGAGTAGGTAATGGAAGCTATCGCTAAACATCGCTTTGCTCGCATTTCGCCGCAGAAAGCTCGTTTGGTTGCAGATCAACTGCGCGGTAAGCCAGTTGCTCAAGCTCTAGAAATTCTAACTTTCAGCAACAAAAAAGCTGCTGATCTAATCAAGAAAGTTCTAGAGTCTGCTATCGCTAACGCAGAACACAACGAAGGCGCAGACATTGATGATCTTAATGTTGCAAAAATCTTCGTTGACGAAGGTCCTACCATGAAGCGTATTATGCCTCGTGCTAAAGGCCGTGCCGATCGCATCTTGAAGCGTTCTAGCCACATCACTGTTGTTGTAGCAGACCGCTAAGAGACTAGGAGAGAAAGCAATGGGTCAAAAAGTACATCCTAATGGTATTCGTCTTGGCATCTGTAAGCCATGGAATACCACTTGGTTTGCTAACAGCCAAGAGTTCGCTGACAACCTAGACGGCGACTTCAAGGTACGTCAGTTCCTTACTAAGGAACTAGCAAAAGCGTCTCTTTCACGTATCGTTATCGAGCGTCCTGCTAAGAGCATCCGTGTGACTATTCACACTGCTCGTCCAGGCGTTGTTATCGGTAAGAAAGGCGAAGACGTAGAGAAACTACGTGCAGCAGTAGCGAAGATCGCGGGCGTTCCAGCTCAGATCAACATCTCTGAAGTACGTAAGCCAGAGCTAGACGGTCAACTAGTAGCAGACAGCATTTCGTCTCAGCTAGAGCGTCGTGTTATGTTCCGTCGCGCTATGAAGCGTGCAGTTCAGAACGCTATGCGTCTTGGCGCTAAAGGTATCAAAGTAGAAGTAAGCGGCCGTCTAGGCGGTGCTGAAATTGCTCGTACTGAGTGGTACCGTGAAGGCCGTGTGCCTCTACACACTCTACGTGCTGACATTGATTACGCAACTTCTTCGGCTCACACCCAATACGGTGTTATCGGCGTTAAAGTTTGGATCTTCAAAGGTGAAGTTCTAGGCGGTATGCCGGTTGAAGAGCCAAAGGCTGACAAGCCTAAGAAGCAGCGCAAAGGCCGTAAATAAGGAGTTTATTGATGCTGCAACCTAAACGCACTAAATTCCGCAAGGCCTTTAAAGGTCGTAACCGCGGTCTAGCGAACGGTACTGATGTAAGCTTCGGTACATTTGGTCTTAAAGCTGTTGGCCGTGGTCGCCTAACTGCTCGTCAGATCGAAGCGGCACGTCGTGCTATGACTCGTCATATCAAACGTCAGGGCCAAATCTGGATTCGTGTATTCCCAGACAAACCAATTACATCTAAGCCTCTTGAAGTTCGTCAAGGTAAAGGTAAGGGTAACGTTGAGTACTGGGTAGCACAGATTCAACCAGGTAAAGTTCTATACGAAATGGATGGTGTTTCTGAAACACTAGCTCGTGAAGCATTCGATCTTGCTGCACGTAAGCTACCAATCAAAACAACATTCGTAACAAAGGCGGTGATGTGATGAACGCACAAGATCTGCGCGCTAAAAGCGTTGAAGAACTGAATGCTGAGCTTGTGGGCTTGCTACGTGAACAGTTTAACTTGCGCATGCAAGCTGCAACTGGTCAACTACAGCAGTCTCACACACTGAAAGCAGTACGTCGCGATATCGCACGTGTTAAAACCGTTCTGACTGAAAAGGCTGGCGCATAATGAGCGATAAAATTCGTACTCAGCTTGGTCGTGTTGTTAGCGACAAAGGCGACAAGTCAATTGTTGTTGCAATCGAGCGTAAAGTGAAGCACCCGATCTACGGTAAGTACATCACTCGCACGACTAAACTTCATGCACATGACGAAAACAACGAGTGTGGCCTAGGCGATACTGTTGAGGTTCGTGAGTGTCGTCCACTGTCTAAGACTAAGTCTTGGACTCTGGTACGCGTAGTTGAAAAAGCTCGCGGTTAAGCGAACTTAGCTACGATATAACAGAGCGGCCCCGAAAATCTTTGGGGCCGTTTATTTTTTGTCTACCCAACGGTCGAAAATGGTGTTATTATTCGCCGCCTTTGAAGAAAAGGCAAATCGACTCGTAATGGGTCTAGATGTTTAAAATTAGCGGAGCACTAACATGATCCAAATGCAAAGTATGCTTGATGCAGCCGATAACTCCGGCGCACGTAGCGTAATGTGTATTAAGGTTCTGGGTGGTTCACACCGTCGCTATGCACATATCGGTGATGTCATCAAAGTTACTGTTAAGGAAGCAATTCCTCGCGGTAAAGTTAAGAAAGGTGACGTTCTGAAAGCGGTGGTCGTGCGCACTCGTAAAGGCGTTCGTCGTCCAGACGGCTCTGTCATTCGTTTTGACCGTAATGCTTGCGTACTGTTGAACAACACTACTGAGCAACCAGTCGGTACTCGTATTTTCGGCCCTGTGACACGCGAACTTCGTGGCGATAAGTTCATGAAGATCGTTTCACTAGCGCCTGAAGTACTGTAAGGAGTAATTCAAATGGCAGCTAAAATCCGTCGTAACGACGAAGTTATCGTTCTTACTGGTAAAGATAAAGGTAAGAAAGGTAAAGTAACTAAGGTTCTAGCAACCGGTAAAGTTATCGTTGAAGGTATCAACCTTGTGAAGAAGCACCAGAAGCCGGTACCGGCAATGGGCGTCCAAGGTGGCATCGTTGAAAAAGAAGCAGCAATTGACGCTTCTAACGTTGCAATCGTTAACGGTGAAGGTAAAGCGGACCGTGTAGGCTTCCGATTTGAAGACGACAAAAAAGTTCGTTTCTTCAAGTCGACTGGCGAAACTATTAAGTAAGTTGGAGTAGTACTATGGCGAAACTGCATGATTACTACAAAGAGACTGTTGTAAAAGATCTTGCTGGCAAGTTCGAATACAAGAGTATCATGCAAGTCCCAAGGATCGAAAAGATCACACTTAACATGGGTGTGGGCGAAGCTATCAATGACAAGAAGCTACTAGAAAACGCTGCTGCTGACATGACTGCAATTGCAGGTCAGAAGCCGCTAATCACTGTAGCACGCAAGTCAGTTGCAGGCTTTAAGATCCGTGAGGGCTACCCTATTGGCTGTAAAGTAACCCTACGTGGCGAGCGTATGTGGGACTTTTTCGAGCGTCTAATTTCAATTGCTGTACCTCGTATCCGAGATTTCCGTGGTCTTAACCCGAAATCATTCGACGGTCGTGGTAACTACAGCATGGGCGTTCGTGAGCAGATCATCTTCCCAGAAATCGAATACGATAAAGTAGATCGTGTGCGTGGTCTTGATATCACAATCACAACTTCTGCTAAATCTGATGAAGAAGCTCATGCTCTACTGTCTGCTTTTAACTTCCCATTCCGTAAGTAAAAGTAAGGGTTACTAATGGCTAAAGAATCTATGAAGGCACGCGAAGTAAAACGTGCCAAGCTAGTAGCTAAGTTCGCTGAAAAGCGTGCAGCGCTAAAAGCTCTAATTAGCGACGTGAATGCGTCTGAAGAAGACCGCTGGAATGCAGTGCTTAAACTTCAGTCACTACCACGTGATTCTGCGAAGTCTCGTCAGCGTAACCGCTGTAACCAGACTGGACGTCCACACGGCTACCTACGTAAGTTTGGTCTAAGCCGTATCAAGGTTCGTGAAGCTTGCATGAAAGGCGAGATTCCGGGTCTACGTAAAGCAAGCTGGTAATCAGCTAGCAATTCAGAATCACGGAGTATTAACTTATGAGCATGCAAGATCCGATTTCGGATATGCTGACCCGTCTTCGTAACGGTCAGGCAGCGAAAAAAGTTGCTGTTAAAATGCCATCTTCTAAGCAGAAAGTTGCAATTGCTGCACTTCTAAAAGAAGAAGGTTTCGTGGCTGATTTCACTATCACTGGTGAAGTTAAGCCTGAGCTAGAAGTTACTCTTAAGTACTTCGAAGCTAACCCAGTTATCGAGCAAATCCAACGTGTATCACGTCCTGGTCTGCGCATCTACAAGAAAAAAGATGCTCTACCATCAGTGATGGGTGGCCTTGGTATTGCTATTATCTCAACTTCCAAGGGTCTTATGACCGACCGCGCCGCTCGTAAAGCGGGCCTTGGCGGTGAGATTATCTGCTACGTAGCATAATAGGAGTAGGAAATGTCTCGTGTTGCAAAAGCACCAGTAGTTATTCCTGCCGGCGTAGAAGTTAAACTCAACGGTCAGGAAATCTCTGTTAAAGGCGGTAAAGGCGAACTAGTTCGTGTTATCCACCCAGCAGTTGTATTGTCCCAGGAAGAAAACACCATCACTTTCGGTCCTCGTGAAGGTTTCGATAAGGCTTGGGCTCAAGCAGGTACTGCTCGTGCACTAGTTAACAACATGGTTGTTGGTGTTACTGAAGGCTATACTAAGAAGCTTACTCTGAAAGGTGTTGGTTACCGTGCGAATGTTGCTGGTTCAACTGTTAACCTAACTCTAGGCTTCTCGCACCCAGTTGCGCATGAACTACCAGCAGGTATCAAAGCTGAGTGTCCAACACAAACTGAAATCGTACTAACTGGTACTGATAAGCAGATTGTTGGTCAAGTAGCTGCTGATATTCGTGCTTACCGTAGCCCTGAGCCTTACAAAGGCAAAGGTGTTCGTTACGCCGATGAAATCGTGCGTACTAAAGAAGCTAAGAAGAAGTAAGGTAACACTATGGATAAGAAAGCATCTCGTATCCGTCGTGCGACCCGAGCACGTCGTAAGATTGCTGAACTGGGCGCAACTCGCCTAGTTGTACACCGTACTCCACGTCACGTGTACGCTCAGGTAATCGCACCAAATGGCTCTGAGGTAATCGCAGCCGCTTCTACCCTAGAAAAAGCGATCCGTGAGCAGGTTAAGAGCACCGGTAACAAAGACGCTGCTGCAGCTGTAGGTAAAGCTATTGCTGAGCGCGCGATTGAAAAAGGCATCTCTAACGTTGCATTCGATCGTTCTGGTTTCCAATACCACGGCCGTGTAGCTGCACTAGCAGAAGCTGCTCGTGAAGCTGGTCTGAAATTCTAAGGTAGGCGGAAGATGGCTAACGAAAAAACTCAATCAGATTTGAATGAAAAGCTGATCGCTGTTAACCGTGTATCTAAGACGGTTAAAGGCGGACGCATTTTCAGCTTTACTGCACTGACTGTAGTTGGTGACGGTAACGGTCGCATCGGTTTTGGTTACGGTAAGGCACGTGAAGTTCCTGCTGCAATCCAGAAAGCGATGGAAAAAGCACGCCGTAACATGGTTACTGTTTCACTAAACGACGGTACTCTACACCACGCTGTTAAAGGCGCACACACTGGTTCTAAAGTGTACATGCAGCCTGCTTCAGAAGGTACTGGTATCATCGCCGGTGGTGCAATGCGTGCAGTGCTAGAAGTTGCGGGTATCCGTAACGTTCTTGCAAAAGCATACGGTTCTACTAACCCAATCAACGTTGTTCGCGCAACAATTGATGGCCTAAGTGGAATTAACTCTCCAGAAAAGATCGCTGCTAAGCGTGGTCTTTCTGTTAAAGAAATTCTGGAGTAATCGACATGGCAAAGACTATTAAAGTAACACAGACAAAGAGCTCTATCGGTCGTTTACCGAAACATAAAGCTACTTTGCTGGGCCTTGGCCTTCGTCGCATCAACCACACTGTAGAACTTGAAGATACTGCTTGCGTACGCGGCATGATCAACAAGGTTTACTACATGGTTAAAGTTGAGGAGTAATCAGAATGCGTTTGAATACTCTATCACCGGCTGCGGGTTCTAAGCCTTCTGCGAAGCGCGTAGGCCGTGGTATCGGTTCAGGTCTGGGTAAAACTTGTGGCCGTGGTCACAAAGGTCAGAAATCACGTTCAGGTGGTTCTGTACGTCCAGGCTTCGAAGGCGGTCAGATGCCTTTGAAACAGCGTCTACCAAAATTCGGTTTTACTTCTCGTAAGAGCCTAGTATCAGCTGAAGTTCGTCTAGCAGAGCTAGCGAAAGTTGAAGGTGACGTAGTAAGCCTAGAAACTCTTAAAGCTGCAAACATCATCACTAAGAACATTGAGTTCGCGAAAGTTGTACTTTCTGGTGAGATTGCTCGCGCTGTAACAGTTAAAGGTCTACGCGTGACTAAAGGCGCTAAAGCTGCTATCGAAGCTGCAGGCGGTAAAATCGAGGAATAATTAACTCGAGGATGAGGTACAGATGGCTAAACAACCAGGACAAGATTTTCGTAGTGCGCAAGGTGGCCTAGCAGAGCTTAAGACTCGCCTGCTATTCGTATTAGGTGCTATCTTAATTTTCCGAGCTGGCTCCTTTGTGCCTATTCCTGGTATTGACGCTGCTGTACTTGCCGATCTGTTCGAACAGCAAAAGGGTACCATCATTGAACTGTTTAACATGTTCTCTGGTGGTGCACTTGAGCGTGCTTCCATTCTGGCACTGGGCATCATGCCGTATATTTCGGCATCAATCATTGTCCAGTTGCTAACGGTTGTATATTCGCCTTTGGCAGAGCTGAAGAAGGAAGGGGAGGCTGGCCGTCGTAAGATTAGCCAGTATACCCGTTACGGCACGCTTGTTTTGGCAACCTTCCAAGCAATTGGTATTGCGACGGGGTTACCAAGTATGATCCCTGGCCTGGTCGTTAATCCAGGTCTCGGATTCTACTTTGTTGCGGTTGTGAGTTTGGTTACCGGCACCATGTTCTTGATGTGGTTAGGTGAGCAAATTACTGAACGTGGCATTGGTAACGGTATATCTTTGATTATTTTCACAGGTATCGTTGCAGGTTTGCCGCCAGCTATTGGACAGACAGTGGAGCAAGCGCGTCAAGGTGAATTGCACGTACTTCTTCTGCTATTAATTGCAGTGATTTCTTTTGCTGTTATCTACTTTGTCGTGTTTATGGAGCGTGGTCAGCGTCGTATCGTCGTTAACTATGCCAAGCGTCAACAAGGCCGTCGTGTCTTCGCTGCGCAAAGCACGCATCTGCCGTTGAAAATCAACATGGCAGGGGTAATTCCAGCAATCTTCGCATCGAGCATTATTCTGTTTCCAGGCACACTGACTCAGTGGTTTGGTCAGAATGAAAACCTCTCTTGGTTAAGTGATGTATCACTTGCACTAAGTCCAGGTCAGCCACTTTATGTGATGCTTTATGCTGCTGCGATTATTTTCTTCTGTTTCTTCTATACCGCGTTGGTGTTTAACCCTCGCGAGACAGCTGACAACTTGAAGAAGTCTGGTGCGTTCGTACCTGGTATTCGCCCGGGAGAACAGACCGCAAAATATATAGATAAAGTGATGACTCGCCTGACTCTCGTCGGTGCAATGTACATTACCTTTATCTGTCTGATCCCCGAGTTTATGATGATTGCATGGAATGTCCGCTTCTATTTTGGCGGTACTTCACTACTGATTGTAGTTGTAGTCATAATGGACTTCATGGCTCAAGTTCAGACACATTTGATGTCTCAACAATATGAGTCTGTTTTGAAAAAGGCTAATCTGAAAGGCTCAAGCCGTTAAGATTGGTTAATCCATTTACGGAGTTTAGCAATGAAAGTTCGTGCTTCCGTTAAGAAAATCTGCCGTAACTGTAAAGTTATCAAGCGCAACGGTGTTGTGCGTGTAATTTGCAGTGAGCCAAAGCATAAACAGCGCCAAGGCTAATTAGCAGAAATATTTCTTGCAAATTGAAGGTGGGTTGGCTAAATTAGCCAACCAATCTTTTGTGTGTGCAAAAGAATTGTTCCACCGCTGCGTATCCTAGACGGGCTTTGCAGCGGTTATTCTTGAAAAGTACTAGGAGTGAATAGTGGCCCGTATTGCAGGCATTAACATTCCTGATCATAAACATTCTGTAATCGCACTTACTGCGATCTACGGCATTGGTAAAACTCGCTCTAAAGCTATTCTAGCTGAAGTGGGTATTGCTGAAAGTGTTAAGATCAGTGAACTAACTGAAGAGCAGATCGATCAACTGCGTGATGGTGTAGCTAAGTACACTGTAGAAGGTGATCTACGTCGTGAAGTATCGATGAACATCAAGCGTCTTATGGACCTTGGCTGTTACCGCGGTCTTCGTCATCGTCGCAGTCTACCACTACGTGGACAGCGTACTAAAACCAACGCACGTACCCGTAAGGGTCCGCGCAAGCCGATCAAAAAATAATCGGATAAGGTAGAGTACAATGGCAAAACAACCAACTCGCGCGCGTAAGCGCGTACGTAAGCAAGTAGCTGATGGCGTTGCGCACATTCATGCTTCTTTCAATAACACAATCGTAACCATTACTGACCGTCAGGGTAACGCTCTATCTTGGGCTACTGCAGGTGGTTCAGGTTTCCGCGGTTCTCGTAAATCTACTCCGTTCGCTGCACAGGTTGCTGCTGAGCGTTGTGGTGAAATGGCCAAAGAATATGGCGTTAAGAACCTAGAAGTTATGGTTAAGGGCCCAGGTCCTGGTCGTGAGTCTACTATCCGCGCTCTAAACGCTGCGGGTTTCCGTATCACTAACATTGTTGATGCGACTCCGATTCCACATAACGGTTGTCGTCCACCTAAGAAACGTCGCGTATAACGTTTCTAGGAAAACTGGAGAAAGAACATGGCAAGATATTTGGGTCCTAAGCTGAAGCTTAGCCGTCGTGAAGGCACTGACTTATTCCTTAAGTCTGGTGTACGCGCGATTGATACCAAGTGTAAGATTGATAACGCACCGGGCATGCACGGTGCGCGTCGCGGTCGTCTATCTGACTACGGCGTTCAGCTTCGTGAGAAGCAAAAAGTTCGTCGTACATATGGCGTACTTGAAAAGCAATTCCGTAACTACTACAAAGAAGCTGCTCGCCTTAAAGGCAACACAGGTGAAAACCTGCTTCAGCTTCTTGAAGGTCGTCTAGATAACGTGGTTTACCGTATGGGTTTCGGTGCTACTCGCGCTGAAGCACGTCAGCTAGTAAGCCACAAAGCGATCCTAGTTAACGGTACAGTCGTAAACGTTCCTTCTTTCAAGGTAGCGGCAAACGACGTTGTTAGCATTCGCGAGAAAGCTAAGAACCAGGCACGCATCAAAGCAGCTCTAGAAGTTGCTACTCAGCGTGAACTACCGACTTGGGTCGAAGTAGACAACAGCAAATTGGAAGGTACGTTTAAGCGTCTTCCAGAACGTTCTGATTTGTCTGCCGACATCAACGAACACCTGATCGTCGAGCTTTACTCTAAGTAAGGCTATAGTTAAGAGAGGACACAATGCAGGGTTCTGTAACAGAATTTCTTAAGCCACGTCTTGTTGATATTGAACAAGTTAACACGACGCATGCAAAAGTAACTCTTGAGCCACTTGAGCGTGGTTTCGGCCACACTCTTGGTAACGCTCTACGTCGTATTCTTCTATCTTCAATGCCGGGTTGTGCCGTAACTGAAGTAGAGATCGATGGTGTGTTACACGAGTACAGCACCAAAGAAGGAGTACAGGAAGATGTTCTTGAGATCCTTCTAAACCTTAAAGGCCTAGCCGTTAAGGTAGAGGGTAAAGACGAAGTTATCCTTACTCTGAATAAATCTGGTGCAGGCCCTGTTGTTGCAGGTGACATCACCCATGATGGTGATGTTGAGATTGCGAACCCAGAACACGTAATCTGCCACCTAACTGATGACAATGCTGAAATCAGCATGCGCATCAAGGTAGAGCGTGGTCGTGGCTATGTACCAGCGTCTGCTCGAATTCACACAGAAGAAGACGAGCGTCCAATTGGTCGTCTACTGGTTGATGCAACATTCAGCCCAGTTGACCGTATCGCTTATGCAGTTGAAGCAGCACGTGTTGAACAACGTACTGACCTTGACAAGCTTGTAATCGATATGGAGACCAACGGTACTCTTGATCCTGAGGAAGCTATCCGTCGTGCAGCAACTATTCTTGCTGAGCAATTGGATGCATTCGTAGATCTTCGAGATGTACGTGTTCCTGAAGAAAAAGAAGAGAAGCCGGAGTTCGATCCGATCCTACTGCGTCCTGTAGACGATCTTGAACTAACTGTTCGCTCTGCAAATTGTCTAAAAGCAGAAGCGATCCATTACATCGGTGATCTCGTTCAGCGTACTGAGGTTGAGCTACTTAAAACGCCAAACCTTGGTAAGAAGTCTTTGACAGAAATCAAAGACGTGCTGGCATCACGTGGCTTGTCTCTAGGCATGCGCCTAGAAAATTGGCCGCCAGCATCTATTGCTGAAGATTAATAGTTACTGATATCTAGTTAGAAGGATTAGGTCATGCGCCATCGTAAGAGTGGTCGTCAACTCAACCGCAACAGCAGCCATCGCAAAGCGATGTTCAGCAACATGGCTGGCTCTCTGGTACGTCACGAACTTATCAAGACTACCCTGCCTAAGGCAAAAGAGCTGCGTCGCGTAATTGAGCCATTGATTACCCTAGCTAAGACAGACAGTGTTGCTAACCGTCGTCTTGCATTCGCTCGTACTCGTGATAACGAAGTAGTTGCGAAACTATTTAACGAATTAGGTCCACGTTTTGCTCAACGCCCAGGCGGCTATACTCGCATTCTTAAGTGCGGTTTCCGTGCTGGCGATAAAGCCCCTATGGCTTACATTGAGCTAGTAGATCGTCCTGCAAAGGAAGAAGCTACTGCTGAATAAGCATTAGTGCGTTAAATACAAAAAAAGCCGAGTTTTTAACTCGGCTTTTTTTTGTTTGTTTTTTGCTACAACAGAAACTGGTGGTGTTTCACTTCCTCCGCTTTAGCCTCCTATCTTCTATCTTCTATCTTCTATCTTCTATCTCTGCCGCTGTTTCGGCTTCTTACCTGTAAACCCTTTTTCCGTTTCCTTTTCTTGTTATGCGTTATATAGATGTGTTGTTGTGCTTGCCCCAGCTTGTCCCAGCTTGTCCCAGCTTGTGGGTCATGAAACCATATCCCTGATACGCTTATCTTGGTGAATACAGTTAAGTTCACCTTCATCAATCTGATTATGGTTTTGGATGTTGTGGCTGTTAGTTGCGATGGCCAGTGCTTATTTGATGGTTATAAAAGCGAAGTAAAGGCAAGAGGGGAGAGGTTATTACCATTTTGAGAAAGATAAATAGGTGCGAGAAGGGTGTTATTAGTACGACTTTTGCGTTTTTGTTTGTTTGCTGAGCGACTGATTGGTGAGGGGGTAAAAAAAGGTTGTCAGTGTCATTTATCTCCCTATAATGCCACCTCATCGACACGGAGCAACTCGCTGATAAGCAAGTGGTAACTGAGTCGGCCTCGAAAGAGGGATGTCAAATAAGTCGTTTTAATTCATTAAGAATTACTTGTTGACATTAAGTTGGGATGGTGTATAATTCGCAACCCTGACCTGACAGGCAACTCGAAAGAGGTTGGTTGTTATGTCAAT
>NZ_JBPOEN010000010.1:0-223715 GCF_059941365.1 Photobacterium sp. 270122K
GTATTCAAGTTGAGGTATCGGTTGTAGGCACCAGTGTTGAAGTGACCGCACAGGTCGTTGATGCGGCTGGTAACCCCTCCCCAGAAGTGAGTGATAACGCCTTGGTTGATACCGAAGCGGCGCCAGCTCCAACGGTAGAGTTATTAGGCGATAATGGCGACGGCATCTACAACAGCGATGAACTGGGCGCTGATGGTACGGTAACGGCGGAAGTAACATTGGCTGCAGGTACCGAAGTTGGTGACCGCGTTATCATCAAAGACACTGACGGTTCAATCTTGGTTGACCGTGCAGTGACGGCAGAAGATTTAGCTAACGGCATCCAAGTTGAAGTGTCTGTTGGGACGGCCAACAACGTAGAAGTGACTGCACAGGTCGTGGATGCCGCAGGTAACCCATCACCAGAGGTGAGCGACAATGCGCTTGTGGATACCGAAGCGGCGCCAGCCCCAACGGTAGAGCTACTGGGTGATAACGGTGATGGCGTCTACAACAGCGACGAGCTGGGCGCAGATGGCACCGTCACCGCACAAGTGACACTGGCTGCAGGCACCGAAGTCGGTGATCGCGTGATCATTAAAGACACCGACGGTTCAATCCTCGTTGATCGTGTTATTACTCAAGATGATTTGAACAACGGTATTCAAGTTGAGGTATCGGTTGTAGGCACTAATGTTGAAGTGACCGCACAGGTCGTGGATGCGGCTGGTAACCCATCCCCAGAAGTGAGTGATAACGCCTTGGTTGATACCGAAGCGGCGCCAGCTCCAACGGTAGAGTTACTAGGTGATAATGGCGACGGCGTATACAACAACGACGAACTGGGCGCAGACGGCACGGTAACGGCGGAAGTGACATTAGCTGCAGGTACCGAAGTTGGCGACCGTATCATTATCAAAGACACCGATGGCACAATCCTGGTTGACCGTGTTATTACTCAAGATGATTTGAACAACGGTATTCAAGTTGAGGTATCGGTTGTAGGCGCCAATGTTGAAGTGACCGCACAGGTGGTGGATGCTGCCGGTAACCCATCCCCAGAGGTGAGCGACAATGCGGTGGTGGATACCGAAGCGGCACCAGCCCCAACGGTAGAGCTACTGGGTGATAACGGCGATGGCGTCTACAACAGTGATGAGCTGGGCGCTGATGGCACGGTAACGGCCGAAGTGACACTGGCAGCAGGCACTGAAGTTGGCGACCGTATCATCATCAAAGACACTGACGGTTCAATCCTCGTTGATCGTGAAATCACGCAAGCCGATCTGGATAACGGCATTCAGGTGGAAGTGTCTGTTGGAACGGCCAACAACGTTGAAGTGACCGCACAGGTCGTGGATGCGGCTGGTAACCCATCCCCAGAGGTGAGCGACAATGCGCTTGTGGATACCGAAGCGGCACCAGCCCCAACGGTAGAGTTGTTAGGTGATACTAACGGTGATGGCATTTATAACATCAATGAATTGTCGGCGGGTAATGAAGCGACGGTATCTGCACAGGTTACCCTGCAGCCGGGTACTGAAGTGGGCGATCGCATCATCATTAAAGATACTAATGGTACCGTGTTGGTTGATCGGGAAGTCACACAGAATGACCTGAACAATGGCATTCAAGTTGAAGTATCAGTAGGCACGGTAGCGGGTAAAGATGGCGTTTCAGTGAGTGCACAAGTCGTGGATGCTGCGGGTAATCCATCGTCTGTGGTAACGGACTCGGCGGAAGTCGATAAGACGCCACCTCCAGCCCCGACGATTACCTTCCAGGATGATGCAAACCTTGATGGTATGTTCAATATTGATGAGGTTGCTACGGGTCAGGCCGATACAGTAACAGCATTGGTGAGTTTGCAACCGGGTACAGAAGTCGGTGATCGTATTGTGATCACTGATTTTGACGGTACCGTGTTGGTTGACCGTGTTGTCGCGGCTGATGATTTGTTGAATGGCATCGAGGTTGAGGCAAGTATCGGTGATATTGACCCAAGTACTGGTATCACAACCGGCGTACAAATCAGTGCACAAGTAACCGATCAAGCAGGAAATACCTCTCAAACGACAACGGAAAATGCGGAAGCTGATCTGGCCATTTCTACACCGGTGGCAGACCTTGATACCTCGTATGATTCAGGTATCAGTAACACGGATAACTTAACGAAATATGATCAGCCAGTGATCAATCTTGATGGTATTGATGCTGATGTGCAGTCTATAACCGTGACGCTGACGCCTGTTGGCGGTGGCGATGCCATTACCGCTGAAGCGAATTGGGTCAATGGTCAGTGGGAACTGACAGGTGGCATCCAGCTCGTTAATGGTGAATGGCGTTATCAGCCAGATAGCCAGCTTGTGGATGGCAGCTATGAAATTACGATTGATGTTGCGGATAAAGCTGGAAATACGTCGACGTCGGATAAAAACAATCCATTAGTGGTGACGGTTGATACTGATTCATCGGCTCAGCATGTTTCATCTCGAGTCGATGAAAACTCACTGATTGCTGGGCAAGAATTGGGTAGTGTTTTAACAGGAGCTGAAACCGACATTACTAATGTTGGCTTCTACTATAACAATACATTGAATGCGATGAGTGAGGATGGTTACTTCGCGATTGATGCCAATGGCGTGATCAGCATTACTCAGGCGGGTATTGATGCGGGCCTGAATGATTATGAAACTTGGGTGGGAATGACTTCTAATGGTAGTTCACTAACTGATGGGTACGTAATCAAGACGACTGATGAGGCTGGTAACGTTGGTGTTGCTGAGTTTGAGTATATCGTCAATGACGTACCAGAACCGGTAGATGCGCAAGGTGAAGGCGGTGATGACAATCTTTATGTTGTTAATAACCAGATGACGTATGCCTACGGTTCAACCTTTGATGAAAATGGCAACCCCATTGCGGGAACCGTTAAAGCACCTGACAGTTACGACCCTGCAATGGGGGCGGTGATTGATGGTGCGGCCGGTAATGACCACATCATTGGTGGTAAAGGTGATGATGTCATCATCGGTGGCGTCAACGGTCAGCTCCATGGTGGCGGTGCCGGTGAAGCGGATGGTCGTCATTACGGTGATGTATTAACGGGTGGTGAAGGTCAGGATATTTTCCGTTGGTTGTCGGGTGATGATGTGGAATTGAACCATATTGTGAGCAGTGAAAATGACGGTGTCGCAGTGGATATCATCACGGACTTTACTGTGGGTAATGTCAACACGAATGATCAAGCAGATATTCTGGACTTGTCTGATTTACTGCAAGGTGAAACGGCTGACAACTTAGATCAATACCTGTCAGTGACGCAAGAAGGTAACAATATTGTGATTCACGTTGATACCGATGGTGCTGGCGGAAAAGATGTGACTCAGCAGATTGTCATGGAGAATATGGGCGGGGTGAATGCCAATACCTTCATTGATGACTTGCTGAATAATGGTCAACTAACCATAGACTAATAGTGAAAAAGTCACTGAGTCATGAGTGATTGATGTTATGAAGCCCACTGTTATTGCAGTGGGCTTTTTTATTATGCATCGGTTTCTGTTGGTGCTTTAACAGCTTCAAGTGTGTGATAGAGCGCCTGAAATTGCAGGCTGAGTTTGTGTTTAGGTAACAAATGAATCAAAGGTGTTTGGTGATAGTGTGATTCTTTCATTTTAATCGACAAAGGGAGGTAGGGCTTGAGTACCGGCAAACCAAGATCGTTAAGATCTTCAATGATCATGTTGGGAAATTTAGCGTGTGCATTGAACATATTCACAATTACACCTTCAACGTCCAACTTAGGATTATGGTCTTCTTTCAGTTCGGCAACGTTGTTTAACAGAGTGAGTAAGGCTTGTTGTGAAAAGCTGTCGCAATCAAAAGGGATCAGCAATTTGTTAGCCGCAATAAGTGCGGCTTTACTGAAAAAATTCAAATTGGGAGGGGTATCAATATAAATTCTGTCGTAGCTGTTCGCGAGTTCATCAAGCGCATCCCTGAGCTTGTAGATTTTATATCGACGCTCTAATTCAGACTCAATTTTTTCTAGTTTGGGGCTGGATGGAATGATATCGAGATGTTCGTAGCGTGTGGGCTGTGGGAACGCTTTGATGGGCGTCGACATTGAGAACCAACCAACGGTTTGATTGAGTAAATCGGCAATGGACTTTTTATTGTCGACGTTAACATCAAACCCTAAATAGTGACTGCTGTTGCCTTGTACATCTAAATCGATCAGTAATGTTTTGAACCCTTGGGCAGCACTCATTGCTGCAAGGTTAACGGTGATACTGGACTTGCCGACTCCGCCTTTCTGGTTAAACACAACACGACGCATATTATTCCCTTTTGTATTGATTCCATATTAATACGGTAGCGCACGCATTATGTGGCATCAACATGTCAGTGTCTGAATTGTTAATTGGCGATGACTTATAGGGATATTTAAGGCAGAAAAAGAGTAACACGTGCAGTGAAGTAAGAAGCGAAGGCAAAGGAGAAGGTAAAGAGAGGCATGACGGTTAACCGTGTAGTTAACTCGCCAGGCTTCTTAATAAGCGAAAAACAGTGAAATGAGGGACATAAAGGAACTATTGCAGCAGTTCGTGATCGGGTGGCAGCAGGCGTGAAATCCAGAGTACCAATTTATGTTTCATGTTCGGCCCCTCTTCTTGGTCAACGGCGAGTGGGGTAATTTGTTTGGCTTCCACTAACAGGCGGTAAATGCACTCGACTTTATCTTTGGGTGAGACCGATTTATCGAGGTCGCCGTATCCTTGTTTCTTGGCAAAAGCCATGCCTAACTCCAGTGCTTTCTTTAGCAACTTGGCTTCATTTTTGTGCTTTTTCATCATCGCTTCCTGCCATCCATAACGTATATTCTTTTATCATAAAGCGATATAACGTTTGAATATAGCTTAAGGTGTGAATTCTTTGTGGTCTGTCGATGAAGAGTGATCAGTGGGTACCGACACGGATATTGCAGCGTTTAAATGTGCGTTTCCAAAAGGCGACATGCGCCAGTGTTGCGTCACGAAACGCTCGATGTTGTTCGCCAGCAATATAATACTGGTAATAGCGCGACAACGACGGGGCATCAATGGTGCGAGGCGGGCGCAAGAGTGTCAGTAAAAACGGTTGGATTTGCCGATATTGTGAGTCGAGTTCGGCGAGATAAGGCTGCAAGGTGGTGACAAAGTGTTTATAGAACACGTTAGAGAGATAGCTCGCCTTTTGCTGGTTACGATTTTCACCGCACAAAATAGCACGCTCATGGTTGGTTAGCAGGGTTGTGATGGTGTTTAGCCATTGTGTGGCATGTTCAATGGAATAGGCCAACTGACCAAAGTAGTGATAAGGGTGGAGCTGTTCTTGGTGGAACAGTACGCGGTTCGCTTGTTTTTCGTTGATGTTATTGTGTGTGGCCATATGGTTGGCGAGGTGCTGCGCGTAGGAAAGAGCGGCGAGCGATTCATTGAAACCGTACAGTTGTTGCGGTGTAAAGGCTTGATAGTGCAAGGTGAACTGTTGACGCCATTCCTTGCCGGTTGTGAGCATATTCCACAGTGATATAGGGAGCTGTTGCTGTTTCTTCGTTTGGTAATCTAATAGCGTGGCGTAGAGTTCGGTATCGTCAGGCAAAATGGTTAAGCAGTGTTGCAATCCATTGAGAAACAACAACTCATAACGCAGTTGGCGGGTTTTATCCTGCACTTTTCCGAGAATGGAATTGCGCTCGGCAATCAGATTAAACAAGCCACATTGTCGTAATTCATACGCATCGAGTAAATTTATCCGTATGTCCTCTACGGATAATGTGAGGTCACGGGTATCGGGAAACGGAACGGTATCAATGTCCTCCGGTGATTGCGCAGACACGTCGAGTACATTGGCTAAGCGCGTTTGGTAGGTATCAAATTGTGCCTCTGTTGCGTGACGGTCACAGCCTATGAGTAATGTAATAAGCAGCGCGCACAGCATCCGTTGCCCGTAGGCGACAATGCGCAGGGTGACAGGATTGATGTCGAGGCGTTGAAAATAAGGTAATCGCATGCGCAAAATGGCTCTCATGGTGTGCTGACACAGCAATGATGGGAACATCAAAATTATACGCAGGAAATGAACAAGGCGACCAATTGGCCGCCTTGTGAGTGTGTGCTCTGTTGCACCGTGTGCGTTTGTTTTAGCGCAGTGACATAGCAATTTGTGTATCGTTGTCCTGACGCTGCACCCAATACAGGCGAGTAGCCAGCATGATAGCGGCTGCCGTCAGACCAATGATATTGCCGATCCAGAAACCGTGTGGACCCATTGGTGGCAAGAACCACCCGGTGATCCCCAAGATGTAACCGATCGGTAAGCCCAAAATCCAGTACGCGATAAAGGTACGGATGAAGATAGCGCGCATGTCTTTGTAGCCACGTAGTGCCCCGGCAGCGACAACTTGAATCGCATCGGTACATTGATAAATGGCGGCAAGGAACAATAGCTGGCCTGCAATCATGATCACTTCTGGGTTATCGGTGTACATCAAAGCAATCGGTTCGCGGAAAATAACAGTGGCTGTTGCGGTCATCATTGCGACGCACAAGGCCACTAATAGGCCGGATCGACTGGCAATTTTCGCTTCAAATAGCTCTTGTCGGCCCATAAGGTGACCCACACGAATACTCAATGCCGCACCAAGGCTCATCGGGATCATAAAGATCAGCGAAGAGAAGTTACTGGCGATTTGATGCGCCGCGACTGTGATAGAGCCCAGCGGGGAGATCAGTAAGGCAATAGCTGCAAATAGTGAGACTTCAAAGAAAATTGACGCAGCAACCGGTAAGCCCATTTTGAATAGACGTGTAAGAGCGCTGAGTTGCGGTTTATGCCACTGAGCAAACAGTCCTACACGGTTCAAACGCTTGTTAAACTTGATGTAGACCAGCATGGAGAAGAACATCAACCAATACACAATGGCAGTTGCGACACCACAACCGACACCGCCCATTTCTGGTGCGCCGAATTTACCGTAAACGAAAATCCAGTTCAGCGGAATGTTTGCGCCCAAACCAATGAAGCCGATCACCATGGCCGGAATGGTCATGGACAGGCCTTCAGAGAAACTCTTTAGGGTTTGGAAGAACAAAAACGCAGGCACCGCAAACACAACTGCGTGCAGATAGCCGATGGTTTTTTCCGCCAAGGCTTTTTCCACATCCATCATGTCAATTAATACGCCGGCATTGTAGAGTACGAACATGATTGGCAAGGAGATACACGCCGCGAGCAAAAAGCCGTGCTGCACTTCAAAGGGGATGCGGTCTTTTTTACCGGAACCATTTAACGTCGCCACAATCGGCACGATAGCAATCAGCAGGCCCACACCAAAGAGGATAGAAGGAAGCCAAATACTCGCCGCCACAGATACCGCGGCCATGTCAGTGGCACTTACGCCGCCGGCCATAACGGTATCAACAAACCCCATAGAGGTTTGGGCAACAGAAGCAATAAGCACCGGAATGGCGAGCTTAAGAAGATGACGTGTTTCACGCCTGTAATTTTGCACGGATGGCTCCCGAATTGAGGATAATAAACGCGTGAATTATAACGACAGTTTTCATTGATACAATTGTTGAATAACGAAAACCCATAAAGATTGTAACGTTTTTTTAGTGTTCGACTTAAGGCGCTGTTAAACAATGCTTTTTAGCGATGAATAAGGCGGGATGTATCACGGAGTTTCACCGTTGTGCGCGCAAATCGTGCCGTTTTACCGGTTGAAAACACAGTATGCTTAGGACAATCGTGGTTATGGTACTATTTGGCAACAGTATTAGCCGATAGAGGGAAGGGGAGAAATATGTTTACGGGCATTGTTCAGGGGATGGCACAGGTTGTCGCTATTGAGAAAAAAAAGGCCTTCCAAACCCACGTCGTTGCGCTTGAAGGTGCGATGTGTGAAGGGCTGCAAATTGGCGCTTCAGTCGCGCATAACGGTTGTTGTTTGACGGTCACACGTATCGACGGTAATCAGGTATCGTTCGATCTTATGCAAGAAACCTTGGCCGTGACAAACCTAGGCACCCTGCAAGTGGGCAGTAAAGTGAACATTGAGCGTGCGGCCAAGTTCGGTGATGAGATTGGCGGTCATGCGATGTCTGGCCATATCAATGCAACCACGGAAATTTGTGCCATTGAAAAGACGGAGAATAACTGCACGGTGTGGTTTACATTGCCACCTGACTATGCAAAGTACATTCTACGCAAAGGGTACATCGGTATCGATGGCTGTTCTTTAACGATTGGTCAGGTTGAAGCGCAACGGTTTTGCGTGCATTTGATCCCAGAAACGTTACAGCGCACGTTGTTTGGTGAGCGCCGTAATGGGGATTGGGTGAATATCGAAATTGATCCGCAAACACAAGCGATTGTCGATACGGTTGAACGTGTATTAGCGGCACGCGCTGAATAAACCATATTTGAAATACAAACAGAAAAAGGATTGGGTGAGTGAATCACGCAATCCTTTTTGTGATGTGCTCGATATACAGATTAAAAAATCTGCTCATCATCAGCATCAATAAATAAATTAATGGTTTTATGAAGTTCATCAACCTGCATATTAAGATGAATGGCATGACAACACGCAGGGCAATCATCGTAAAACTCCTGACTACCTTGGCTAGCATCTAGCGTAATGCGGATATTGTGTCCACAATGCGGGCATACCACAGCTTGCTCGGTATAATTGGTCATCATCAGCTCCTTAGGTACGAATGAAGTGCAAAGAGTCAGCCGCCACTATCGACTTAACTTATAGTCGTAATTTTAGCGTCCGCCATTCGTTTTCGCTTAAAATTAACTATAAACCTTGAGCCGGAGGAAAGTTTTCAAATAATGCGTGACGTAAATAAATGGAATGTGAGGAAGCATCTGGCTATTTTCATTTTCATGTGGATGATAATAAAAATTTAGCGGTCAATATGAGGACATTTTTGCTTATTTACGCATTGTAATATAAATAAAAAGGGTATAAATAAATGATGCAAAAAAAGCACGCTCTTTTTGCATCATAGTGATAGCGTTTAATTAACAGAGGCTATCAAGTAAATCGCTATTTACTTCGAGCAGCGAGTTAAGTTTTCTATCGGCAATGGCCCAGCGAGGATCATTGGCATAGAGGTGTTCAGGAATTGCGATACCTTTCATTTGTGCCGCTTTAGCGGCAAGCAAACCATTGACGGAATCTTCAAACGCCACGCACGCGTGGGGAGGCACGCCTAAGGCATCTGCGGCATTGATATACACTTCTGGGTGTGGTTTACCAAAGCGTAATGGTTCAGCAGAAAGTACGGCGGCGAATCGACCGGTTAAGTCGAGGGCGTCAAGTGTCGATTGGATTAGACGCATCGGGGATGACGAGGCCAGCGCAATTTTGAGCCCATGCGCTTCACACTGGTCAATCGCTTCAATCACCCCTGGTAACATCGGCTTATGCTCGCGGATGAGGGATTCAACACGGCTGACAATCATCTCTGTTACCGTGGCGATATCATGCTGTTCCCAAGGTTGCTGGCTGTACCAGAATGCCACGACATGGTCGATACGCAAGCCGATGGTTTGGTGGGTATCTTGTTGTGTGATGTTAACGCCGAGCGAAGAGAAAATATCAACCTGTGCGCGTTGCCAGAAGGGTTCAGAATCGACCAACAGGCCATCCATATCAAAAATAGCAGCTTGTAGCATGATGAGGTACTCGTAAGTCGCGACAACATAGGCATGATTCTCGCCATCGTTATGTTGCCGTAGCTATCATAAATAAACGTCACACATGCCATGTATGGCATGCGTGGTCGTTGTCCTTGATAGCGAAAAATACCATAACTGTACGTATTTCGTTAGGATGGCGACGGATTTAACCCCAGTTTTTCTATAATCTGCTCGGCTTGAGCGATATAGCTGCCACCAAACAGGTTGCAGTGGTTGAGTACATGATAAAGGTTGTAAAGATCTTTGCGTGTTTCATAGCCTTCATCCAGCGGCCAAACGGAGTGGTAGCCTTCATAAAAACTCGCTGGAAAACCACCAAATAATTCGGTAAGGGCAATATCACATTCACGATCGCCCCAATAGCTGGCAGGATCAAAAATAATCGGCCCCGTCACCGTGACGGCGGTATTGCCATGCCAGAGATCACCGTGCAGTAATGACGGTTTGGGTTGATGATTCATGAGTAGCTTAATCACGCTACTGGTGATTTCATCAATATTGCCAAACACCATGCCTTTCTCTTGGCAGAGTTGTAATTGCCATGCAATGCGCTGTTCCGCAAAAAAGCGGCACCAGCGGCGACGCCAGCGGTTGGGTTGAGGGGTCAGGCCAATGTAATTATCAAAATCAAAGCCGTATTCCGCTTGTTCTCCCCACGCATGTAAATGGGCAAGTTGTGCACCTAGCTGGTAGGCGGAGTCATCTGTTAATACTTTTGTGGGCAGGTAATTTAAAACCAGAAAAGATTTGTCTTTACTGGTTCCGACGTGGATATGGTAGGGGACTTGGATACAGTCGGTTTCATTAAGGATACGTAAACTTTCCGCTTCTGTTTCAAAAACCGTTAAAAGCTCTCGGTCATTGAGTTTAACGAAAAAACGCTCGTGACCATCACTGATGCAATAGCATTCATTAATGTCACCGCCCTCAAGGACGTCCTTCTCGTTAATTTTGAAGGGTTTATTCAACACGTTGGAGAGTTGGTGAGAAATCGCTTGCCACATATATCCTCCACGAAACCACAATAAGTAGATGACTCTTGAACATAGTAGTCTATTTACTGCATAAATAATTGTGCGCCTATCAAGGTTTTGCACTCGGACAGAAAATGAGTGACACACGCAGCCCTTTAGTTACCCAAGTTCTCTGAGCTAAAAGTGACATTATGCTTAGCCCAAACTGGGTAATAATGAGGGTGGTATGAGTGCATTAAAGCTGGCTTCTTTCAGCAGTTGATTGGCTTTTTCAATATCAGGGGCAAAATACCGATCTTTATCGTAAAAGCTGACGTGTGCTCGCAACATGGCTTTGGCCTGCTCTATACGTTCTGAACTGCGGTGCGGGTGGCGAAAGTCCAACCCTTGCGCTGCCGCTAATAATTCGACGGCTAAGATCCCGCGAGTATTTTCACTCATGTCTTTTAAGCGGCGGCCAGCAAAGGTCGCCATTGAAACATGGTCTTCTTGATTGGCCGAGGTGGGCAAACTGTCAACGGACGCAGGATGGGCGAGGGTTTTATTCTCACTGGCCAGTGCCGCAGCGGTCACTTGTGCAATCATAAAACCAGAATTCACGCCGCCATTATCCACCAAAAACGGCGGGAGTTTGCTCAGCCCGCTGTCGATCAATAATGCGATGCGACGTTCAGACAAACTGCCAATTTCAGCAATGGCTAAAGCCAGATTATCGGCAGCCATGGCCACGGGCTCTGCATGGAAGTTGCCGCCAGAAAGGATGTCGCCATCGTCAGCAAACACGAGCGGGTTATCGGAGACGGCATTGGCTTCGACGGTTAAGACCTCTGCGGCTTGACGGATCTGTTGCAGACACGCGCCCATGACTTGCGGCTGACAACGCAGTGAGTAGGGGTCTTGTACTTTATCACATTGTTGGTGGGATTGGCCGATGGCGCTGTCAGCCTCGAGCACATGACGATACGCCATGGCGGCGTCAATTTGACTGAGGTGGCCTCGCACATGATGAATACGCGGATCAAAGGGCTTGCGACTGCCTAATGCGGCTTCAACCGACATCGCCCCACACACGGTACCTGCTGCATAGAGATCTTCGGCGGCAAATAAACCTTCCAGTGCAAATGCCGTTGAGGCTTGCGTGCCGTTAAGCAGGGCAAGTCCTTCTTTGGGGGCGAGCGTGATAGGGGCGAGGCCGGCAATTTTTAATGCAGCAGCACCACTGATGATTTCGCCTTGATGGCGTGCCACCCCTTCCCCCAGTAAGACGGTGCTCATGTGGGCGAGTGGAGCAAGATCCCCCGATGCGCCGACGGATCCTTTTTGAGGAATGCAAGGATAGACTTTTGCGTTGATCAAGGTGATCAGTGCATCAACAACCCCGGGACGAATACCCGAATAGCCCCGCGCTAGACTGTTCACTTTTAACGCCATCATTAAACGCACCGTGTGATCGGCCATGTAAGCGCCGATCCCGGCAGCGTGTGACAAGACGATGCTGCGCTGTAAGGTTTCCAAATCGTCCACGGCAATACGGGTGTTAGCCAGTAAGCCGAAGCCGGTGTTAATACCATAAACGACCTTGTCATCAGCAATGATTTGAGCAACGGAGGCCGTGCTGGCTTGCATCGCGGGGTAGGCGCTCTTATCAAGTGACAATGTCACGTCTTGTCGGTGAATGTCCCGAAGTTGCGGTAATGTCAGTTTGCCGGGCAGTATCGTTATGTTATTCATCACGGCTCCTTTGGCTGGCATACAGCATAGGTAGATCCAGCGCATGTTCTTCGGCACATTGCACGGCAATGTCATAGCCCGCATCGGCATGGCGCATTACGCCTGTTGCGGGATCATTGTGCAGCACGCGGGCAATGCGTTCGGCGGCCTCATCGGTGCCATCGCAAACAATCACCATGCCTGAATGTTGAGAAAAGCCCATGCCCACGCCACCTCCGTGGTGCAGTGATACCCACGTGGCACCGGAAGCGGTGTTGAGCAGGGCATTGAGCAAAGGCCAATCTGACACCGCGTCAGAACCATCTAACATGCCTTCGGTTTCTCGATTGGGGCTGGCAACAGAGCCAGAATCCAGATGATCCCGCCCGATCACTATCGGGGCGCTCAGTTCGCCGCTTCTGACCATCTCATTGAATGCCAAGCCTAATCGGGCACGATCTTTCAAGCCGACCCAGCAAATACGGGCAGGTAAGCCCTGAAATTGAATGCGTTCTTGTGCCATGTCGAGCCAGCGGTGCAAGTGAGGATTGTCAGGGATCAATGCTTTGACTTTTTGATCTGTCTTGTAAATGTCTTCGGGATCCCCCGACAGTGCCGCCCAGCGGAAGGGGCCGATCCCTTCGCAGAATAAAGGTCGAATATAAGCGGGTACAAATCCGGGGAAATTAAAGGCGTTCGCCACACCAGCCTCCATTGCCATTTGGCGAATGTTGTTGCCGTAATCCACAGTAGCAGAGCCCGCTTGCTGTAATGCAAGCATGGCCCTCACCTGAACAGCCATAGAGGCTTTGGCGGCGTTGACAACGGCGGCTTCGTCACGCTGACGTATTTCAGCGGCATGCGCCAAGGTCCAACCTTGTGGCAGGTAGCCGTTGAGCGGGTCATGGGCGGAGGTTTGGTCTGTGGTGCAATCTGGAATGACACCACGTTTGACGATGTCAGGGAAAATGTCGGCCGTATTGCCGACTAAACCGACGGAGATCGGCTGTCCGGTTTGCTTGGCGCTTTCAATCAATGCCAGCGCCTCGTCGAGATTGGTGGCTTTGCAGTCGAGATAGCCAGTGCGTAAGCGATAGTCGATCCGGCTTTCATCACATTCAACAGCAATCATGGAAAAACCGGCCATCGTGGCTGCTAAGGGCTGTGCGCCTCCCATGCCGCCAAGGCCACCGGTGAGGATCCAACGGCCACGGCTGTCACCATTGAAATGTTGCTTGGCCATCGCAACAAAGGTTTCATAGGTGCCTTGCACAATCCCCTGTGAGCCGATGTAAATCCAGCTACCAGCGGTCATTTGCCCGTACATCATCAGGCCTTGCTTATCGAGTGCGTTGAAGTGTTCCCAATTTGCCCAATGCGGTACAAGGTTGGAATTGGCAATGAGTACCCGAGGGGCATGGCTGTGGGTTTTGAATACCCCCACGGGTTTGCCCGATTGCACCAGAAGGGTTTCATCTGCTTCCAGTCGCTTCAGCACCTCAACCATTTTGTCAAAACTGGCCCAGTCTCGTGCTGCCCGACCTATTCCCCCGTACACCACGAGCGCATGCGGGTGCTCAGCCACGTCAGGATGCAGATTATTCATCAGCATTCTGAGTGGCGCTTCAGTGAGCCACGATTTGGCGTTGAGGGTGGTGCCTGTTGGCGCAATCACCGTGCGAGTCTTATCCAAACGGGGATCGTGGGAAGCAGAATGTTTCATGACGAACTCCTTGTTATCGGGGTGACCGGCTTTCTTATCTGATGTTGCGCGAGACTAACCACGCTAACCGGGCTGCAAGCCGTGCAGTTTGGTTATCAATATCAAACCGCGGGTTGTACTCTGCTATGTCAAACACCAGTAACTTGCGCTCACCGGAAGGCGTTTGGGCTGACAGAATCGGTACGAGTAATGTCTCTACAATGTCCAGTGCGACACCGCGGACAGCAGGGGCGCTCACTCCGGGGGCAACGGCGGCGGAAAACACATCGATATCAATGGTCAGGTAAAGGTAATCACACTGAGCGATAAAGGTGTGGAGGGATTCTGTGACCGCAGGCAGTTGCGCGTAAGTGAGTTGATCGTCATCACGGTAAAACACGCCTAAAGCATCCGCTTTTTGGTATAAGGCTTGGGTGTTCGCTGAACGGTTCAGCCCTAGGCAGGCGTAATGAAACGGCCAATTTTGTCGCTCACAAAATTGGTGAATTTGATGGAAGGGCGTTCCGGAGCTGCCGCGTTCCGATTGTTGTCCTGCAGGGGGATTACGCAGGTCAAAATGCGCATCAAAGTTGATGATCCCTATATGAGGGGGAGATGCTAGCGTGGGCGAGTTTGCGCCTTTGTCTGTGAGATCGGTGGCGTGTTGTTTTTGTAGCAAGTAGTGCCCAATCCCTTGGAAACTGCCCCAAGCGACCTCATGGCCGCCCCCCAAGACAATGACTTTGTGTTTCTGACGCAGTGCATGGCACACATCGTCACCTAAACGAGATTGTGCGAGTTCAAGATTCCCATCATTACAGACGATATCGCCGCCATCATAGATGGGGTCGGTATGGTGCCAAGCGAGATTGGCCAAGGCTTTGCGGATAGCGGGTGGGGCATCATACGCACCGGTGCGGCCTTTATTACGCGCTACGCCTTCATCACAGGCAAACCCAATCAGCATGATGCCTTCTTCATTCGCCAGGTCGGCCGATTGGATATGTTGGTGCCAACGGCGACCTAGCGGACCATCCTCCGGATCGGTACGACCTTGCCAGATTGGCATGTCAGGGGCTTTTATCTCAATGGTCATGGCTGTCTCCTTGGATATTTACCCCGGGCCGCGTGGCTAAATATGCGTTGTTATGGGAAAACAGGTGTCCCTTTACCATGCGATAAAGAAGATCAGGCACGCCCAGTCGATAGCTCAACTCGGCAGGATGAGAGAGATCCCAGATGGCTAAATCTGCTGACATGCCGACGTCGATTTGCCCCCGGAGGTGCCCCATGCCAAGCGCTTGTGCGGCGTGTTGCGTCACGCCGCGTAAACTCTCTTCTGGCGTCAGACCAAATAAGGTGCAGCCCATATTCATCACGGTACGCAGTGACGCGATAGGGGAGGTACCGGGGTTATAATCGCTGGCCAGCGCCATGGGGACCTGATACTGGCGTAGCAGTGCGACAGGCGGGCGCTGGGTTTCTCGTAAAAAATAGAAAGCCCCCGGCAATAGCGTGGCGACGGTGCCCTTTGCGGCTAATGTCGCCACACCAGCTTCATCCAGATATTCAATGTGATCAACCGAGAGGGCGCCCATGTTTGCTGCCAAGGTACTGCCGCCTAAATCTGATAACTGCTCGGTGTGGCCTTTTATTGCCAGTCCATGCTGGTGGGCGGCTGTAAAAACACGTTGGCATTGCGCACGCGAAAAACCGATCCCTTCACAGAAGACATCTACCGCATCAGCCAGTTTCTCTTGTGTAACAAGTGGAATGATATCGTCACAAATGTGCTGAATATAGCCATCAGAATTGTCTTTAAATTCAGCTGGAAGGGCATGGGCCGCCAGTAAGGTAGTCGTTACATTAATATCGGCTTGCTCACCAAGGCGGCGTGCCACCCTGAGCATTTTGAGTTCGTCTTTCAGTGTCAGCCCATAGCCGGATTTGATTTCGACCGTGGTAACCCCGTCTTGTTTGAGTCCTGCTAATCGTTGATTGGCAAGTTGATACAGGGATTCTTCAGAGGCGGCACGGGTGGCATAAACGGTTGAAAGAATGCCCCCGCCTTGTTGGGCTATTTCTTCATAAGACGCCCCGTTTAAACGCATCTCAAACTCTTCGGCGCGGTTACCGGCGTGGATTAAATGGGTATGGCAATCAATGAGGCCGGGTGTCACCAGGGCACCTTGACCGTCGATGATTTCAGGGTGGCCATGGCAAGCCGGAAGAGGGGCGTTGTCAGCGAAGACGATTTTACCTTCCGCAATCCCTATGTGGGCGTGCGGTATGATCTGATACCCGTATTCAGGTGTCAGAGTTACCATGTTCACGTTCGTTAACACTGTATCCATGTGCGCGCTACCGTTGAATATGTCTATATCAATACATAAGCAATCTGGAAGAGAAACTCAAGCATCAGGGTGAATGAAGTGTGACCGACTTTGTCAGTAATCGTTGACGTGTGTATAAAGCGAGCAGGAGAGGGGCATCTTCAGGCGCTTTTGTGGAGCATTTGCAAAAACTAACACGTATAATCAGTTCTACATACGCCAATGGCGAGCCTGTTTCAGGAACAGAATAATGAAAGAAACACAACCCCTTCAAGAACAACAAGCAGATGCATCTGCAGAAAAGGCGAAAAAAATCGCTGAGCAACAAAACAACCCACTTCACGGTCTTAGTCTAGACAAGCTACTGACGGAGTTGGTTGAGTTTTATGGCTGGGAGATTTTAGCCGCGTCAATGCGTTTCCACTGCTTCCAGAAAAACCCGTCAGTACCAGCATGCGTGAAATACTTCCGCAAAACAGAATGGGCGCGTGAAAAGCTGGAAGGTTTCTACCTATCGCGCTTTAAGCGTATGCCTCGTGCCAGTGATGAAGAATATGTGCTGCCGCCACGTAAGCGTACTTTTGCCCCTGGCATTGTGCCACGCTCACCAATGGTATTGACGCTTGAATCGATTGAGCTGTCACAAGCGAAGGCCGCGTCATCATATAAAGAGCGCGCATCGCGTTCACGACGTCGTTAATTCAACGCATTGCAAGCTGTCTGATTGCCTCATCGTATCGCGGTACAGATACACGATGCGATGAGCAGGCGTTCCCTTTACTCTAAAAAATGTGAAATTACTGTGAGCCAAATTCCCACCCAAATGACATTCTTCGCCCGCTTTGAAAGCGATATTCTTGCGAAGAAGAAAACCATCACCATTCGAGATGAATCTGAGCGCCACTACCAAGTCGGATCCATTGTTGACGTGTCTACCCTCGAAGAAGGGCGTTGGTTTTGTAAGTTGCACATTGATGCGGTAACGCCTGTGCAATTTTCAGCGTTAACGGAATTTCATGCCGAACAAGAGAATATGACGCTACCTGAATTGAAATCGGTAATTAACGAGATTTATCCGAATGTCGATTCCCTGTATGTAGTGACATATCACGTAGTTGAAGAATGATTCTCGCTGAGAGGCTTTGCAATTAGGTATAGCCCTCTGTATTATTCTTCCCACTTCGTTTCGCTATATCGCTCAGTATTGCGGGGTTGGTGGAACGAAAGTGCTATTAATTATCCTAAAAGCTTTCAAAGGCTTTACAACCAACATGTGCTACTTGGTGTGTGGCACCACTGTAAGGAATATTCAATGCCTGTAATTACTCTTCCTGACGGCAGCCAGCGTCAATTCGACCACGCTGTATCTACAATGGACATCGCACTTTCAATCGGCCCAGGTCTTGCAAAAGCGTGTATCGCTGGTCGCGTTGACGGTGTTCGCGTTGATGCTTGTGATCTGATTGAAAATGACGCAAGTCTGGAAATTATCACTGCAAAAGATGAAGACGGTCTAGAAATTATCCGTCACTCATGTGCGCACCTACTTGGTCACGCCATCAAGCAGTTGTACCCAGACGTGAAAATGGCAATCGGTCCAACGATTGACAATGGTTTCTACTACGATATCGATCTAGAACAATCTCTGACTCAAGAAGATCTTGAAGTCATTGAAAAACGCATGATCGAACTAGCGAAAACCAAGTATAACGTCGTTAAGAAAAATGTGAGCTGGCAGGAAGCACGTGATACGTTCGAATCACGTGGTGAAACCTACAAAATGGAAATCCTAGACGAGAACGTATCACGCGATGATCGTCCAGGCCTATACCATCACGAAGAATACATCGACATGTGTCGTGGTCCACACGTGCCGAACATGGGCTTCTGTCAGCACTTTAAACTGCTGAACGTAGCGGGTGCATACTGGCGTGGTAACAGCGACAACAAAATGTTGCAGCGTATCTACGGTACGGCATTCCAAGACAAGAAACTGCTGAAAGCGCACCTAACGCGTCTTGAAGAAGCGGCGAAGCGTGACCACCGTAAACTGGGCAAGCAACTTGATCTGTACCACATGCAGCAAGAAGCACCGGGTATGGTATTCTGGCACCACAATGGCTGGACAGTATTCCGTGAACTAGAAGTATTCATTCGCGACAAGCTGAACGAATACGGCTACCAAGAAGTAAAAGGTCCACTAATGATGGACCGCGTTCTATGGGAGCGTTCTGGTCACTGGGACAAATACGCTGAAAACATGTTCACCACCTCATCAGAGAACCGTGAGTATGCTATCAAGCCAATGAACTGCCCAGGTCACGTACAGATTTTCAACCAAGGTCTGAAATCTTACCGTGATTTGCCGCTGCGTATGGCGGAGTTCGGCTGCTGTCACCGTAACGAACCATCAGGCGCACTACACGGCCTAATGCGTGTACGTGGCTTTACACAGGATGATGCACACATCTTCTGTACCGAAAGCCAAGTACAACAAGAAGTAACATCTTGCATCAAGATGGTTTATGATACGTATCAGACATTTGGTTTTGACAACATCGTTGTTAAACTGTCTACGCGCCCAGAAAAGCGTGTAGGTTCAGACGAAATGTGGGATAAAGCGGAATCTGATCTTAAGCTTGCACTAGAATCAATGGGGATCCCTTACGACCTTCAAGAAGGCGAAGGTGCATTCTACGGACCGAAAATTGAATTTACTTTGCATGATTGTTTAGATCGTGCTTGGCAGTGCGGCACAGTTCAGTTAGACTTCGCACTTCCTGAGCGTTTGGGTGCCACCTATGTAGGTGAAGATAACGAGCGTCACACGCCAGTTATGATTCACCGTGCAATTCTTGGTTCTCTAGAGCGCTTCATCGGTATCCTTATCGAAGAATATGCTGGCTTCTTCCCAACTTGGTTGGCACCTCAGCAAGCTGTAGTGATGAATATCACTGACAGTCAGGCTGAATATGCTCAACAAGTGGTCGAACGACTACAAAAAAGTGGAATTCGAGTCAATGCGGACTTGAGAAATGAGAAGATTGGCTTTAAAATTCGCGAACATACTTTGAAGCGAGTACCTTACATGCTGGTTTGCGGTGACAAAGAAGTCGAAGCAGGCGAAATCGCAGTTCGTACTCGCAAGGGTAAAGATTTGGGTAAATTTAAGATTGATGAACTTGTTGCATTCTTGCAGCAAGATATTAGCAGTCGCAAGCTCAATGTTGTGGAGGAATAAGGTATTAAAGGCGGAAAAAGAACTCAAGCTCCAGTTAAGCAAAATGCACATCGCCTGAACGGCGAAATTCGCGGTGTACGTGAAGTGCGTCTTACTGGTATCGATGGCGAGTCCATCGGTGTTGTTTCTATCGAAGAAGCAGTGGCTATTGCTAACGAAGCTGGTGTTGATCTGGTTGAAATTAGCCCGAATGCCGAGCCACCAGTTTGTCGTGTGATGGACTATGGCAAGTACCTGTTCGAAAAGAGCAAGGCTGCTAAAGAGCAAAAGAAAAAGCAAAAACAAATCCAGATCAAGGAAGTTAAATTCCGACCTGGTACAGACGAAGGCGATTATCAGGTAAAACTGCGCAACCTGAGTCGCTTTTTAGAAGAGGGCAACAAGGGCAAAGTCACACTGCGTTTCCGCGGTCGTGAAATGGCCCACCAGAGTCTTGGTATCGATCTTCTAAACCGAATTAAGGATGACCTAATCGACCTAGCGGTTGTTGAAAGTTTCCCTAACAAGGTTGAAGGTCGTCAAATGACGATGATGCTTGCTCCAAAGAAGAAGTAATCAAGGCATTCAAGTAGCATAAAGCGCTGCTTAACGCAGCGTTTTTTGTTCGCCTAATTACTATGTTTATTAACTATCAACAATGCGGAGTCTCATCATGCCTAAGATGAAATCCAACAAAGGTGCTGCTAAGCGTTTCAAGAAAACTGCTGGTGGCTTCAAGTTTAAGCACGCAACTAAGCGTCACATCCTGACTAAACGTACTACTAAGAACAAACGTCAGCTTCGTCCAAACGCAATCCTTCCTAAGTGTGAAGTGGCTGCAGTTGCACGTATGCTTCCGTTCGCTTAATCGTTTTTAGTTTTATATTTTAATTTATTAGTTAGGAGTCTCCTATGCCTCGCGTAAAACGTGGTGTACAAGCGCGTGCACGTCACAAGAAAGTTCTGAAACAAGCTAAAGGTTACTACGGTGCACGTTCACGTGTTTACCGCGTAGCTTTCCAGGCTGTTACTAAAGCTGGTCAATACGCTTACCGTGACCGTCGCAACAAGAAACGTACTTTCCGTCAACTATGGATTGCACGTATTAACGCTGCTGCTCGTCAGAATGGTATGTCTTACAGCCGTTTCATCAACGGTCTTAAGAAAGCGTCTATCGAAATCGATCGTAAGATCCTTGCAGATATCGCTGTATTCGACAAAGCAACTTTCACAGTGCTTGTTGAGAAGGCAAAAGCTGCTCTGTAATTTTACAGTTTAGTTTTTACGTAAAAAGGAGAGCCTCGGCTCTCCTTTTTTCATTTCTGCGCATCATAAAACAAGAACCTTTCTTGAATAGTCGGTTTTACCCTTCCTCGCTTTATCTCCTCTTTTTAATCCGTCTACCCGCTGCTATTTCTACGCGAACAATCATCTAAACCCTCCCTCGAAACAACGTAATTTATCAGTTTCATATTTCTATTAAGAACCTCCACGTTCATTAAGTGCACACTTGTTTTTACCCACAATAAGACTAAGGTTATTCGCATTAATTTGTGTGGCAAATTTTATGTGGCGACAACGTCAGGTTATAGGCTGATATTTTGGGGATAAATGGTGATGGGAAAACCGGCTGCTCGACTTGGGGACAATCATGTTTGCCCTAAAGTGACCTCTAAAGTACCGCATGTGGGCGGGCCTGCCGTTGCTGGATCACCTAACGTGTTTATCAATGGGATGCCAGCTGCGCGCAAAGGCGACATGATGGTGTGTGTTGGCCCGCCAGACTCTATAAAAGGGGGATCTGCCAGTGTGTTTATTAATGGTAAGCCTGCTGCACGAATGGGGGACAGTACTTCTCACGGCGGTGTCGTGATGGGAGGTAGCGGCAATGTGTTTATTGGAGATAGTGCAGGCGCGAGTGCTGGACAGACTCAAACGCTTTCATCATCTAGCCCATTCTGTGAAGAGTGTGAAGCGTGTAAAAATGGCCAGTGTTCCATTTAATGACTGCTGAAATCAGTAAATTAAACGTGGGAGAGGGCATGACGTTAGTGGTTCTGGGGGAGTGAAAAGGAATAAATAACGTAGTACACATGGTAAACATAGGTAATGTTCGTCTCTTGATGCAGGAGGTAGCAAGCGTTTCATCAACTTATCTTGCTTGTTCAGTGATGAGTGGTGTTAACGACTTTCTTATTAGAAATGGATTTTTTTATTAAGCCAATTACTAGCTTGAATCGCTATGCAGTGTTTAATGGCACAAGCGAGAGCAAGGCATTAGAAACATACTATGCCCGTTTTGGGGAGAGTGCACTGCCGCTATGGTTAGATACTGATTATGGCGATTGGTGGAATCTTATGCCCTATATTTCAGAAGTGACGGACTCAGAGGACTTTACTGATTGGGAAAAGGCTGATGCGGCAGATGACTGGGGAATACTGGTTGAAAGTTATTACCCTATAGACAAAGTATTTGAACATCTGCGCAGCTTAACGCAAGTATGGATGCCCAATGGTAAGCATGCGTTTTTCCGTTTTTTTGACCCAAGATTTAGCCTAAGAATTGCTGATTACTGTAATCCTGAAGAGCGAAGTATATTAATGGGCCCCTGTCTATCTTGGCAGGCTAAGTCCAAAATAGTGAATAATAAGAGTGTAAAAACGGTATCTGAAGAGCGAAAAATTCCTTGGTGGAAGGTGCCTAATAACGTTATTAATAAATTTGAGAAAGATGACAAAAGTGTCTTAGTGGCTAACGTTTTACAGTGGTTGCGTGATAGTCGAGCAGATATTTATTTTTCTTACCCTGACCCCATAATTAAAGCCAAAGTGACAAGGTTAGTAACTAGATACAGTGGATCTGCTGAAAATATTCAAGATTATGTTGTTGGTTTTCTCAATAGGGAAGTGTATCCATGACCGAAAATATAGAGTCAATCCAAGATGCTGATAGGATGTTTTCTGAGATAAAGAAAAACTTCGAATCATCAATCGATGAATATCGCGAACATATTCAGCATTGGGTGTATGGCTGGGCAATGGAGATGGAGCAAAAGATCATCGTCAATAATAAATCATACGTGACAGATTTAGATGACGATGAAATATCAGCAAGTGTCACTCGTTGCCCACTTGATGGAAAGATAACGTTGGTACACTGCTTTGAAGCACAAGAGTATGTTCCTATTGCTAATACGGCATATACTATTACGGTTGTCGAAGCAATTGAAGAAATCGGCTATAACGGTATTCCACGTACTACCTACATCGATTTATGGCCTAAGTATTCAGGAAATGTAGATGTTAATGGTTTTTCTGAGGTTGAACTCGGTGATGAATTTAAAGGGAAATTAATAAGAGTTGTTTTCAATCCTGACGTTAATAATAGTGATGTTAAAGCGCTAATCGATTCCTACGACCCAACAATAGCAAAACTGAGTTCCTGGCTTGAAAGTCAATGGGAAACACAGCGGAAAGCTTGGGGTGAATATATTAACTCAACATTTGTCATCACAGATGCTATTGCTAATTTCTTACGGAACATACTAGATGCCGTCATAGATGCTTGGGATGAGATCGCCAATCTTTTTAAGCATTTAGCAAATCCCTCGAAGTTAACAAGTTGGTTAAAGAAGTATGTTGAAAACCCAGAATTGATAGCTGAAACATTATCTAATGCGAAAGAGGAATCAGCGAAAATGTTGATGATGTTGACAGATGAAGTAAGGTGTTTTTTATGTTTAAACGCCGTATGGTCGTATTTCATGATGCTAACACCGATACAAATAGGTGATATCGTATCAGTGGCTTTAGCTGCAATATTAGTTGAGGTTGTAATTAGTCTTGTCGTTCCTGGCGGCGTTGTGTTGAGAAATATGAATAGATTACGTGAAATCGCAGGTATTAGTACATTAATAGAGGCATAAGTGATGGCTGCGAAAAGAATTGCTATTGAAATTGTAAAAAACTTAAAAGTTATTATTGATATATCTCAAGTTGATATTAAGTCTAATTCAGACATCATAATGCGTTTAGCGAGTAAAGGAGAGGGTAATTTTACTCCCAATAGAACTCTCGATCAGAACATTGATGGTAATGATATTAAATCTGCAACAAATGAAGCGCGAAGTGTCGAACAGAAAGCTCACGTAACGACAGACGATAGTCGAGAAATTGAGAATAGCCAGTCAACAACGGAGAGTGGTAAAGCAACAGAAGAGACTAATAGTACAAAAACAGAAGGGTGCCCGGTTTCCATGGTGACGGGTGAAGAGCTTATTCAACTCGAAGATGTCACCTTACCTGGCGTATTGCCATTTACTTTTACGCGCACATATAGGACATCAAACTGCGAAGCAAATAGTGGTCTGGGTTATGGGTGGAGCCATACTCTATGTCAGTTATTAATGTTTAATGGTGACAATGTAGTTTGGAAGGACGCTGAAGGTAAGCTGACTAAGTTAGCTATACCAGAATCAACACGACCACAAATTTATAATGATCTCGCTGGTGCCGCAATATTTTTAGGTGATAATAGTGAAGAATATGTGGTAGCACAAAGAGGGAGACCATTCCATCACTTTAAACGTCAAGGTGATAAAGGTCGCTTAGTTGCAATCAGTGATAATTACGATAATCGACTTGATATACAGTATGATGCTTATGATCGTCCTAATGCTGTAGTTAATGAAATAGGTATCGCACTGTGGCTAAATTATTGCGATGACTTAATTACGGCTATTGAATTTAGAACACAGCAATACCAAGATGGCAAAAGAGAATGGCAAAAAGAACGTCTCTGCTTTAGATATGCTTACAATGAAACCAAGCAGCTGTTAACAGCCGTTAACGAGGCTAAAGAAGGTGAACAGTATCGTTATGATAATCGTAATGTTATTTCGCTTAGAAGAATGGCAGGAGGCGTCGAGTTTGGCTGGACTTGGTTAGGTGACGGTAAAGCAGCACGATGCGTTAAGCACTGGAGTAATACAGGGTATAACACGCAGTTTTTATGGGATTTTATTAACAACTCAGTCACTTCGATCTCGGTAGACGGTAGCAAAGCGACTTATGCGCATGACGAAAATGCTAAATTAATTCAAACAGTAGACCCTGATGGGGCGGTTACCAAGTATGATTACAACGATAATGGGGATCTTATCCTTATCGTTGACCCTATAGGGAATGAAACGCGGCATGTTTACAATGACTACCAGCAGAAAGCACTAACTGTTTTACCTGATGGAGAAGTCATTGAATATCAATATTGGCGTGGCAATTTACGTCGAGTCATTCAGGGGGACCGCAACTGGCGATATATCTACAACGCGCAAGGGGATATAACAGAAAAACGCGATCCATTAGGTGAAGATACGTTTTATCGCTATAACCTGCAAGGTAAGTTGATAGAGATTATTTATCCTAATAAGTCAACTCACCAATTGGTCTGGAATCAGCTGGGTCAATTAATTGAAGAAATATACCCGAACGGCACTCAAGCTCGTTATAGGTACGACCTGTTTGGTCGGCTAATTTATGAACAGTCCCCAACTGGCGCGATAACTCAATATGAGTGGGACAAGGCAGACCGCGTTAGTAAAGTTATTCAACCGTCAGGGCAGAGTAAATATTTCGAATACAATGCGTATGGCAAGGTGACACGCGTTGTTGATGAGGCGGGGCAAAAAACCACCTACGAGTACCACCCTAACACTGACTTAGTCAGTCAAGTGATCCATCCTGACGGCGCATCGCTGCGTTATCGTTACGATAATGCGAAAAACTTCGTTACCGCGATTATTAACGAGCATAACGAAACCCACGAGATAGCCTATTATCCAAACGGCTTAGTAAGTAGTGAGCGTACCTTTGATAATCGCCAATTTAACTATGAGTATGACCTTAACGGTAAGCTTACAAAGAAAACAGAGATTGGTAGTGCAGATACGCAACTCGAAACACAATTTGAGCGCGATCCGCTAGGTAGGCTCATTAATAAAGTGTTGCCTGATGGCAAAAATATTGCTTACCGGTACGATCAATTTGGTCAACTCATTAGTGTTGATGATGGGGAAACCCCGCTTGCTTGGCGTTATGACTTAATGGGCCGCCTCGTAGAGGAGCATCAAAACTGGGCATCAAACTACTTTGATTATGACAATATAGGCCAGCTTACAGCTTGGCAGTTGCCTGATGCTAATCGACTCTCGTACCGTTGGGATAAAGGAGGGCAATTACAGAGTGTCGCCTTAAATGAACAGGTGATAACCCATCACTACTTTATGAATGGGTTAGAAACATCACGTTCGCAAGGTCGCCTTTTAAGTCAGTTTGAATACGATCAACAGGGACGTCTCACCGCACAAAAACGCTACCAAGATACCCATCAAACCAGAACTCGACAATACCATTACAGCGCTACAGGCAACCTTGTTGAAATGCAGGATAGCCAACTGGGGAGTGTTTATTACGATTACGACCCGTTGGCGCGGCTAAAAGCAACCCATGGCGCTGTCCAAGAGACGTTTTTTCACGATCCTGCGGGTAACTTACTTGACCAAGTGATAACAGGTGAATTAGGTAATCAACGTTTTGGTATAAAAGGTAATCAGCTTAGCTTCAGCGGAGATAAACACTACGAATATGATGAGTTTGGTCGCCTTGTCGCGGAAAAACGGGGCAAAGCCCAGCAACTAATCACTCAATATGAGTACGATTGCCAGCACCGTTTAATTAAAGCAAACCTCGCAGACGGCACGCTAGCACTCTACCGCTACGACGCTTTTGGGCGACGGATTGAAAAGCGGGTTATAAATAAGCATGGTAACGTTAAACGTACAGAATTTGTCTGGCAAGGCGATACGCTGATAGCTGAAACCAGCGACGATCATTACCAAACTTATGTCTACGAGCCCGGCAGTTTTAAGCCGCTGGTGATGCTATCAGGGGAAGGCAAAGACAGTGAGGTGTACCACTACCACCTCGACCAAATCGGTACCCCTATTGATATCACCAGTCAATCGGGTGAGACAGTGTGGTCAGTGCAATATCGTGCCTATGGCAATGTGTTACGTCAACACGTTGAAGAAGTGCGCAGTCCGCTGCGTTTTCAAGGTCAGTACTTTGACGAAGAAACCGGACTTCACTACAATCGACATCGTTACTATAGCCCTGATACAGGCCGGTTTGTAACTGCTGACCCAATTGGTCTGGCTGGTGGTTTAAACAATTACCAGTATGTACCCAATCCGATAGGGTGGGTGGATCCACTGGGGCTAGCGGTAAGTCGATGTAACGGTCCTTGTGGAATATTAACGCCAAAGGCATTTGAACAAAATGTTAAAAATTTCGCTGAAAATGTTAACTCTTCAAATTTCCAATTGTGGAAAAGAGATGCATTGAGTCAAGGTCTATCCGATATTGAAATTCAGGATATTGTCTATCATGGCTCTCTAAAAAAAGGGAAAAATATTTGGGGGACTTGGGGGCGATATTTGAGAGAAATATCTGGTACTGAGCCTCCTCCAGGAATGAGGTCTCCTCATGCTCATCATATGGTGGAAAAAAAAGGAGGGAAGAGTGCAGGAAAACTTAATAGAATGTTATTATCGGAAGTTGGTATTGACCCTTGGTTATCGAAAGATAACTTAACATGGGCTCCTAATGTCACAGGGCAACATGGCTATGGTCCTCAATTAGAGCTATCTAAGAAATTGATGGCTGTCAGGGGGGATAGAGACGGGATATTAAATGTTCTGATGGAACAACGTGAGGTTTCAGCATACAAATGAAGACTAATTTACTACCAAATTTTTTAGAAAAATTTAAAGAATCTTTCAGCGCAGACATCCTTGTGCTACTGAATGAGCTCAGAACAGAGTCGAGTCTTAAACCTATAGAAGCACTCTGTATTTATAGTGTTAGTGGGTTTGAAAGTATCGGATATGCTTTTCGTAGAGAAGATGATATATATACGAATGAAAATAGTGACTTGGATTCAGAGTTTCTAGCTCTGCTTGAAGGTCATAGTGATTTGCAAGATGTTTTTTCTAATCCAATATCTGATGACTCTCACCTTTATTCACAAATATGTGCGGATGAATGGCTACACATTAACGAAATTGACTGCTTCTCTGGTACCAATGCGTTAATATATTCAAATCTTGATCAACTTTATGATGCAGGTATTATTCACCAAATAATCCACGCTGAAATGCTCAGTATAATTGTTTGTACATTAAGCACTATGCTCCAGCGAGGGGATATTTCTGAGCCTCTATTTACTGCAGAAACATTCCTCAGCGTACAATTCTCTGGTGGAATGGATAAAGAAATTCTTATAGAGTCTTCGAAAAAGTTGAATAGTCCATCTTGGCATAATAAGGTTGAGTTATTTGTGAAGGAAAACTTTGAGTAATACTATTTTATAAAATAGACATTAAACAAGACATATATAGACGTACAATGATTACAAGTGCTGATTAGATACGGTTAGCTGACATATACCGGCGTCATTTGTGAGCGCTTACTGATAAGTATACAATTATGTGGTGAGGCCTTATTCGGTCTCACCTTACTCAACATCCTTGGCTAATCAATAAGTTCTGTACCCGGCATTGTAGTGGTAGCTCTCGGAACAGATGTTAAAAGTAATAGTAAGGAGTGATGTCATTGGCTCGATACTATATAAATTTGCATTTTCCTTGCCGCCAGCAACTGATGGTGAGAACAACATGTTGATCCTCCCTATCGCAAAAGGCCTAATTGGTCTATACATCGCACTTTAAGTTGCATATGTTTCCAACCGCATCAATGTCACATTTTTGTTCATTTAAAGAACTTACAATCAGTGGGTACCCGGCATGATGCTAACCCACCATATTGGTTACTGGCTTTGAGAATAAAAGAATCAATAAAAACAGTATGAATGTGAATGGAGAAACACAATGACAACTGGAAAATATTTGCGTTGGAAGGATGAAAATGGGAATGCGTTTCGGCCCGTCTCGCTGACTGGAACGGAATTACTCAATGATCGAACCTTAAATAAAAGTACCGCATTCTCATACGAAGAACGCAAAATGTTCCAGCTTGATGGGTTACTCCCCCCGAGAGTACAAACCTTTGAACACCAATTAAATCGTGTTTATGACGGGTTTAAAAATGCATCAACGGACATTGAAAAGTACCTGTTCTTACGTGCACTACAAGATCGTAATGAAACCCTCTTCTATGCATTGCTTTCTCGCCATATTGAAGAGATGACCCCTATCATTTATACCCCTACAGTGGGTAAAGCCTGTCAAGAATTCAGCCACCGTTATCAGAAAGCGCGTGGTTTATACGTCACGCAAGACAACGTCAGTAAGATGGATGAGCAGGCGCAGCATTTTTCCGGTAAAGATATCAAGATCATTGTTGTGACCGACAGTCAGGGTATTTTAGGGTTAGGCGATCAGGGTGTGGGAGGGATGGGGATCCCGATTGGTAAGCTGTCCTTGTATACCCTGGGAGCTGGTATACACCCCGCACACTGTCTTCCTATTGCGCTGGATGTCGGTACAGACAACCAAGATTTGTTGGATGACCCTATGTATCTTGGTATCCCTCGCCGCCGCTTGCGTGGAGCAGAATATAAAGCCTTCATCAAAGAATTTGTTCATCAGGTTAAACGTACTTTCCCGAATGCCGTGCTGCAATGGGAAGATTTCAGTAAATCCAATGCGTTCGACAACCTGACTGATTATGAGGAGTTTCTGCCGTCGTTTAATGATGATATTCAGGGGACAGGCTCGGTGGTACTCGCGGGCATTTTGGGGGCTGTGAAGATCAAGCAGGAGTCACTGGCTGCTCAAACCTATGTGGTGTACGGTGCAGGTGCAGGCGGGGTTGGTGTTGCTGACCAAATCTATGCCGGGTTACTGAAAGAAGGGTGTTCGCATACGGCGGCGCGCGATAAGATCTTTATTCTCGATTCCCAAGGGTTGGTGTTTGATGACCGAGATGGCTTAGATGAATACAAAAAACGGTATGCGAAGCCAAGAGCGCTGGCGGAAGGCTGGTCGGTAGCAGAACCCGGCAAAGTGTCATTAACCGAGCTGATCAATCACCATCCAGTGACGGTGTTACTGGGGACCAGTGGCATTGGCGGGGCGTTTCAGGAAGAGCATGTCCAGAAGATGATGGAGTATACCAAACGGCCGATGGTGTTCCCATTGTCGAACCCGACGGCAAACTGCGAAGCCGTGCCAGAAGATATTTATCAATGGAGTGATGGTCAGGCTATTGTCGCAACAGGCAGCCCGTTTGATAATGTGACTTACAATGGTTATGACTATCGCATAGGCCAAGGGAATAATGTCTTTATATTCCCAGGTGTCGGGCTTGCGGCCATTGTTTCACAGACGTCGAAAATCCCCTTAGATATGTTTACCACGGCATCTTATGCGTTGGCCGAACAGGTGAGTGACGCTGATTTACAGAATGGATGTGTTTTTCCGCGTATTAGTCAGCTAAAAGACGTTTCTCTGCATGTCGCGAGCCGCATTTTGGAAAACATGCAGGCGACGGAGGCTAATAGTGCATTAGTAGGTAAAGATATTGAGCAGGAACTTGCTGCGCATATCTGGGAGCCTGTGTATTTACCTTATCGCAGGGTGTAGCGTGAGGTAAATCAACCATTGTTTAGAAAAGTGATGCGTCTCATCACTTTTCTTTTCAAGGGCAATGAAACAAGACATGGTCAATATAAAAATACACCAGTGCTTTGTTCTTTCTTATTTTTCAAGGATTTATTTATCAGAGATGAATAAAGAGGCTATTAAGTATGCCTGAGGCAAGGAAGACAAAAATGACTTTAATGAATTCATCCTAATACATTAAGGTTGTCGAATATTTTTTGATTACTCCCACAATCTTGATTCTTTGGTATAGCGGATAATAAGTTCTATTGGTTGTTATGTTATAACACTACAGTTTTTTAGTTTGTATTGCTGTTTCTTAATCTGCCACTATTCACGTTAAATAAATCTGTCATTTAACGTCTTTCTCACTGTCATATTAACTTGATTTACTCTCTGTGTTTTTTGAACCAACGTGTAATGGAATTATCACGCGTTGGATGGTATTTAATATCGACATAGGGACATGTAAGTCATGAATTCGACCTCTACGTTTGTATTCACAAGCGTTCTCGCAATGTCATCGGCGTCTGCCAGTGTGTTGCCAGATAACCAAACTCAGAGTGTGTGGTTTCAGGATGGGCAGGCAAAAATCGCAGAGATTAGCCAAAAGCCCGTTGCTTATGATCAAGCAAAAAATGTCATTCTGTTTATTGGGGATGGTATGGGGATCAGCACACAAACCGCCGCGCGTATCTTCGTTGGGCAAAGTCAAATTAATCATCAAGGTGGCGAGGAATTCCTGCTGAGTTTCGAGCAGTTTCCTTACACCGCCTTAGCTAAAACCTATAACACTGACATGCAAGTACCCGATTCAGCCGGCACGATGACCGCCATGGTCACGGGTGTGAAAACACGGGCGGGGATGCTCTCGGTCAGCGATTATATTGATCGCGGCGACTGTGGCGTTAACGAAGCAACACTCAAAACCTCCCTAGAGTATGCGGCGCAACGCGGTATGAATACAGGTGTTGTCTCTACGGCCCGGATCACGCATGCAACACCTGCAGCAACGTATGCACATATCTCTGACCGCGGCTGGGAAAGCAGCGTACCTGAAGACTGTGACGGTAAAGTCAAAGATATCGCCTTGCAGTTGGTAGAAGCATCGTCGGCCATCGACATTGTTTTAGGGGGCGGACGTCGCAGCTTTGAGCCGAGTGGTGAAGGGCTCTCTGGGCGTCGTACCGATTCACGTAACTTGATTCAGGAATGGATCGATACCGCCCCAGAGCAACGCCAGTTTGTTGATACAGCCTCTGCAATGAAAGAGCTGTCTGCCGACGCTGAGCAGAAAGTGCTGGGGTTATTCTCAGACTCTCACATGGAATATGAGCTACATCGCAGCGACACAGAGCAACCGTCGCTCACTGAGATGACCGATACCGCACTGGATTACTTACTGGCTGACAACGATGGTTTTTATTTGATGGTGGAATCGGGCCGTATCGATCATGGTCATCATGCGGGTATTGCCAAGTTAGCGCTGACGGAAACCGAGCAATTCCATCAAACGATTGAACACACGGTGCAAAAGTTGGCCGATGCCAATCAACTGGATGACACCCTCATCATTGTGACTGCAGATCACTCTCATGTAATGACGATGGCGGGCTATCAGCAACGCGGTAATCCTATTTTAGGCTTAGTCGCCGGAGCGAGCGGTAACGTCTTAGCTAAAGATGATAAGCCTTACACCACCTTGGGCTATGCCAATGGGCCGGGGGCTCTTACGACCTTTAATGAAGGCGCGCGCGTGGATTTAACGGATGTGAATACCCAAGCGGATGATTTCCAGCAACAAGCCTTAGTGCCATTAACTAGCGAAACCCATGCCGGTGAAGATGTGGCAATTTATGCCATGGGTCCTGGCGCGCAATGGTTTAACGGTTTGGTTGAACAAAATTATATCTATCACGTGATTAACCGTACCTTGTCGTTGCAAGGTCGACGCTACGAATAATGGAGAAAATGATGAATACACAACATTGGCAGCGTAAACCTTGGCAACGTTCTCTACTGGTCGGTTCGGTGGCTTCTGCGCTGGTATTAGTGGGTTGTAATGATTCCGATAACTCAGCCGATTCTGAAGGTTCAGGGGGTGCTGTTGTTGTTCCCTCAGCCGCTGCGATGACAGCGAATCGATGGTATGACGAAGGCGAGACGTTGTTAGCACAGAACATTGATCTTGTTGATAAAACGCAAACGGCGAAAAACATCGTATTGATCGTGGGCGACGGGATGGGGATCTCGACCTTGACCGCAGGCCGTATTTTGGTCGGCCAGCAGCAAACTGATAACGAAGGTGGCGAAGAGTATGCCTTGAGCTTTGAACGTTTCCCGCATGTTGCGCTATCAAAAACCTACAATACGGATTCACAAACACCAGATTCTGCCGGCACCATGACAGCGATGATGACGGGGGTAAAAACCTTCCGTGGCGGGATAAATATTGGTTCATCAGTGAACTATGGGGATTGCACCGCTTCACAGCAGGATGAATTGGTTTCCGCACTCGATCTGGCAAAAATGGCAGGCATGAGTGCCGGGATTGTCGCCACGGCACGGGTTACACATGCTACCCCCGCAGCCACGTATGCGCGAACCCCTGCACGTGGATGGGAGGCGGATTACTACATTAAACGCGATGCGCAAGATGGACTCGGTTGCACCGATATAGCCGATCAACTGGTTAACTATGATGTCGGTGGTGGGCTGGATGTCGTACTCGGTGGCGGACGCCGTAATTTCCTCGATTATACGCAAAGTGAGGGATACGGATACCGTGATGATGGCAGAAACCTCATCACTGAGTGGCAAGCGAAAGACGCGGGCAATGTCTATGTGGAAGACCGCCAAGCATTAGCCGGCATTGATGTGAATGATACGGGACGTTTAATGGGGCTGTTTAGCCGTTCACACATGTCCTATGAAGCGCAACGGGATACGAACGTAGAGCCGTCATTGGCCGAAATGACAGAGTCGGCGCTCAATGTGCTGTCGAAGAATGAGAAAGGCTTTTTCTTGATGATAGAGGCGGGGCGGATTGACCATGCCCACCACGGTACCAAAGCCGGGTTAGCACTGCATGATACGCAAGCATTGCACGAGGCCGTTGAACGTGTCGTTGAGATGACCAACCCGGAAGAAACATTGATCATTGTTACCGCAGACCATTCGCATGTGATGACGATGGGGGGCTATGCCCAACGAGGCAACGATATTCTTGGTTTAGTACGCAATAGCGGCGGTGAATTACAATTGGCGTTGGATGGTAAGCCTTATACCACGTTGATCTATGGTAATGGGCCAAGTGCGCGCGACAATCAGTCGTATGATGCCAATGGGGATCGTGTTGCACTGTATGATGAAGGCTTAATGGTTGACAGTAAAAACCAAGCGTTAGTGCCTTTAAGTAGTGAAACCCATGCGGGTGAAGATGTGGCGATTTATGCGACAGGTCCGGGGGCACATTTCGTGAGAGGAACATTAGAGCAGAATATGATTTTCCATATCATGAACCAAGCGGGTGATTTAATAAATCGCGCTGAAATGGGCGTGGCAGAAGCAGGTTCCGGTTCATGATGGGGCATAGCTGTCATACAGCGGAGCGCAAGCTCCGTTGGTTTCGTCGCCAGCTAGAGATGCAGGGAATTGCAACGTCAGTACGATTCGTTGGGAGAGTGAGCTTCGCAGGTTTAGTTGGGATCTTCGTTATGGCTCAAAGCTCAGCTTCTGATGTTCTTCTTGACGAAACATCGGTGGGGCGGGTTGCGCATTATACGATGACCAACAGCTTAGGTTTTCAATCACAAGCGAAAAACATTCAATTGTGGATGAGTGCGACCGATCGGGTGCTATTGTATCCGCAGCGCCATATTGCTGAACATTGGACGCGAGATAAGCGTGAACAGACGGAATTCACTCGCCATTTCTTATCGGCAGAACGCAGTATTTATTATCCTCAGGGGGCATTGCGTTCGTTGCAGTTACCGATGGATTGGCAGGGGGTAGGTCAGCTTATTTCGCCCAAGATAACAGAGCAACTTTCTGAGGTGGATTGTGATAAAACGGCTGTATTGGCTGCGAATGTGGCATCCAGTAAACAAGTCACATGCTACCGAGGGAAATTGGGCGATCAAACCATCAAATTAGCATGGCTTGATAAGGGAAATATACCTGCTTATCTTCACATCGCGGGAAAGATGAAGCGCTATGAATACACCTTAACGGGTTATGAGCCGTGGCAAGCCACACATACCGACACGGTGATGCGATGGAAGCGTTTTTTAACCACGGATTACGCGGATGTTGCTGATGATGCGGTCGATGATCCCTTCCTAGCGAGAGCGGTCGCTGCTGGGTATGTGTATGCCGCCGGGGCGCATCGCCACTGAGGCAGCAGAATCAGTATTGCGATGAATATACCCCATCAAGGATAAAACGGCTCGCTATCGGCATAGCGAGCCGGTTTTTTTGTGTCAGAAAATCAGGGTAAGTCCCCATGTAATGGCAAGCGTGCAGGGCTCTGACTGATAATACGTTAAATGGTTTATTGGTGAAAACGCAGTGAAAGCATGCTGAGTTTGTTTGTGAAGGGGATATTCAGACGTCAGTTTTATTTCCCTCCGCCTTATTTTTGACGGAATGAGGTATGAAATAATAACTCGCCGCCAATAAATTGAGTGGTGTTTGCTGTAGAAGCCTAATCACATGTATGTATAAGTTAATGTAATTATATTAATGGAGTGGCTTTTATTGACACATTTTAAGTATTTCATTGCGCAATAAATTAGTTGTTAATACAATGGTTTAATGAGCAGCATAAATCATAGATTTACATTTAAATAAAAATCTAACGGATTTAAGACGCAATATTAATACATATTCATAGTTAACCTCTTTTATTCTAAGCATTATTCTACTTGGATTGTGTGTTACTTGTGCCTGTTATGCTGACTGCGTTGATTTTTTAATAAGTTAATTTCATATGCCATTTATTACGTTGTGGCAGTCTAAATAAAATGAATTTGAGTAGTGTAGTATGAGTGCGAATACCGCATCGCGTTGGTCGAGAAATGTACCAATCAGCCTGTTAATTATTTTCCCTGTTGTTGCGACGCTGGTTTTGTTTGCAGCTGTGGCCTTCGTGATTAATGGCAATATAGCCATGATTAAAGACAACATTGCGGTGACCACAAAACGCACGGAATTGAGCAATCTTCTGGCTGATGTGGACAGTGAATGGAACGCCGCCCGTATTCAGACCCGTGACTTGGTGAATGCGAGCACGGCAGAAATGGATCAACGCTATCAATCGCTTAGCGTAACGGTTGATAATGTAAATGCGTTAATTAATAAAACGATTGATACTCAAGTGTTGACGCAACAAGGTCAGGCGGAATTAACCCGCATTATTCCGATGACAAAGAAATATTTGGCATTGCTCAATGATGAATATGAGGTATTTAAAGCCATTGATGCACAGTGGTGGAACACACCGGTATCGTGGCCTGCGATTTTCCCTGTTTTGAATCAACTGCGCACAGAGAACATCGATCAACAACAATTGAATAAAGATGCCGCGCAGTTTGTGAGTGACTTTAATGCCTTCTATCCTCGTTTAGCGCAAGTGATTGCACTGCGTAGCTTGGTCGATGTCGATAACATGATGTTGTACCTCAATGGTGCGCAGTCATTTGTGAACAAGTATCAACGCTTCGGTTATGTGCAAAAGTTTGATACTGATGTGATGAGCAAGTATGTCGATGGCACCACGTTTATCGTGAACAGCCTGAAGCGCGTTGAGGCATATAAAGCTGAGCGTGATGCTGTTGCCAAAGAAATTCGCTCACTGATTGTGAAGGTTTACAGCCGTAATGTTGGTATGGTGGATGATTTAGGTACGGCGAGCCTAGATTCGGCAGATAAGTCATCTCAGGTGCAGCTCTGGTCATGGATTGTAGCGGCCATTATTTCGCTGCTGATTGGTCTGTATATTACTCGCCAGTTCACGATCATTTTTGGGTTGCTGTCGACGTCACTGAAAGCGATGGCGGCACAAGACTTGAGTGTGACCACCAATATCGATGGTAGCAACGAGATTGCCATGCTGGGCCTTAACACCGACAAAACCATCACGGATACACGTCGAGTGATTAACCAGATCTTGGATCAGAGTAATGAAGTGGCCTCTTCTGCCACTGAACTGGCGGCGGTCATGGTACAAAGTGCAGCGAATGCCGAAGAGCAGAGTGCTCAGATTGAGCAGATTGCCGCTGCGGCAACAGAGCTTTCTTCTTCTGCTGAATTGGTGGCGACGTCAGTGAGTGGGGCAGAAGCCCAAGCCAATGAAGCGATGTCACTGTGTTTGTCTGGCCGTGCAATTGCGGAAGAAAACAAAGTGCGTGCAGAGGAACTGACCGAGCAGTTAACGGAAACGTCTGTTGTGGTCGAAACCTTGCGCCAGCGTTGTGAAAGCATCGAAGAAGTGGCAACGGTGATTAACAACATTTCTGATCAAACTAACCTGCTGGCACTTAATGCGGCGATTGAAGCGGCGCGTGCGGGTGAGTACGGACGAGGCTTTGCCGTTGTTGCTGACGAAGTACGTTCATTGGCGGCGAAAACCCAGAACTCGACAGTACACATCAAGAACATCATTGAAGAACTGCAAGGCCATTCCATTGATGCGCAGATGAAAGTTCAAGAGTGTTTAGATAAAATTGAGTTGACCAAAACGACATCCAATGAGTCTTATGAGCAGCTGACTTCTATCTATGGCGCGGTGTCGACGATTTCGGAAGGGGCATCAGAGTCTGCTGTTGCGGCGAATCAGCAATCTCATGCTGCAGAAGAGATCAGTCAGACGGTAAATTTGATTAAAGATGTGATCAGCCAGAACGTAGCGGGTATTTCCCAGTCGACGGAAGCTTCTAATTTCCTGTCTGAGTTGGCTGAAAAGCAGAATCAGAATTTGAGCCGTTTTAAACTGAACAAATAATCGATTAGATTAATCCCCTTATACTCAGATAAACAAACAGGCCCGCATTCCCTATAGCAGGCCTGTTTTGTTTAACACCTCCCCAAATCATCCACCTCAAAGCTCGTCCGCTATCCTTTAGTTGATAGAGCAGTGCGTGACTCTATTCACACCAAGTGATGTAATGAAATTGTTAATTTATAAATACTGTCTGCGGCGTTGCCTATTTTATAAAAAGCAACCTGTTCGGGTTGGCCATTCTCTGAAAAACAGCTTGTCTTGTTAATGTGCGATGCAAATGAAGTGCATTGCCGATGATGATGAACTTACTTCGAGGGAATGACGTGAAACTAAAATTTGGTGTGATGGCAGTCATGGTGGCCTGCAGCATGGGCAGCGTGCAGGCGAATGAAAATGTCGCTGGAATAGGGAGTATTATCACTCCCGATATTGTTGGAGGCAGCCCTGCCAATACCGCAGAGTGGGGGTTCTACACGCAGATCGTCGGGCGTAACAGCAACCGTTCCTTTTGTGGGGCGAGTTATCTGGGTGATGGGTATGTGCTCACGGCGGCTCACTGTGTAGACAGTGATTTACCGAGCCAGATTGCCGTAAAAGTTGGCGGCTTTCGGTATAACGGGACGGATGGTGAACGCGCCAATGTGACGAACATTTATGTACACCCTAATTTTAATTCACGCAACTTAGCCAATGATATTGCGGTACTGAAACTGGACCGTGTGATCAGTAATGATAAGCGTGTTGAGATTGCCGCTGGTTCGTTGAATCAATATGCCGTGACGGGCAACACCTTGAGCGTGGCCGGGCTTGGGCGATTGTCTGAAGGCGGCAGCACGCCGTCAGTGTTGATGGCCGTCGATGTGCCCTTGGTCTCTGACGCACAATGTCGTTCTGCGGGTGGCAGCTATGCCAATGTTGGGCCGGTGAGTTTCTGTGCGGGTATTCCACAAGGCGGCATTGATTCTTGCCAAGGTGACAGCGGTGGTCCCATTGTGGTCAACCGGGGTGGTGTCGTAACGCAACTTGGGGTCGTGAGTTGGGGGATTGGCTGTGCGCGTCCGGGTAAATACGGCGTATACACTGATATCGCCGCCCTGCGTGATTGGGTTGACAGTGTCGTGACGCTGAATGCGGACAATGTCTCTGTGGGGTATAGCGCCAACCAGCAGATCGCCGGATTTGAATTAGGGCAAACGGCCTCTCATACCTTTTCTGTGAAAAATACCGGTAACGTGCCTTTCACGGTCACACAGACCAGTGTTAGCGCCAGTGGCGTCGCGCAGAATGCGTTGATCAGTCAGGATGGATGCCGTGCAACTACATTGCCAGCGGGGCAGGCGTGTCAGGTAGCGGTAGAATTTTCTGCATCAGCCGCCGGTAATGCAGCGGTCGCGTTAGCGTTTGAAATCGATAAAACCACAACGCGCTATGTTGCCAAAGCCAGCGCGCAGGTGACGTCTGCATCACAACCGGATCCCGGTGCGTGTGACGCAGAATGGAATGCGGGCGCGGTGTATAACACTGGCGATGTGGTGACGTGGCAGAACAAGCAGTGGGAAGCGCAATGGTGGAATCAGGGCGCCGATCCAAGTCAATCAGGCCCGTGGGGCGTATGGCAGGCGGTTTCATCAGCAGCGTGTGGTGGCGGCCAACCGCCCGCACCAGAACCCACGCCTGAACCGACTCCAGAACCAACGCCAGATCCTGAACCAACACCTCCAGCATCTGGGAATGCTTATGTCGCCGGTACGGCGTATGCATCGGGGGATGTGGTGACGCACAATGGTGGAACGTATCAGTGCCGTGCATGGCCAAATGGCCTGTGGTGTGCATCCGGTGCGTATGAGCCGGGTGTGGCAGATGCCTGGGCCAGTGCGTGGACAAAGCTGTAATCGCGATGTAGTAGTATTGAGTCACATAAAAAAATAGCCTCATCCTGAGGCTATTTTTGTTTCTAATCGGTTTTGTCTCCAGCCGGTAATGGCTGATGCAATCAATTAAGCGGTAGCAAGCTGCTTAAATGTATTGACGGCTTTTTTACGTCCGTATAAAAGGCAGCCCAATGTGATAAAGAACATACCGTTAAAGACTAAGAAAAAGCCTGCATGAATAAAGTCGAACTGACCCATCACAAAGATAGGCAGTGAAGAGTTTAAGCCGGTATTACCCAAAACCAATAGAGCTGAGCATAACAAAACAGCAAATGTATTCATTTTAATTAGTGCTGTGACAGCATTGTTCTGCATTTCTGTGACTCCCAATTGTAAGCAGGTTTTCAATCTACTGGAAAAGATGTGCTTTTTAAATAAAAAAGTTTACTAACCCCGGCATGATTGGTTATAAATTACTCACTTGGTCGTTTTTGTGGTTTTTTATTCCCCCTCTGGTGGCCGAGGTGTGGCAGGAGTGGGAATCAGCATTACCAATAGAGGCATTGGTATGCTGTTATCAATGCGGCGTTTTTGGCCTGCAAATGACGCACTTTTAACTCAAGCTGAATACACGGACCACGGTGTATCTCAGTACGAACATGTTGTATCTGAGTCATGAGTGCCCGCGTGTTGCGTATCGCGTCTTTGAGTTGATTCGTTTTTTGTTCAAGCTTCTGTATGGCCTTGTTTTTCTTAGCGACTTGCTGTTTGAGCAGAATGCCTTTTTCAACCAAACGGGTGAAGACAGACTGCGATGTTGCAGATTGACCACTGACAGCATCGAGTGTATCGCTGATTGTTGCTTGATTGGCCTGTAGCCGATTAACAAGGGCATCGTAATCGGCATAGCGAAGCAATGTCTGTTTCTCAGCGGCTTTCAACAGCAGCAACAATTGCTGCTGTTGGGTGGCTAATAGTTGAATAGGTGTCTTGGCCATATTATCAACAATGTTAATCATCTAAATCATGAAGAAGTTGCGCGGTTTTCGCTTCTTCTAATTTGTTTATCAACTTATTGGATTCCGCCTGATCGCGTATCGCTTTACTTAATGTGATCGTGGCGCTGACCAAAAACAAACTGCAGATGCTGTAATAGCCTTTAATGAGTAAATCGCCAGGCAATTTAATAATACTGATCACCATTGCGACGACGGCAATAACAAATGTTGCTTTGGCGTAGACTAGCCAATATTTTTCTTGTTCACCCATGATGTAATTCCTTTTTAGTGAGTGTCGTAATGACGTTGTATTTTGCAATTGAACGGTGTTTTATTAATGTAGAGGGAGGGCGTTTAAAGCGCAAGACATAAAAGCAAAAAAGTGGTTTTTTTTTCTTCGCTGGGGGCGTTATTGCGACGCATTTATCGTATTGCGATGAGATAAATGTCGCCTTATAGGAGGCGGCAGTAGAAGAGGGCATGGGGATAGAGGGAAGAATAAGGGAGCCCTGTGATAACAGGTGTTTTCCTTGAATGTGCTGTGCGGAAAATGCTCTGAATCCAGCATCTTGAGGTAGCTCGTCTTGAAAGCCGTTTTTTTTTCATCCAATCCGACCCTTTTATTGCGATTGGATTTGGATTTGGACGCATGTTTCTTTAGTATGTATCGTTACGCGAATTTATATCTCCCTTAAGGACGCCACCTGTGGGTGGATGAGGAAACGATGCTACATCTAGACGAGATTATTGCCAACGCAACGGCAGCTATTGAGCAAGCTGATTCATCAGTCGCTCTGGACGATGTCCGTGTCCAATACATGGGCAAGAAGGGTGAGCTAACCCTTCAACTTCAAAGCTTGGGTAAACTTCCACCGGAAGAGCGCCGTACTGCTGGTCAAGAGATCAACAAAGCAAAAGGTGCGGTTCAGCAAGCTATTGCAGCGCGTAAAGATGCACTTCAGCGTGCAGAACTTGAAGCGAAGCTAGCTGCTGAAACTATCGATGTGACCCTACCTGGTCGTCGCATTGAAAATGGTGGCCTGCACCCTGTGACACGCACCGTTGAGCGTATCGAGCAGTTCTTTGGCGAACTAGGCTTTAGTACTGAGTCTGGTCCTGAAATCGAAGATGCATTCCACAACTTCGATGCGTTGAACATTGCGGCTGATCACCCAGCACGTACTGACCACGATACCTTCTTCTTTAACCCAGATTTGATGCTGCGTACGCACACGTCTGGCGTACAGATCCGTACGATGGAAAATGGCAAACCGCCATTCCGTTTCATCGCACCGGGCCGTGTATACCGTAACGACTACGACCAAACGCACACGCCAATGTTCCACCAAGTGGAAGGCATGCTGGTTGATGAGAACGTTAACTTTGCACAGCTAAAAGGTATTTTGCACGATTTCCTTTGCAACTTCTTTGAAGAAGAAGTTGAAGTGCGTTTCCGTCCTTCATACTTCCCATTCACTGAGCCTTCAGCAGAAGTGGACGTGAAAGGTAAAAACGGCAAATGGCTAGAAGTACTAGGCTGCGGTATGGTTCACCCGAACGTACTACGCAGTGTAGGCATCGACCCTGAGAAATACTCTGGTTTTGCATTCGGTATGGGTGTAGAGCGTTTGACCATGCTGCGTTATGGCGTAAACGACCTACGTGCGTTCTTCGAGAACGACCTACGTTTCCTTAAGCAGTTCAAGTAATCCAGAGGTTTAATCACTATGAAATTCAGCGAATCTTGGCTTCGTGAGTGGGTTAACCCTGCGGTTACTACTGACGAACTAACACACCAAATTACTATGGCTGGCCTAGAGGTAGACGACGTACTGCCAGTGGCGGGTTCATTTACCGGCGTTAAAGTAGGTAAAGTTGTTGAGTGTGGTCAGCACCCTGATGCTGACAAATTGCGCGTGACCAAAGTCGATATCGGTGCAGAAGAGCTACTTGATATCGTTTGTGGTGCGTCTAACTGTCGTTTGGGCATTAAAGTGGCCGTGGCGACTGTGGGTGCAGTGCTTCCAGGTGACTTCAAAATCAAGAAAGCCAAACTACGTGGTCAGCCTTCTCACGGCATGCTTTGCTCATTCTCTGAGCTAGGTATTGATGTTGAGTCTGATGGCATCATGGAATTGGCAGAAGATGCGGTACTGGGTACGGATTTCCGCGAATTCCTTGCTTTGGATGACGTAACCGTAGACGTTGACCTAACGGCTAACCGCGCTGACTGTTTCAGCATTCGCGGTATGGCACGTGAAGTGGGCGTACTAAACCGCGCTGACGTGACTGAGCCTTCAGTGGCAGCGGTTGCCGCTTCAATCGAAGACACGGTGTCTATCGACGTGAAAGCCCCTGCAGCATGTCCACGTTACCTTGGCCGTGTGGTTAAGAACGTGAACGTACAAGCTGAAACCCCACTTTGGATGCAAGAAAAACTGCGTCGTTGTGGTATTCGCTCTATCGACCCTGTTGTTGATATCACGAACTTTGTTCTACTAGAGCAAGGCCAACCAATGCACGCATTCGATCTGGCGAAGATTGAAGGCGGTATCGTTGTACGTATGGCAGAGCAGGGCGAAAAGCTGACGCTGCTAGACGGTAACGAAGCAGAACTAAACGCTGACACATTGGTTGTTGCAGACCAGAACAAAGCACTGGCTATCGCGGGTATCTTTGGTGGTGAGCAATCTGGTGTGACGTCTGAAACAAAAGACGTACTACTAGAGTGTGCATTCTTCGCACCTGATCACATCCGTGGTCGTGCACGTGCATACGGTCTACACACAGATTCTTCTATGCGCTTCGAGCGTGGTGTGGATTACGCACTGCAAGTGAACGCGATGGAGCGTGCAACAGCACTGCTTGTTGAAATCTGTGGCGGTGAAGTTGCACCCGTGGTTGCGGTAGAATCTGAAGCTGATCTACCAAAAGCGAACCAAGTGGCACTACGTCGCACAAAACTAGACAACTTGCTGGGTCACCACATTGCAGATGCAGACGTGGTTGAAATCCTAGAGCGTCTAGGCATGGCTGTTGAAGCCTCTATTTTTGAAGACAAGTCAGAAGGTTGGGTTGCGACAGCACCAACATGGCGTTTCGATATCGCTATCGAGCAAGATCTGATTGAAGAAGTTGGCCGTATCTACGGTTACGACAACATTCCAAATCAAGCGCCTGTTGCTGCACTGAACATGAACGATCACAAAGAAGCGAACCTACCGCTTAAGCGTGTTCGTAACCTGCTTGTTGACCGCGGTTACCAAGAAGCGATCACTTACAGCTTCGTTGAGCCAGAGCAACAAAAACTGGTTGTTCCAGGTGTTGAGCCATTGATTCTGCCATTCCCAATTTCTGCGGATATGTCAGCAATGCGTCTTGGTTTGATCCAAGGTTTGCTAAACACGGTTGTTCACAACCAGAAGCGCCAGCAGCCACGTGTTCGCCTGTTCGAACATGGCCTACGTTTCATTCCTTGCGAAAATGCTGAAAACGGCATGCGCCAAGAGCCTATGCTTGCGGGTGTTATCGCGGGTACACGTAGCGAAGAGCACTGGGATATCGCAACCAACACCGTTGATTTCTTCGATCTTAAAGGTGATCTAGAAGCGATTCTTGAGCTGTCTGCAAACGAAAAAGCGTACTCATTTGCAGCCACTCAGCACCCAGCACTTCACCCAGGTCAGTCTGCGGCTATCATCGTAGACGGCAAAGAAGTGGGCGTGATCGGTACTGTTCACCCAGAGCTTGAGCGTAAGTTTGGTCTGAACGGCCGTACTATCGTATTCGAAATCGAATGGTCTGCGATCAACACTAAAGTGATCCCAGAAGCGGTTGCACTGTCTAAGTTCCCTGCAAACCGTCGTGATATCGCAGTTGTTGTGAATGATGACGTAGCGGCTGGCGACGTAGTTGCAGTATGCCGTGCAAACGGTGGTGAGCTACTGACTGACGTGAACCTGTTCGACGTTTACGTAGGTAAAGGCGTTGAAGACGGTCAGAAGAGTCTTGCGATTGCACTGACGCTTCAGTCTGGCGAACGTACACTGGAAGAAGCTGATATCGCGGGTGCGGTTGACAGCATTGTTGCGGTACTGGCAGAGCGCTTTGGTGCAAGCCTGCGTGACTAAATAGCGTACTGGCTGTTACCGATTCGGTAGCAGTAAAGTGACGTTGGATAACTTTTTAAGTTATTGTTTTATTAAAGCAGCCATATCGGCTGCTTTTTTTTGATCTGAATCTAATAAACGTAACTTTTTGATACTCAGAGAATATTCCTATATGTCCACAAATTGTTAGCGTGATATATTGTTATAAGCTCATTTTTCAGCTTATCTTATTGGTTATTGTTGCTATTAAGCACAACTGGATGCATGGGTGTAGCCCTTTGGTGCTACCAGAAATCAATAATTTGACACGAAGTTAACGTAAAAAAGTTGGCGGAAATCAGCGAGTTGGCTTAAACTTGACTCTAGTTGAGATTGAACATGATTTCGAGTGGCCAAAAATTGTCACTCACCGATGTCATCTCACTCCATGAATTCGCTACAGGTATAGTTATGCTATCTCTGTTATCCATTCAATATAGTCTTGAGGGAATTATCTATGGCGCTCACAAAAGCCGATTTGGCTGAGAACCTGTTTGAGAATGTTGGACTAAGCAAACGGGACGCCAAGGATACGGTGGAAGTCTTCTTTGAAGAAATTAGAAAAGCGCTTGAAAATGGCGAACAAGTAAAATTATCTGGTTTTGGTAATTTTGATCTTCGCGATAAAAACGAGCGTCCAGGAAGAAACCCTAAGACGGGCGAAGATATCCCAATCTCTGCTCGCCGTGTTGTCACTTTCCGTCCAGGTCAGAAATTGAAAGCTCGCGTAGAAAGCATCGAAGTCGAAAAGTAAACGCGGCGACCTAACTAAGAACCCAGAGACAGCATGTGCTGATCTGGGTTTTTTTACGCCTGTAGAAAAGGAAAGGAGCCTGCCCAGATCTCAGAATGTCATAAAGACAGGCATTCAACCGCGGCGATCGTGTTCATTCGTGTCGGTCGGCAGTACACTAAAAAGGTGAGTTGAAAATAGCGTACCGTTAATGCAGTCGAGCAGGGAGGATATCGATGGGAATGTTAGATCGTGTGAAAGCGGGGGCGTTTCTGGCTGCCAGCCTCGACATGGGTAGTCCAGAAGAAAGTGGCCAATGGCAGACAACGCCGGGGGCGGAATGTGCGTTATTGGCTCGCGGGGTGTTAGCGATTTCACCGCGTCATTGTACGGATCAACAAAAAGCCATTGTGATTTCAGCAGGTATCCATGGTGATGAAACCGCCCCGATGGAATTAGTCCAACACCTTGCCGAGCAATTCCTTACTGGCGATTTGTATCCGGCGCACCGATTATTATTGATTATCGGGCATCCTGCCGCTATTGGTTGTCATCAGCGGTTTATTGATGAAAACATGAACCGCTTATTTAAGCAAACCAACCCGGCCACGACCCTTGATGCGCAACGTGCGAATACGCTTCAGGCTGTACTTCGCGATTTTTATGCCACGGCATCGCTGGACGGTGCACAACGTTGGCACCTGGATTTGCATTGTGCGATTCGCGATTCCGTACATTATACCTTTGCCGTTAGCCCTTATTCTGAGCAACCGACCCGCAGCGTTCCTCTGTTTGCCTTTTTGCAGCAGGCAAAAATAGAAGCAGTGTTATTGGCAAATTCACCGTCACCGACCTTTAGTTGGTTTAGTGCTGCGTATTTTGGTGCACAAGCATTCACATTAGAGTTGGGAAAAGTTGCCCCGTTTGGGGAAAACGATCTGGCAAGGTTAGCGCCGTTTTATCAGGCTTTGACGACATTAGTGACCACGCCAGCGATGGATGTTACGTGGCAAGCCAACGCCTTGGCTGTGTATAAAGTGACACGAACGCTCGTGAAACAAAGTGATGATTTCACCTTTAGTTTCCCCGACGACCAAGCGAACTTCACCTTCTTTGAGCAAGGGGCGTTGTTAGGCAAGGACGGGGATATCGAGTACTACTCGTTAGATGGCGGCGAAGCCATCGTATTCCCGAATGCCAATGTAGCCTTGGGTCAACGGGCAGGGTTGTTAGTTCAACAGACTGACGTGAATGTCACTGATCAAGTGACAGTCAAATAACCATTAAGCGGTGATGAAACGGAAGAGAAAAATGGCTATTTTATTATGATTAGAGTCAATTTCGCCTGAAAGATCAGAAAGCTAATGATAGTCGACTTTTCATTTTATCGGTGAAAGAGTAAGGTAGGCAGACTCTGTTTATTGTGTACTTGTGATGCTTTTAAATGAATTAATGGCACGTCGTCAAGCGAGATGGCGTGTGGGTTTTCTTATTGCTGGGCTGCTCCTGCTCATTGCTGTGTTTTTATCTCTTTCTGTGGGTGAGCTGTTTATTTTGCCGTGGGCACCCTCAGGTGATTTGGAACAACAACTGCTCGTTCAGCTGCGCATGCCACGTTTATTCGCCGCATTAGCGATAGGGGCATCGCTCGCCGTCTCTGGTGCGGTATTACAAGTGCTGCTCGGTAACCCGCTCGCCGAGCCGGGCGTACTCGGCATTTCCGGTGGCGCCAGTCTTGCTTTAGTCATTGTTCTGTTTCTCTTGCCCATTGCGCCAAGTCCTATTGTTATGATGATTGCCGCCATGTTGGGGGCGCTTTGTTTTACCTTGATACTGGTGGGATTATCACGGCGGCGAAAAGTGTCTACGGCGCGATTATTACTGATCGGGGTGGCACTGGGCATTCTTTCGGGGGCTGTCGTGACGTGGGCGTTCTATTTCAGTGATGATTTGAATTTACGTATGCTGATGTATTGGCTCATGGGCAGTGTGGCGGGCGTGAGCTGGCAGCAGTTGGTGCTATTGCTGGTGGTGTCACCGGTATTGGTATGGCTGTGCTTACAAGGCAAAAAGCTTGATTTGCTCATGCTCGGTGAACAGCAAGCCAAACAACTTGGCTTAGATGTAGCGGCGTTTCGCTGGCGATTGATTTTCATTGTTTCATTACTTGTCGGGGCATCTGTGGCCTTGGGCGGCGTGATTGGTTTTATTGGGTTAGTGATCCCGCATTTACTGCGCCTCGCGTTAGGCACCGAAAACCGCTATTTATTACCCTTGTCAGCGTTGGTTGGGGCGTTGCTGCTGGCACTGGCCGATACCTTATCGCGCATTGTGTTGCCATCTGCCGAGTTGCCGGTAGGGGTCGTGATCACCAGTTTGGGCGCGCCAGTGTTTATCTGGATGCTGCTCCGTTCGCACATTGATTAACAGGCGGTTTTGATGACAGCTCTTTCTTCTTCTCAGCCGGTGTTGATCCGCGCACACAATTTGGCGATGCCACCGCGTTTATTGCCGTTGTCGTTTGATATTCATGGCGGCGAAATTGTTCATTTTATTGGCCCCAATGGCAGCGGGAAAAGTACCGCGATTTCCATGCTGTCGGGTTTGGTGGAGGCGCAGGGGAATGTGACTTTAGCGGGACGTCCATTGGCCGATTATGACTTATCGGACTTAGCGCGTTTACGCAGTTATTTATCCCAACAAGACCGACCTGCGTTTTCCGTGGGGGTGTACCATTACTTGTCACTATCGTTATCCGCCCTTGGGGTGTTACCCGATGACAAGGTACAAGCCGCGGTCGAAGAGGTGTGCGGCGCCTTGAAAATCATGGATAAACTCAGTCGCAATATTCAGCAGTTGTCGGGCGGGGAATGGCAGCGGGTCAGGCTTGCGGGGGCGTGTTTGCAAGTGTGGCCAACGTTAAACCCGGACGCGACGTTCTTGTTGCTCGATGAACCCGCTGCCGCGCTCGACATTGGCCAAGAGGCCACCATGTACAAGTTGATCCGCAATATCGCCTCACAAGGCATTGCCGTGATCATGGCTAACCATGATTTGAACCGCACGCTGCGCGAAGCAGATAAAGTGGTTTTATTGAATAACGGCAGTTGCGTGGCCCAAGGGGAACCACGTGACGTCATGACGGTTGAGCGGCTCGAAACCGTTTTTGCCACCCAAGTTCAGCGTATTGAGCACGACGGGCAATCATGCCTGCTCTTTACCGATTAAGGCGCAGACCTTAACACTCGTCAGTCACTAAAGGAGTCACTATGCAAACACCAAGTTGGGATCTGTCCATTGCGTACAACGGTATTGACGATCCAAAAATTGCGCAGGATCTTGCCGAAGTAGAACGTGCGTTGCCGACGCTGTCTGCGTATGCCCTTGATGATATCAGCGCACTGGCACAAGCGGTTAGCACGTATGAAAGCATCGACATTACACTGTACACCTTAGACACCTTCGCCAACTGTTTATTGTCGGTAGATGCATCTCACGTGAGCGCGAAAAAGCTGCAAGGTCGCGTAAATGTACTGTACTCCAAATTGGAACAAGCCATGACGCCATACGACCAAGCCATTGTTGGGCTGGATGAGGCGGCATTTGCTGAGTTGCTTACGCAAGGTATTGATTCATGGCTGTTCAGTTTTGAGCGTGATCGTTTATTGAAAAACCGTCAGCTTTCGGTTTCAGAAGAACAGCTGGTCACAGCGCTGTCGCAAGACGGTTTACTGGCATGGGGCCGTTTGTACGACAGCATTACCGGTAGCCTGAAAGTGACATTGGCAATGCCCGATGGCACAGAAGAGACCATGGGCTTATCCCAAGCGGCCAGTATTTTGTATGGTCCGGACAGCTTACGCCGTGAGCCAGCCTGGCGCGCCGTGGCACAGGCCATGACTACGCATGAAGAAAGCTTTGCCGCCATTTTGAATGCCATTGCAGGCAGCCGTTTGACCGAGTACGAAAAACGCAGTCACACAGAAGATGTGCATTTCTTGGATGCCAGCTTGCACGGTAGCTGCATTGAACAAACCACGCTCGACACCATGATGTCGGTGACAAAAGCGCAACGTGGAGTGGGTCAGAAGGCCGGTTTGTTGATGGCGAAACTGTTTGGTACCGACAAACTGAAGCCATGGGATGAGCAAGCATCCATGCCACCATTGGCAGGCGGGGAAGGGCAAACGTACAGCTTCGACGAAGGTATCGCTATCATTCGTGAAGCGTTCGCAGGTGTTGACCCTGAAATGGCCGAGTTTGTTGACTTAATGGTTGAGAAGCAGTGGATCGACGCGGCACCGCAACCGAACAAGCGTTTGGGCGCGTACTGCACCAAGTTCGCCAGCAGCCGTACCCCGTTAGTGTTCATGACATGGGGTGGCAGTATGTCAGACGTGCTGACACTGGCGCACGAGTTGGGTCATGCCTTCCATAACTGGGTGATGCGCGACATGCCGCTGATGCAGACTAAGTACCCGATGACTTTAGCCGAAACTGCCTCGATTTTCGCAGAGAACGTGGTACGCGACGCCTTGATGGCGAAAGCAGAAAACGAGCAAGACAAACTAACCATGTTCTGGGAAGAGGCACAAGCGGCATTGGCCTTGTTGGTTAACATTCCGGTGCGTTACGAATTCGAGAAAGCATTTTATGAGCAACGTCCAGACGGCGAGTTCACGGCCGATCAATTTAAAGCCTTGATGTCAGACACGTGGCGCGATTGGTACGGCGAAGCGATGGATGAAACCAGTGAAATGTTCTGGGCTAGCAAGCTGCATTTTAGTATTGCCGAAGTCAGCTTTTACAACTACCCGTACTTGTTTGGCTACCTGTTCAGCAAAGGTGTGTATGCTCAGCGCGACGCTAAAGGCGCCTCTTTCTATGAGGATTACAAAGCCTTGCTGCGTGATACCGGCTCGATGACCGCAGAAGAGGTCGTCGCGAAGCATCTGGGTATGGATATTCGCCAGCCTGACTTCTGGCAGCAAAGTATCGACATGGTCTCTCAGCAGATTGATGCCTTTGAGCAGTCACTGAAAGCACTGGGTAAATAACCCCAATTGTTCTCTTTGATAAAGCATAATGAAGCCTGACCTTGTGTCAGGCTTTTTTTGTACCCGCGGTTTTGTTTACTGAATGCTTGTAGGCCTAGCCATTGTGCTGTCACGCTTTATGAATAATTCTTGTTATAACAAAATGTTATACATCAAGGTGAATGTGATGTTGATTTTTGGTAACGCGAAGCGGTTAAAATGTGAACGGCCTCGGGTTTCCTCTGTATGTAGGATGAATGCCTTAATAATTAAATTGTTACTTTACTTCCACTTCAAGACATTCAATTCGATTTTGTAGCATGAACTCGTTCACAATTTCTCAAATTCTAATAATGAAGGGAAAGCAAAGTGACGAGTTTGATACGTGAAAAAGATCAGGCTGCACGGTTTATCTATCGCGCGACATTTGGCCCTAAGCCAGGGGATGTCCAGCGATTGGTTAACATGGGTGAAACCGCGTGGTTTGAAGAACAATTTAACCTCCCTCGCGTCAGCCAGCGTCAATTGACGGAGCAGTTTTCATATTCTAGCGGCGATAACATCAATGAAGTCTCTCGCATGAGTGCGTGGTGGAGTTGCGTGATTGAAGGGGACGATCAGTTGCGTCAACGTATGGCGTACGCACTGAGTCAGGTCGTGGTGGTGTCGCGCTTTGGCGGGCCCGATCCGCAAGCGCTGGCAGAATATTATGATCTACTGTTGGATCATGCCTTTAGCAACTTCCGTGATCTTCTGAAAGCCGTGACGCTCAGCCCGGCAATGGGCCGCTACCTGACCCTTGAAGGCAGCCGTAAAGCCAACCCAAGAAAGAACAGCTTCCCCGATGAAAACTATGCCCGTGAAGTCATGCAGCTCTTTAGCGTGGGGTTATGGCGTTTAGAGAATGACGGTATGGCCAGCCTTGATGTCAACGGCAATCGCATTCCTAACTACAGCCAAGAAGACGTGGAGCAACTTGCTCGCGTGCTTACTGGGTGGCGTCGCCGTAGCTACTTCCAACCGATGTATGCGGTCGCGAATCGCCACGATCATGATGAAAAAGTGGTACTCGGGCACGTATTCCCCGCTGGACAAACGGCTGAGCAAGATCTTGAACAAGCCATTGATATGCTGTTTGAGCACCGCAATACACCCATGTTTATTTCTAAATTGCTGATCCAGCGTTTAACCATGAGTAACCCACGCCGTGAATACGTCCGCCGTGTGGCCAATGTGTTTAAAAATAACGGTCAAGGTGTTCGTGGTGATCTGAAAGCCGTTCTAAAAGCCATTTTGTTGGATGATGATGTGCTGGCGGGACATGCAATGGCGGATTACCAGCAGCCGGGTAACGGTGCGCGTAACTTCGGTAAGGTGAAAGAGCCCGTGATCGCAATGGCGAATTTGGTGCGTGCGCTGCAACTGAAAAGTAACAATCCTTCGCGCTGGTGGGATTTCCCCGCTACGCAGGGCAACTTCGGTCAAGCCCCTCTACAGGCCACCAGCGTCTTTAACTTTTATGAGCCGGACTATGCCCCGAAAGGCGAGTTGACAGATAAGCAGTTGTACGGCCCAGAATTTGCCATTTTGTCGATGGACGTAGTACGCCGTATTTCTAACCGCATGTGGGCGGTTGTGGTTGCAGGTAATGAAGTGGAACCCAAGCGTTGGTCATGGGATCGTTCTGAATTTAAGCAAGCCGTGGCGGATCACGAAGGCTACATCGCCTTGGTGAACGAGCGTGTGTTTGCAGGCTTGATGTCACCGAAGCTGGCAGATTTCCTTCGCACCATGCTGGCTGAACTGACGGCGAAACGTTATGGGCCAGACAGACAAGTGCTCGATACGCTATTTGCTGTTCAATGTTCACCGGAATTTCGCTGCCAGGAGTAACCCATGAAACTATCAAGACGTACTTTTTTAAAGGGCTCGGCAGCATTGGGCGCGACATCTGCCGCGCCGTCACTGTCAGGCATCAACATGGCGCATGCTGCCGAAGAAGACTATAAAGCACTGGTGTGTGTGTTCCTGTTCGGGGGCAATGACGCCTACAATATGGTTATCCCAGACGATAATCAAGCGTACCGTGACTATGCGGCAGCGCGCCCGAGTTTGGCTATCGATCGTCAAACCATCGTGCCGTTAAACATCAAAACGAGCAACAACATCCCGCTGGGTCTGCATCCGTCGATGAAGAGCCTGCAGCCCATTTTTGCCACCGAGCAAAAAGCCACAGTTATTGTGAACTCTGGTCAGCTGGTAGAACCGATCATCGGTCGTAATCAGGATCTGGCGAATTACCCAGAGTTTCTGATGGCTCATAACCTGCAGCAAACCATGTGGCAGTCCGGTGCCGAGAACATGAATAATAAATTGGGCTGGGCGGGGCGCATGGTCGAAAACATGTACCTGCCGGGTAAACTGTCGCCATTGGTTTCCCTGTTTGGTGAGCAGAAGTGGTTGCGAAACAGCATCACAGAGCCGCTTGTGACGACCAGTGCCGGTGCGGGTAGCTATAGTGGTTTGGTGACCTCTGATCGCGTTGAAGCCATGATGCGTCATTTCAACACCCAATTTGTGAACCTGTTTGAAGATAACTATTCCACCACCATGGCGAATCGTTATTACGAGAATGCGCAGCTGGATGAAGCGTTAGCGTCTGTGGGTGATCTCACCGGTTTCCCTGACACGGGCTTAGGTGGCATGCTACACACCACCGCGAAAATGATCAAAGCGCGTCAGAACAATGCGATGGGGCACCGTCGTCAGGTGTTCTTCGTGGGGATAGGCGGGTTTGATACCCACAAAGATCAGCTAGGTGCGCACGCGGCATTGCTTGGTCAAGTGTCAGACGCCATGGCGGCGTTCTATCACGAAATGAAGCAGCAAGGGCTGTCTGATAACGTGACCACATTCACCATGTCTGATTTTGGTCGCCGTATCATGCCAAACGAAACCGGCACCGACCACGGTTGGGCGGGTCACCAAATCATTATGGGTGGCGCGGTGAAAGGCGGTCGTGCTTACGGTAAATGGCCGGATCTGAAGCCGGGCAGTGAGTATGACTACAAGAGTGGCCGTTTGATCCCAGAAATCGCGGCGGATCAGGTCAACGCCTCGCTCGCGGAATGGTTCGGCTATGATGCGCCGCTGGAAACGTTGTTCTCCTCACTGAATCAGTTTGAGCACAAAACCTTGCCATTTATGGTAGGCAGCATTGATCCCGAGCCGCCCGTTGACCCAGAACCTCCTGTGGATCCTGAGCCGCCAGTCGATCCGGAACCACCAGTGGACCCTGAGCCACCGGTAGAACCCCCAGTAGAGCCGGGCTATCCGAGCTATATGCCGGGTACGGCGTACAAGCCGGGTGATATTGTGTTGGGTAAAGACAACGCGCTGTATCAATGTAAACCATGGCCGTTTTCGGGTTGGTGTTCCAACGCGGGTTATGCCCCGGGAGACAGCCTGTACTGGGCTGATGCGTGGACAAAGCTGTGATCCAGCAAATAAGCTAGCCATGCATATACGTTAACATTTGTTATAACAGCATGATGTAGCAAGTCATTAAATGAAAAAGAAGGACGGTGAGTGATCACCGTCCTTTTTATTTCTATTTACGTTGTGTCTATATGGCAAGCTGAATTAGCTTATGACAACACCGATGCTCAGCATAATCATGATCATCAACGTCAACATACCAATCAGTGGACCAATGAAGCGTAACCACGTGGTGTAGGCGACACGGCCAATGGCAAGGCCGCCCATGACCACGCCTGAGGTTGGCGTCACAAGGTTTGGCAGGCCAGACGCTGACTGGAAGGCGGTCACGACTAAATCACGACCTACACCGGCAAAGTCTGCAAGTGGTGCCAGAATCGGCATCGACAGTACCGCGAGGCCAGATGATGACGGCACCACCAAGCACAGCACCGCTTCCACAAAGTAGATGGCATTGATAAAGGCGATTTCATTCAAGCCACCCAGTAGCCCCTCGGCGTAGTTCAAAATGGTATGGGTAATATTACCGTTATCCATCACCACCACCAGACCACGGGCAATCGCGATGATCAGTGCCACACCCAGCAAATCACGGGCACCATTGACGAAACTGTCGGTGATTTCCGCTTCAGACAAACGGCCAACAAAGCCAATCACGATGCTAGAACCAATAAACAGGGCAGACAATTCCGCCATCCACCAACCTTTGGCGGATACGCCCCACATCATGACCGCAAACGTTAGGGCGAAAATAGACAGAATGGCTTTGTGGGTGTTCGTTAGTGTCAGACTTGTTTGCGCCTTGCCGTGCAGGAAGTGCTTTACGTTATCTTCGCGCTGGTGGGCCACAATCGAGGTAGACGGATCACGCTTCACACGTTCTGCATAACGCATCACGTAGACCACACATAGCAACCAGCCCAGTGCCAAAATTACAGCGCGCAGAGCAAAGCCTTCCATGAAGTTGATTTCGGCCGCATTAGACGCAATCACGGTAGCAAACGGGTTGATGGTGGAACCTAGACAGCCAATACCCGCACCGACCATAATAATGGCCACACCGACCACGCTATCGTAGCCTGCGGCGATCATCACCGGGATCAGCAGGGCATAAAACGGAATGGTTTCTTCAGCCATGCCATACACGGTGCCGCCTAGCGCAAACAAGCCCATCAAAATCGGGATCATCCATTTTTCACGTCCCGCAAGGCGTTTCATGGTACCGGCGATGCCCGCATCAATCGCACCCGTTTCGGTGATCACTGCCAGAAAGCCGCCAATCACTAGCACAAACACCGCCACATCAATGGCGCGAGCGACGTATTCAGAAGGATCATAAAAGCCCTGAATAGGGGCCATAAGAATGTCGATGATACCTTGTGGATTCGCCTCGACGGTTTGGTACGAGCCAACAACCGGCACCATTTTGCCGAGTGTCGCGTGGGCTTCCATTTGGTACTGACCTGCGGGAATGACCCAAGTCAGGATCGCCATCAGCACCGTTAATAGCATCAAAATGGTATAGGCAGAGGGGAATTTAAATTTACTCATAATGCTTATCCTTAGACGCGGAGCGGTCAGGCTCCGCGTGTGTTATGCATATAACGGTTTATGCCACGAAATCGATAATTTCAGCTGGCGTCAGGTTATCCAATCCCATTTTTTTCAGAGTGCGGCCCGTGGTGAAATAGTCCGTGTCGTTGTAGGCATTATCGATATGCAAACATGACGTGATCATCGGGGTTTCAATGCCAGCAAGTTGTGCCATTTCGTAACACGGCACCAGTAGATAAGCCGCATCTTCAGTGATGTAGCGGTTACCGGCAGAGTTCGGTGCGCTGTTGAGCTTACCGTGGGTTTCTGAGGTACGATTAACCTCATACACTGACGGGCAATCCATCTCGTACAGGGCATTCATGGCGTCTAATTCTGGTTTTAGGGCTAAGCGCATAGCCTTGCCCACAGCAATGCGCTCATTTTCCATCACGGCGGCTGCGCGGGCGGTTGAGATTGAGCAGCAGTCCTTGTAGTAGTTGAATTGGCCGTCAAAGTTTTCCAGCAAGCCCATGTTCAATGTGGTCAATAGTGGGTGACCACCGAAGTTGATGTTTTCCAAACCGGCTTCAATCACATTGCTCAGCGGTGTCAGTGGCAATGGCATCACAGGCTGTAGGGCATCAATGGCCTGCTGGGTGCGATTGGCGGGAAAGGCAGCGACGGGCAGGAAGGCTTTCATGCCCAGAATCGCCAGTTGTGCAGGGCCGACAATGCGCGTTGCCCATGGAATCGAAATCGCGTCCACAAAGGTGATATCCAAATGGCCATAGCCTTGTTCATGTTTAATGCGGTTCAGTACCAATGAACCATAGTTACCCGGCATCAGCATGATGGTGTGACCGTCACGCAAGTGAGGCAGCATGTCGATAAACAGTGGTTCTTGCGCGAAAGATGGCACCGGTAATACCAATAAATCTGCGTAGTCCAACGTCTCTTTCAAATCGCGGCTGACTTTATCGATCGCCTGCTTGCCGGCGTATGTCAGTTCGACATCATTGAAGCTTGCTAGTGCTTCAATACCGCCATGTTGTTCAATGTCCGTTAGTGGCTGATCAAAGCCGGTTGCCCCGTATAAACACACACTCGCGCCGTGTAAGGTGAAGTGGTAAGCCGCTGTTAAACCTGCATTACCTGATCCGATAACAGAAACACGCGTTGACATAATTATTCCTTTTTATATTGAGTGTTGGGTTGCACTCAGAGTAAGGAGTCAAGGCGCTTCTAGACCAATGATGAAGCAACAAACAGCCATGCAAAAAAGTTATACTGGCTGTTTGTGTTTAATTTAACTCTATAATTATTAACGGTTATTTATATGTTGCGTACCGTGGCTTAGTCTCGGGTGAACTGTGATGGCGCGCAGTGTGCTACACATTCATCGTGTGAGTTATTCATTCAGATTACGAATAGGGCCAAGTGTTAGGGTTATATTCAAGTTATCGGCCAGCAGCATAAAGTGTTCGATAAAGCGTTCGGCATGACGGTGAATCGGTTTGAGCGCCGGATAGAGAATGTCGAACTCAAACGGTAAGCTGAACATGAGCGGGCGCATCACCACTTGTGGGTGTTCACTGTCGATGGCGGCAGTGAAGGGGTCGGTAATGGCAATGCCGACGCCTTCGCGTACCAGTGCGGCAGCGGTACTGGCCAGCGACACTTCAACTTGTTCAATAGTGGAAAGCCCATAGCGGCGAAGTAAGGTGTCAATTTTGCATTGAGTTGCGTCTTTCTCGTGACGGATCAGCACTTGATTGGCGATGTCATGAATATCGATTTCTGCCAAGGCAGCTAACGGCGAAGTAACCGGAATAAGACAGACACACTCGCAAGACACGCGCTGCGCATGTACGCCTGCCACAGGGCTATCAACGAAAGCAAAGCCAATGTCAGTGGTCTGGCTTTGTACATGCCGGATCACTTCTTCGGAACGATACGTTTTCAAGCCGATTTTGAGTTTCGTGGCCTGTTGCAGAAAGTTCGCCAGCACGCGGGGTAGGTAGGTGTTTGACAATAAAGGCATCGCGGCGATATTCAGGCTGCCAAAATGGCGAGAACGAATAGAGAGTGCAGCCTGATCTAAGCCGGAAACCGCATCAAACACTTTGGTGACTTCAAGATAGAAGGCTTGCCCTTCATCACTCAAAATAAGGCGATTCCCTTTACGGATAAACAATTTGAAGCGCAGGCGTTCTTCCAGCCCAGAGAGAAGGCGACTGACAGCAGGTTGACTTAAATTAAGGCGTTCAGCTGCTGCGGTGATAGTTTGGCATTCGATAATGGCTTTAAAAGCATTAAGTTGTGAGAGTTTCATTGAGGCTAAAATAGAGTGATCATGTTGCCAATTTAACGGATTGACAGGGGGATTGCGCGGTAGCACTGACGGTTTCGTGAGGCGGAAAAGTCGTGCGATAGCAGAAACGTGAGCGAGGCTGCGTATCGGTAAAATGCTTGGTGAGTATATTTTATCGTGTCGATAAATAACGCAAATGGTGATTTTTTCATAGAATAATAGACTAGCGCCTTTCCCTTTTCGGCAGTTAGACTTATGCAGTGTGCTTTCTATAATCAGCAGCAGTGCCAATCTTGTGAATACAGTGGCATTTCCTATCCGCAGCAAATCGCGCAAAAAGACGAAGCCTTAAAAGCATTATTTAACGATCGTATGCCGGAACAATGGCTCCCCGCGGTGACTAGCGACGAAACCGCCTGCCGCAATAAAGCCAAGATGGTGGTATTGGGGGCTGCCCATGCGCCGATTTTGGGTGCCGATAGTCAAAAAGACGGCCAAAGTGAGCCGGTTAGCTTGGTAAATTGCCCGTTGTATACGGAAGACATGCAGGCGCTGTTGGCGTACCTACAAGATTGGATCCGCATTGCCGGTATTCCGCCATACAACAAGAATAAGAAAAAAGGCGAACTGAAATATATTTTGCTGACCCGCAGCGCGCACCACGGTGAGTTTATGCTGCGTTTTGTGATGCGCAGTCGCGATGCCGTTGCGCGTATCGAAAACAACCTAGAACGACTATTAACCGCCTTCCCAAGCATTAAAGTGGTCTCTGTGAACCTGCAACCGGTACACATGGCACGTTTGGAAGGGGACGAAGAATTCTTCCTGACGGACTCCCACTCACTGATTGAGCAGTTCAACGATGTGCCGATGGTGATCCGTCCGAAGAGCTTCTTCCAGACCAACCCAAAAGTGGCGGCGCAATTGTATGCGACGGCTCGTGAGTGGGTACGTGACATTGCCCCTGATAAAATGTGGGACTTGTTCTGTGGTGTCGGTGGTTTTGCGTTGCATTGTGCCAGTGAACACACCGCGGTAACCGGTATCGAAATTGAACCCGAAGCGATTGCCAGCGCCAAGCGTTCAGCAGAGGCGATGGGCATCACCAATCTGGATTTTGATGCACTGGATTCCGCCAAGTTTTCGCTGATGCACAACAGTGCCCCTGAGTTGGTGCTGGTTAACCCGCCACGCCGTGGTTTGGGCAACGCGTTGACAGAACAGCTGGTGGAACTGGCACCGAAACACATCATCTATTCAAGCTGTAACCCGCACACGTTGAAAGCAGATTTGGACGGCATGCCAAACTACCACGCCAAGCGTCTGCAGTGGTTTGATATGTTCCCGCATACCGAACACGCTGAAGTGATGGTATTGCTTGAGCATAAGGACGATCACAAAAGCTGATCACATTAGCTGATCACAAAAACTGATCGTCTTTACTGCTAACGCTCATGCACCGCTTTACGGCTTCATCGCTGCCATTATTGCTACTATATAGGATCGGTACGCGGTGAAGCCGTTTTGCTATGCGGCACCCTGTATCTCTCATCGCCTGCCTTTTTGTTTCTGTCTTGCTCTGTTTTATGGCCTTTCGGTGTGTGTGGTTGCATATAAGCCCAAGAGGTGATACGTTGCGCCGCAGCAAAAAGTCGCTTACACAAGCGTGAATCAAGACCGCTTAACAGGGAGATGTGAAATGCGGATTGAACCTAAATTTACAGACATTGATGTGGCGGATGAGACGCTTTCATCCTCATCCTCATCCTCATCCTCATCCACTGCACCGAGATCGCCTCATCATCAACCTTCTGGGCCACGGGTTATGGCCAGCCCCGGTCGCCGCTATGTTGGGCAGATGCTCGATGGTATTGTGGCTTTCGCGATTATCTTTGCTTTATTTGCTGTCGGTAAGGCATTGGCGCTTGAACAGAACCATATCGATATACTGGCGCTGGGAAGTGGTGCCCTGTACTGGATTTTTGCCGATGCACTTCCTCGCGGGCAAAGTTTGGGTAAGCGAGTGTTGAACATGGCTGTTATTGATAAAGACACTGGGGCGAACTGCTCACTGTGGCAATCTTTCCTCCGTAACATTTTGACCCCGATCATTGGCGTGATTGATGCCATCTTCATTTTAGGCCGCAAGCGTCAACGTCTTGGGGACTTGGCAGCCAATACCATCGTGGTTAAATATTAGCAAAGCCATAACGCCGTGGCGATGTGCATGCATCGTCTCGGCTTTTCTTGCCCCGATGGGGGTTTTCTTATATTCCCACCATTGATCTTTCGCTCTCCTCGCTGGCATGATTGAACACGACTGCGAAACGTTCAACATGACGGGTTTAACGGATTTGAACCCGTATTGTCAGGGAGGCACGCTATGCCATCATTTTCTCGTTCATTGCTAGCCACATCATTGGGGCTATCATCGCTGTTTATTTCTACGCTTTCGCCTGCGGTGTCGTTCGCGGCGCAGGTGACGACGCCGAATATTATCATGGTGATCGGTGATGGCATGGGGCCGGTACACACATCGGCATTTCGTTATTTTCATGATGATCCCGCCACGCCGCAGGTTGAATCAACCGTGTTTGACCGGCACTTTGTTGGGCGTAGCAGTACCTATCCGGTATTAACGCAAGGGCTCGTTACCGACAGTGCCGCGTCTGGTACGGCATTGGCCACGGGTCACAAAACGTATAATGGGGCGATTGGTCTCGACAATCATCAGCAGCCCGTTGAAAGCGTATTGGAGTATGCCAAAGCGATGGGAAAATCGACCGGATTGGTCGTCACCTCGCAAATCAACCACGCCACACCCGCCAGTTATGTGGCGCATGTGCCACAGCGCCGTATGTATAACGAAATTGCAGACAGCTACTTTGATGCCAGGATTGACGATCAGTTTAAGGTCAATGTCATGCTGGGTGGCGGTTGGCAGTATTTCATTCGAGACGATCGCAACCTTGTCGAAGAATTCAAGCAGGCGGGGTATCAATACATCGACAGCTACCAGCAACTGGCGACGATCGATAACCATCATGTATTGGGGCTCTTTGCCGACAGAGGCTTGCCGGCCGCGTTGGACGAGGCCAATCCAGATCGTTTGAAAGACATGGTTGAGGCCGCCGTCACCCGGTTAGAAACCAACGACAACGGCTTTTTCCTGCTGGTGGAAGGCTCACAGATTGACTGGGCCAGCCACAGTAACGATGTGGCATCGACCATGGCAGAAATGGACGATTTACACCGTGCCCTGTTGTGGTTAGAAACTTATGTCAGCCAGCATCCGAATACCTTGGTGGTCGTCACGGCGGATCACAATACCGGTGGCATGACGATGGGATCGCGAGAAGGGGGTTACCGCTGGGAACCGGCGTACTTGCGCCAGCTTACGACCTCACCACGCACGATAGCGGTGACCCATGCTGAGCAAGCGTGGAATCCATCAACGTTAAATCAGCAACTCGGTTTTACCCTGACGGCCGATGACATTGCGTTACTGCAACCCGCCCATAAAGAAGGGGCGAAAGCCTTATACCAAGCCTTGAATCGTGTGATTGATAAGCGCACCAATACCGGTTGGACAACCGGTGGTCATACCGGAGTCGATGTTCCGGTGTTTGCCTTTGGACAAGGCAAAGAACAGTTCATTGGGCAAATGGATAACACCGATATTGCCAAGAAGCTGTTTACGATGCTGGGGAGAGAGTCGGTGGCCGAGGAGAAATAAGCCGCGAGTAATAGCGTTTATCGGTATCAGAATGGCCTTTGTTGCATACCGCGATCGATCCACTCCCCGTATTCAAGCAGAATACCGAAGTGATTGATCGCGTACAGTATCACCATGAAAATGATGCAATAGGCCACCATGCCATACTTGAGACGTGTCGAAGCAGTAAATGGCAGGAATAAGACACAGAGCAGTAACCCGAAAAGTAACTGTGTTATCCATTGCGGGTCAGCGCCGATATGTGGCGCGGGATCCGTGGCGATGCGGTGGGCGACATATGTTAAGCCCAGTGTGCTGACGCAGAATAACCCTAAAACAACCAGTTTGCTTATTTTATTGAAAATCATTAAGTTCATCCTTAATGAAATAATTGTGTGCGTTCAGGTGTGATATCTAGGTGAAAATGCCCACACATCCGATAATAAATACTACCCAAAGATTTGGTCTTGATAGTCTCATACGAATTGCCTGTAAGGTGATGTTTTATTATTTTTCATCTGAGTCGTTCACCGTCATCCAGCATTTTAACCGGTAACTGATTGTCGACGAGGAAATGGTAGAAGCGCAGGTTTTCGATCAAATCTGAATCGGATAACTCAAAATCCTGATAGGTGTCATTGTTAAAACGGAATCGAATCGAGTGTTCAAACCGTTTGGTCTGGCAATACAAGATTTCATGAGTGCTGGATAAATCAATATCCACATTCAGTAATGTCATTTTGTCATCCCTAATGCTGATCGCTTCAGTGCGGGTCGAACGAGCTGCTAGATAATCCATAATAATGGATACACTCGATATGAGCAGGATATAGCCTATTTGGTATAAGAAGGGTTCATTGACCAAATAAACGATATAAAAAACAAGCACACCAAAAAACAGTGTACGAGTCAGTACCGTTTTAACGAGGTTAAATGGATTGACTTTCCGTTGTCTGGATAACGTTTTCATTGCGTACTTCATTGGGGTAGTTTAGGTTCCTAACGAAGTATCTTGAGTTCGGGGATTGCAGGCAATGGGTGAGGCCTGAAAACAAGAAGGCGCTCGGAAAATATAATGATGGGAACCCGTATTGCTCGGCACAACGGTAAGCGAGTTGAGTTGTTGATGAGGCTTTTACACTGATCTCTGATTTTGCCAAATATTGATTGGACGGACTTTTCTGTAGAAATGTCTATTTAGGATACCTATTCAACATTGACCAGACCTTAGTGGTAATAAGATATGTGACAAAAATTCAACAATGCGCGCATTATTAATATTTAATTCAACTTTATTGGCTGTTTATATTGTATTGTGTGTGTTGTTTCAATATTGAGTGTTTGCAAGTGGAGATATTCATAGTATTCACAATATTAAATATTCGTTCATTGCCTAATGTTTAATGTATGGGATTCCTCTACATTATGATAAAGGATAATGTATCATCGAACACCTCAATCGTTTGCGTTCTATCAAATCAGAACATTCTGTTTTGATAAATTATTTTTATTGAATCAATTGATATATTTTGTTTTCCTAGCGTTAACCTCACTCCTAGTATGCAGACTCATTCGGCTTGATCGGCCGTTTTTTAACCAATAAGTTATCGATATAAAGTTATGTACTGGGTTTTAGCACTGGCGTTGCTGCTAAGTGGATGTGCTAATGGACTACCAGATATAAACGGAGTTATTCAAAAGGATATACAACAGAGCAACGAAAAAATATTTGTCGGAATTCCTGTCTTATTGAGCTTGGAAGGGACGACTGCGCGATTAGACGATCATTGGTTGGTTACAGCGAAACATAATCGACTGATATTGGCGTTAGAAGGAAAAGATGTTTATTACCATCCTTACTGCGATATTGCCTTGATAAGAAGCGAAGGGATCAGACGTGAAGGTAATAGCACTGAACATGCGGGGGTTGTGTATCCTCATCAAAGTGTGACTCATGTGGGTTATCCCATCGGTTTGCCGCTTTCCTCCAGCAAAGGTGAATACCTTGGCGATGTCTATGTGTCTGGCTGGCAGAAATGTCTGATGTCAGCCTCGTCGGCACACGTGATGTCGGGGATGTCAGGTGGGGGGATTTATAATGATAAAGGAGAGTTGGTGGGGGTGACCCATGGCTTTTCTTTGGGGACGGTGAACTGGAAGGATCACTCCTATTTTCAGCCTGCCATTTTTGTTCCGTTATATGGTGTGCGTGATTGGTTGCAGCGTATTACGGGGACCGATTACTTCCCTGATGTCGATGATCACTACCTTGAAGATCCTCGCGAGACACATATCGCAGAGTCTGCGACGTCTCGCCGTCAAACTATCCCTGATTCGTAATCCGTTGTTTTGGTTGCGAAAGTGGATGCAAACAAAAAAGCTGCCGAAGCAGCTTTTTTCTATTTACGGTAAGGCTCATTTACCCGATCTTAACCACACTTCGAATCGCCGCAGTTCAGGCAGGTTTGGCAACCGTCTTTGACGATCACGGATTTGTTGTGGCACTTGTAGCAAAGTGTCGCACTTGGCGGAAAGTTACCGCCGGTTTCTTCTTCCGCTATGGGTTCTGGTTTACCGGCGAGTTCGGCTTTCTTCGCGTCCAGAAACGCTTGCTGGTGGGCATCCACTTCCGGTTTGCCCAGCATGCCGATTTCCGTTAAGTGCTGCTCAATCACGTTGCCGATCTCTGCGATCAGAGAAGGGACGTACTTGCCTTTGTTCCAGTAACCGCCACGCGGATCAAACACAGAACGCAACTCTTCCACCAAGAAGGTGCAATCGCCGCCTTTACGGAATACCGCCGACATAATGCGCGTCAGCGCCACAATCCACTGGTAGTGCTCAAGGCTCTTGGAGTTGATGAACACTTCAAACGGACGGCGGGTTTCATACTCGGTGCCTTCATTCAGCACCACATCATTAATGGTAATGAATAGCGAGTGTTCTGAAATGTGCTCCGGCGTTTTTAGCTTATAGGTCGTTCCCAGCAGCTTTTCAGGGCGCGGCATGTCTTCATGAATCTGTTGCACTTCCACTTCCGGCGTTGCAGGCGTGGCAGGGGTGATTTCTTGCTCTTGGCTTTTCACCTTGAAGGCAACAATTTTGCTGTCAATTTTTTTGACCATGTCTCTTTACCCTATACCTTAATATTTACCGTAATAGCCTTCTTTCAGGGCGTCGTAGAGGTTAGCGGCTGTGTGCGTTTCGCCATCATACTCAATCTGTTCGTTGCCCTTCGCTTCAAAGGTGGTGCCATCTTCCAGCGTGAACACATACGTGGTGTTTTCCAAATCTTTCTCTTTCACCAGTACGCCCTGGAACACTTCCGGGTTGAAGCGGAACGTGGTGCAGCCTTTTAAGCCCTTGTCGTAGGCATCCATGTAGATGTCTTTGAAATCTTCAAACGGGAAGTCGGTCGGAACGTTCGCCGTTTTAGAGATGGACGAGTCAATCCAGCGTTGCGCAGCCGCTTGCACGTCAACGTGTTGGCTTGGGGTAATGTCATCGGCCGTGATGAAATAGTCCGGCAAGCGAGTGGCATCGTCGGTGCTGTAAGGCATTGCTTTTTTATTCACCAACTCACGGTAAGCTAACAATTCAAAGCTGTACACATCCACGCTTTCTTTGGTTTTCTTTCCCGGCACAATCACGTTACGGGTATAGTGGTGCGCAAAGCTGGGTTCAATGCCGTTGCTGGCATTGTTTGCCAGTGACAGGGAAATCGTGCCTGTCGGGGCAATCGAGCTGTGGTGGGTAAAGCGACCACCGTGTTTCGCCAGTTTTTCCACGAGTTCTGGCTCAATATCGGCCACTTGCTGCATGTAACGGCTGTATTTGGCGTGCAGCACTTTGCCTTTCACTTTATCGCCGATCTGGATGCCATCGTCGGCCATTTCTGGGCGTAGGCGCAGCATTTTCGCGGTGATCTCGAACTCTTCGTCCATGATCGGCGCCACGCCTTTTTCTTTTGCTAGGCTAAGTGACTCTTTCCAGCCCGTGATCGCCATTTCTTGCGCAACTTGTTCTGTAAAGGCCACCGATGCTGCGCTGCCGTATTGGTGCTGCATCATGGTGATGGTAGAGCCTAGCCCCAAGAAGCCCATGCCGTGACGGCGTTTGTGCATGATCTCATGGCGTTGCTTTTCCAATGGCAGCTGATTGATTTCGACCACGTTGTCGAGCATACGGGTAAAAATCGCGACGACGCGGCGGAAGCTGTCCCAATCAAACGTGGCGTCATCCGTAAAGGGCTGGCGAACAAATTTGGTGAGGTTAATGGAACCCAGCAGACACGCACCGTATGGTGGTAGCGGTTGCTCACCACAAGGGTTGGTGGCGCGAATGTCTTCACAGAACCAGTTGTTGTTCATCTGGTTCACTTTGTCGATCAAAATGAAGCCCGGTTCGGCGTAGTCATAGGTAGATGTCATGATCACATTCCACAAATTACGTGCCGGCAGGGTGCGGTACACCTTACAGGCGACACGGCCTTCGCTGTCTTCTACCAATTCGGCCTTGGTTGGCCAGTCGGCCCACACAATGCTGTCATCGTTGTCGAGATCCAGCTTGTCTTGCTTCGCTTCTTTGGCGGTGATGGGGAACAGCAATTGCCAAGGGGCATCGTTCTTCACTGCTTCAATGAAATCTTCGGTGATCAGCAGAGACAGGTTGAACTGACGTAAGCGACCGTCTTCACGTTTTGCGCGAATAAAATCGATGATGTCAGGATGACGAATGTCCATGGTGCCCATCTGCGCGCCACGACGGCCACCGGCAGAAGAGACGGTGAAACACATCTTGTCGTAGATATCCATGAATGACATGGGGCCAGAGGTGTAGGCCCCCGCGCCCGACACAAACGCACCGCGAGGGCGTAGGGTCGAAAAATCGTAACCGATGCCACAACCGGCTTTCAGGGTCAGACCGGCTTCATGCACTTTGTTCAGGATGTCATCCATTGAGTCTTCAATGGTGCCAGACACGGTACAGTTGATGGTGGAGGTGGCGGGTTTGTGTTCAAACGCACCGGCGTTAGAGGTGATGCGACCGGCAGGAATGGCGCCGTTACGCAGCGCCCACAGAAATTCATTGTACCAATGTGCTTTGACGTCTTCTTGTTCGAGATCGGCCAGTGCGCGTGCGACGCGTTGGAATGTGTCGTCTAGCGTGATATCAATCGCGTCTCCATGCTTTGATTTCAGTCGATACTTGCTGTCCCAGATCTCCATAGAGGTAGATTGGTATGCAATATCCATTGCTTGAGATACGTCCGAAGTCGTTGGAGTTTTCGCCATTATGAATGCACCTTAATCAGTCGTGTGTGTTGTCCGCCCAAGACAAAACAAGGATAAGAAACTGTTTTACCTTGGAATCACGTTGTCGAGCATGAGAGACGTGAACGAGACAAGGCGCAGATCAAACCACTAACCCTGATGATCTTCAAGTCTTGACAGAGAGATTATTATGGCATGTAACCAAATGATAAAATGGTAGCGCGTGATAGACGTTTTGGTTGTAAACAGGCGGAAATAAGCGGTGAATAGGGGAGTTGGTGAGGCTGTGTATGCTACGTTGAATGGGGCGTCATCGGCACAAAAAAGCAGCAAACGGGTTGCTGCTTTTTGGCGCTGATTTTTGGCATGGTACGGTGCTGCCTGAATCAGGCTGACAGCATCATCGTTAGTCTTTTTTCTGTGACAAATACTGAATGGTATTCGCCAAATCTTCCAGACTGTCGTGTTCAGCATTGTTCACCAAATATTTGCCTTGTACCAAGAAAGACGGCACAGCGGTGATTTGTGCATTGGTTTCAAGTAGGCGTGATTCAGTCAACATGTTGAACACTTTTTCGCGCTGTGCGTCATCCAGTGCGTAAGGGCTCACCAAGCCGTATTTTGCAAAAATCGCGTTAAGCGCCGCTTGGCTTTCTTCTTCGCTGGCGTCCGCTTTTTTGTCTTGAACGAAGCTAAATAGCGCTTCTTTTAATTCAGGGCTTGGTTTGCCGTTGGTTTGAATAGCGGCAGTATAGTAAATGTACGCGGCCAATTCTGCGCTTTTATTGAATGTTACGTGCATTTGCTGCACATCCACATCCGCCATTTTCTTGATCTCAGGCAGCATGGTTTCCATGCTACGGCAGTGACCACAGCCTAATGAAAAGACTTCGACAACGTTATCGACGTTTTCTGTCGGTGTCGGCACCACGGTGTATTCGGTACCTTCTTTTGGCACATTGCTATCCATACAGCCAGTGAGCATGGCGAGTAAGAGCGCAGCGGGAGCCAGAAACTTAATGCGTTTATTCATAGTGATCTTTTGTTATAGGTTTAAGGAATTATTATGGATCAAAAAATGCCATAAATCGCTACTGACTAACAAATTAATTGCTTGGTGTTAAGAAGTTGGCAAGGGGGGAGGGTTTTCATTGATCTCATGAAAGGATGCAGTATGATGGCCGGCTTTTTTATTGGTTCGGAGGAAACATGTTTATCGGATTTGACTATGGAACGGCAAATTGCTCAGTGGCTGTGATGGAGCAAGGGCAGCCACGCATGCTTCCCCTCGAAGGCGATAATACGTTTATTTCTTCGACCCTGTGTGCGCCTACGCGCGAAGCGGTGAGTGAATACTTGTACCGCCACATGGGTGTGAAACCGGCGGATGCGCTGGGTGAACAAGTGCTGCGTCGTGCCATTGCCATGAACCGCGATGAAGACATTGTGGTTGAACATGGTGATTTGCTGTTTGGTCAGGCGGCGTTGGATTTGTATTTAGAAGACCCTGAAGAAGTCTACTACGTGAAGTCGCCGAAATCGTTCTTAGGGGCGAATGGCCTGCGTGATGTACAAATCAGCTTCTTTGAAGACTTGGTGTGCGCCATGATGACGAACATCAAGACGAAAGCGGAAGCGAGCCTGCAACAGGCGATCACCCATACCATGATTGGTCGCCCGGTGAACTTTCAGGGTACCGGTGGCGAAAAAGCCAACCAACAAGCCGAATCAATTCTTCGCCGTGCGGCGGCACGTGCCGGTTTCCAGCACATCGACTTTCAGTTTGAGCCAGTGGCTGCGGGCCTTGAGTATGAAAGCACGTTGACGGAAGACAAAACCGTGTTGGTGGTCGATATTGGTGGCGGCACCACAGACTGCTCCATGATTGAGATGGGGCCAAGTTGGTTCGGAAAAACGGATCGCCAAGCCAGTTTGTTGGCTCACAGCGGTTTGCGTGTAGGCGGGAACGACCTTGATATTTACGTCGCGCTCCGTCAGTTGATGCCACAGTTTGGCTTAGGCAGTAAAACCCTGAAAGGGATTGAAATGCCGATCAGCCAATTCTGGAACCCGATTGCTATTAACAACGTGGTCGCACAAACCGACTTTTACGGTTCCGCTAACCGCACGGCCTTGGAGCAGTTACGTCGTGACGCGGCCGAGCCAGAAAAACTGGCGCGTTTGATCCGTGTGTACCATGAAACCTTGGGGTATCAGTTAGTGCGCAAGGCTGAAGAGTGCAAGATTGCGCTGTCGGATGCCCAGCTACACCGTGTGGATTTGAGCTACTTGTCGGAATTACTGCATGTGGATGTGACGCAACAAGCCATGGCAGAAGCGATTGAAGCACCGAAGGTACATATCAGCCAGCTAGTCACAGAAGCGATCACCCAAAGTGGTAAGCAACCTGACGTGGTGTATATGACGGGCGGTACGGCGCGCTCACCAGTATTGCGTGCTTGTATTGAACAGCAGTTGCCGAACATTCCTGTGGTCAGCGGCAGCTACTTTGGCTCGGTGACCGCCGGTCTGGCCCGTTGGGCCGATCAGTGCTTCCGTTAAGCATTTCTTGTTAGAACGCCAACAGTCAAAAGTCCCAAAACGCAAACGCCCACATCATGTGGGCGTTTTTTATGCTGACGGTTTTCGTTGGTTGTTTATGGCGATGAACCGTCGCGTTATATATCGCGCATTACTGGGGCTTCTGCGCCCACGCTGAACACCAGCCGTTCGCGTTTACGGCTTTACCGGGGAAAATAGCGCATGGTCGCCATTCTTCGCCGTCAGCTCCCTGAATTAACACGCAATTAGCGCAGTTCTTGGCACTGTCAGGCGCTTGATGGACATACTTTAAGGCTTTGGCTTGTGGGTCATCTTCGGCTAAGTGTGGGAGTGCGTCGGCAGCATGGGCGGAACGTAAAACGTGATCGCCGAGTGTTATCCCAACTAGGCTGGCTAAGCTGAATTTTAAAAAAGTCCTGCGGTTTGTTTTATCACTCATTACTTCTTCCTTTTTATGTTATTGCATCGATAGTGCTTTGTATTTCCGTGTGTGGCCGAAACAAGTAGGGCGCCACAGCAGGGAGGATCAAGGCTATCTGCCTTTGCGTATGCACTACATGATGTTAACAAATTACGTTTTGGTTGTCGGAGAATACGTTTAAAAATTGATAATAGATCAAAATAAATCACTACCTCTGCCTGTTTTATTTGTTACAAAAGGCAAATAACGTATTGAAACTAAAGATGAGTTTTTCAGTCTGTTTTTACTGGCTTTGAGAGGCCTGCACTTGCAACATTTTGTTTACAGGTGCATGATCGCAGTCCGATTTCAAAGAGAACTAAAAATAATAAAGGCTTGTGAAACCATGAATTTGTTTTTAATTGATAGTGATGGCGCATTGGTGAACTCGGAAAAAATCGACCTACGTTGTTACGCGCAGGCGGTGAGAGACGTGTTGGGGATAGAGATGGAAACGGACCCGAATCACTACGCCAATTTAACGGATGCAGGCGTGTTAGACGCCATTATTGCCCAGCACGGCATCACCGAAAGTCGCTCACTGGTACACCGAAAAGTCGAGCAATGCTATTTGGCGTTGATTAATGATGCCTTGTGCAGTCACCCTGATTTTGTGCGTGCCATCCAAGGTGCGCAGGATTTCTTATCTGACATTCGCTCACGGGAAGATACCCATATTGCGATAGCCACGGGCGGATGGGAGTCGGCCGCAAAACTAAAATTACGCGCCGCCGGTATTGACGTGTCGGATGTGACGTTTACCTCCTCCTCTGATGCGCTAAGCCGCACCGAGATCATGGCGTTGGCCGCGTTCCGTGCCAAGCAAGATTCCGGCTATACCTTCGAGCGCCGTATCGTGTTTGGTCATGGCGAACGTAATAAGCATGCGTCACAAGAGTTAGGTTATGAGTATGTTGAAGTGGGGGCCACAAAAGGCAATCACACACATATTCCTGATTTAGCGCATTACCAAGCGGTTTTGTCACGTTTGTCGTTACACTAAAATTTTCACCGTTCTGTACATAGGCACAGCAGCGACTGTGCCTGTGCGACCTCTGTTTTATACTTACAAGCGTATTCTTATTTTTTGTAACCAATTCATAAGGTTACTTTCTATCTGTGAAATATCTCGCAAAGTCATTATACCGTATCGTTGTGTGAGATATTTCCGTTTTTCCGCTGCGTATCTGTCTATATAGTGCATGTCTATATAATAGGGAAATATCTGGATGCAGGCATTTGACTCTGTCTGCTTTTTCATTCTGTATATGTTTGTTTGAATAGTTCTTGATATCACATGCAATGGAGTTTTTGTGATTATTCTAATTATTTTAATTCTTTCTGTTGTTACTTTACTGATTACTATCCTTCCATTACTATCAATTAAAAATGCAAAAGAGATGCGTCATAAATTGATTTCTCATTTTATTGCGCCTGAAAATTTATCATCTAAACATTTATCTCATCAACAGTTGACTATGTTGAGGAAAATATACGGTAAAAAGTTTAAAGATGGAAATGTGTATAAAATAAAAGGGCATTTTTGTCAGGGGCAGAAATCCGAGTTTTTTAGTGGTGATCCATTAACTATTAATGGTATAAAAGTTAAAACAGGGTATAGGCCCTATCAACCTATTATTCTTGCTCAATGGAATGAATTTAACGAAGACCATGTGAACTACTCTGAGATTTTATTGAAAGCAGAAGGTGAAAATGAAGTAGAAGCGGAAGGTGTCGTGTATAAAGATTGCCTTTATGTCACGAAAATGAATGATTTTTATATCCTCGAAGAGTTGGCGGAAACCTTTTCTAAAAAAACGTATATTGGTGCCATATATATGGGGGCTGAATTTGCTCTTCTTCCAGGAATGTCATGGTTTTTCACCGGTTTTTTCGTTGTGCTCAATGCCACATCGGCTTCAGTGTTTGCCATACCACTCATCGTTGTTTTTCTAATATTGATACTTTTTTTTGTTTATACGGGAACACACAATTTTTCTGTGGAAGGGGTATTCCACGCCTTACCTGATGGGTATAACAAGCCATTGGATAGTTACAGAAAGGGAACGGTTGGGATAATTGATGGTGTATTTATTGAAACTCAAATACCGCTGGAAGTCGGTCAGCATTATAAAATGTTGTTATCGTTAGACCCCATGATGCAAACCCACTTTTCGAGTGTGGAAAAGGTGAATGGTGTAAAATACACGCGAGATGAAGATTGTTGGCCTGAATTGATTTTGGTGGTAATGGTCGTAGGTTTTATTCTTTCATCAATGTTTCTTTTTCATGCTAAAAGTCACCATCAAGCAGAAGCTAAGCCTTATTATGAACATAATGTGGAAAAATTTGGTGATTCAAAAATTAGTCAGTATGTGAGGAAGATAGAGGATTTAAAAAATACAGAAGTCGGTGATTTGCTGCAAATTGAATATTTATATTACAGTCACGTTAACCAACATTTTGTTCTTTTCGAGGAAGACACTCGCCATAATAAGTATAACTATAGTGAAGTCTATGCGGCTTTTAGACTTTACTGTCCATCAGGCAATGTAAGTAGAGCGATTGATGCCATCGATAAAAAAGCTAAAATACGGCGAACGGTGTTTATGCTTAATGGGGTAGGGCGTGACGATTATGCGTATGGAGCGTCAACGAGGCCGGCACCGACAAGCAGTATTTGTGAGAGTGAAGATAATTTGATGCGTTATATTGCGTGTCCTGATTGTCAATCTGTAAAAATGGAAAATAGACAGCTTATTGTCACCGATATTGATAAGCAGAAAGGTATCATTCATGTCACCGATAAATTTGATGTGTTTTATTATGCTATAGATGCAGACCACTATCTCATCGCGATCGTAAACATGTTCGTCACTATTATTTATTTACTCATTGGCGTCATGTTTGTATGGATGAAGCGCCGGATCCGAAAAATCAATGGCTCCCCTGACATCCTATGGGTGAAATAGAAGGTAGAAGAGTGGAATGAGTGCGTATCAGATCAGCTAATGATGGCCATTGCAAAGGCGTGTCAGATTAAAGCTGTGAATGGTTTCCCAAATAGCTTTCTCACCTTAGCGGGCGCATACCGCGATGGGAGAGTGACAGATATAGTGGTGAGACAGTCAGTGAAATCGAAAACAATGGAATGATGTGATTGGTATGAGAGCAGGAAAGGCAGCGAAGTCATCGTCTATACGAACAGCGAGAGTAGCAGCACTGGGTGTGTTGGCTGTTGTACTGGGTGGGCAGAGTGTACTCACGGCGCAGGCTGCACAAGAAGACGTGCCGTATTGCCACCGTTATGCCGATTTTAACTTTCCTGACTACATGGCGATGTGGAACTATGACGATCCAGCGCTGACCGCAACCACGTTTTTTGCCATGTTGAATATGGCTGCTTCCAGCATGGACAAAACCTTCATGAGTGAACTGCTGAGCCAAATTGCCCGCACGTTCGTGATGCGGGGCGACATGGATAATGCCCGTTATTACCTTGAACAAGCCCAGTTATTCTTGGCGCAGTCAGAACCCAGAGCGACGGTCTATTACCAGCGTGAAACCGCACGCTTGCACGCGACACAAGGCGATTATGCCCAAGCTACCGAGTGGATGCAGGCCGCATGGCAATTAGCTAAGCAAGAACAGTATGCCCAATTGATGATTGAAACCGCGCTCGATTTGGGGGATGACACGCTCACTCGTTTACAGGAAACCGAACAGCGAGAGTGGTATTTGCTGGCAAATCGGTTAGCTGAGAATACGCAAGATCAGCGCGCCCAGCTGTGGGTGTTGCAGCATGCAGCACGGTTTCGGTAGGTGGTGGTGTGATTTAAACGGTCATTACTGTCATGGTCATCCGACACAAAGCGCAGCATTGGCTGCGCTTTGTGTTTGTGGGGGCATATTATTGATAAGATCAGGGGGCGGACTGCCAAGTGATGCGCTCACCATTACTCAGTATGGCAAGAATGCTGTGTGGTGTTATGTGGGTGCCTTGTTCCACAAACGGTTTGTCTGAAAAGTTTGCGGTAATCGTGCTGCCGTCACTGAACTGAGTTTGTTGCACGCTGCCATCGCTATTTAGCCATGTAAATCCCGTTAATGCTTTATTCCACAAATGCGAATGCATAGGCATGAATCCCGCCTGATAATGCTGCAACGCTTTAATTCTGGGACTATTGACGGATCTGGCTTCGTCTCGTGTTAGGTGTACCATCGGGGGCGTGTTGTAGAGCATTGCGGTTAAATCCCTTTCCATTTGCACGTTCGTGAACTTCAGGCTGTCACTGTGCCAATGATGGCTATTAATGATTTCATCATGAAAAACAGCCTGATATAGCGGGATGCGATATTGTGGTGAAAACAATAATGTCTTGTAGGGGGCTTTCACCTGTGCTGACTGAAAGAAGAACTCGGGTTTATACTCGGGATACCATCGACCAAGAAAATAAGGGGACTGTTTGTTTTTATACATATCCTTGTCAGTCCAGCCGAACCCAACAGACTCTAATCCATGTGCAAAAGCAATGCCTTGAGTCGTCAAACTGTTACCATCTTCTGAACCTAATACAATAGGATTTTGTTCAATGATTTTCGCCATGCGTGTATCGAACCCCGCTAACATGTCCACTTCACGTGTGCCTGCATGGTAATCCTCTCGCGCCATTGCGGTGGCATCAACATCTAAAAATAGGCTGTTAAATTGTCCATACTGAATAATGTCACGTACTCGTTGAAGGACATAGTCAAGATGACAATTGGGGTTCAGGTAATTCCCATTGCCACGAAAGCCTTTTTGTTTTCGGCCATCGGCTAACTCAATCGTGCATTCAGAGTGCATCTCCGCAGGTAAGTTTGCAGTCAGCCAGCTGTCATTCGTACCGGGAGTAATTGCTGTATTGTAGGAATCGTACGTCGCGACTAAATAGCCAGCTTGTTTCGCTTGGTGAACGACATTCGGCTGAAAGAAAGCAGGCATCCAGTTATCGAAACCGAGCCACAGCTTTTGTAATTTTGCTTGTGTGAATGTGGTCAGCATGTCGGAAGACAGCGCTTGCCCCCACGTGTATGGGGCATTGAGGAATATGGCGGCCTGCTCGGTCAGCCATTGCTTTTGCTGTTGTGCACTGAGGTACTGCATGTGAATGGTATTGTTTTGCAGCGAAGGTGTCGGGACGGCAAAGCGTTTGGCCAATGATTGCTGAATCGCATCAAGGACGAGTTGCTTATGGTATGCACTCAGCCAAGTCTGCTGTTGAAATAAAGGCGTTAATGTATCACGCACCGGTGTGGTAACGGGCAATTCGGTTTGTGCCAGATACCATGCTATCAATCCCCACCAGTCATGCACATCTTCCATACTGAGCAGATCTTTACCAAACAAATACACGTGACTAGCACCGATGAGTCGTTTTACGGCCGGATTTTGGTGTGCTTGTTGCGCCAATGTTTGGGCTTTAGTGTGTGCTTTTCGCCATTGGCGATATGTTTTTGCGCCGTCGAGCCAGTCGTCACCTAATGTGATGCGTACAGTGAAGGGATCGTGTTGAGTCAGCGTAGTAAATTGGTGTGACGCACGCATATCGACACGTTGGGTGTCGTCAGAAAAGTGTAACGCGTTATTGGTTGCCGTTACCAAGTGGTACGTAATGTAAGCGCCGTTTTGTTCCGTTGTCCAAAAGGGCATTTTGAGATCATTTGTGGTGTTCGCGCCGGAGTGTGAGTGCGTCAGGTAGGTCGCCCATTCGCGATTTTCAACCGGTATACGCATGCCTTCGCTCAACGGTAAGAGTAAGCTCCGGGTGTTGGTTTCCGCTAAATTGAACCATGATAAGGCCAGTGGTTGGTCACGAACGATAGGTTGGGTATCGGCGGCGGAAAAATGCAAGACCAATGCTTCATGGTCAAGGCGAGCATCGACCGTTAAGCCGCTGGGTTGTAACTGCCAACGTGTATGCGTTGATGAGTGCTGAGTCAGCGTAGTGACGTGCTGTGCTTGCTTATTGACGGTCAACGCGGAAGTATTGATTGCCAGTGAGTTCCATGAAATCGCCAGATCATCCGGTGATATCTGAATGCGGTGATCAGGGGTGTTCAGTGTGACAGGCACTTGTGCGTGAGCATAATGGCACGTAACGGATAGCGCGAAAAAGACGGCAGAACGAAGGTGTGGACGAAATAGCATAAGGGACTCCAATAATGATGATGGTGTTATTACATCGAAATGGCGTCCCATGAATGTCACCGGATTGTCTCTATTTTCAGAGATTGTGTAATGAAGTGGGTTTAAGGTGCGTTAAAGCGAACTAAAGGGAACGTTGATACGTTGGATATAATGAACGCTCAACCCTTGTTGAAATTCAACGCGTTCAACGCTGGCAGCTAAATATTTCGCCGTAGAAGGGGGCGTGTTCGGGATAGCTTCTGTGTGACGAAAAATCATTTGGGGTTTTCCGATCGTATTGTATGCATCATCAAACCATTGCCATTTTGCGTTCACCGCGGGACATCCCTCAATGGCTTGGGGAGGAGAGAGAACGAGTCGTGAACGCGGTGAGGTGTGGTCAAGGGTTAACCATCGTGATGGGTTCTCCATTTGGGCATCTATTGGGAAATCCATGGCAATTAATAGCGGATATGTGTGGCTTCCTATTGTTAACAGATAGCGTCCAGAAAGCGGTTTTATCAGCAGATCGGTTGTTTCTATTTCTTGATAAGGAAGAGAGTTAGAAAACTGACCTTGTAACAAGGTTTTCTGTGTTGGTGACATTAATGTCACTGGCTGTGTTTGGGGAACCCCATTTGTTTGTGGTGATTGCTCTGCCGAGATTTTAATTTGGTAGCCTTGTGAGGCGATGCCAAAGCGCCGAATAAAATGCAGCGTGATATTGGACTGGGCGAGAGAAGAAGACACGTGTTGATCGGTAAGATTTTGCCCGCATTCCGTTTGCGTAAGAATGGCATTTTTCACGGGGATCCAGTGATCGCTGTTGATGGCGTGTTGGCTGAGTGCAAGATGCAGCTCCTGCCAGGCTTGCACGGGTCGGTTAGCCAGCAACGCTTGGTAAGTGGATTGTAATGGCGTTGGCGCAAACCAATCCGTTTGTCCTCTCGTTGGTAGACTGATGACCGATAGGCTGAGTGCCAGCAACAGGGGGAAGATCATCGGTTTCATGCTGTGATCTCCAACAGGCGATATCCTACGCCGCGGTGTGTTTCAATGGCCAATTCGGGAAATTTTTGCCGTAACCGTAACACATGGTTATCCACCGTACGCGTGCTTGGAAAAGCCTGATAGCCCCAGATTTTATTCAATAATTCATCACGATGGAAAACCCGGCTTTGATACTGAATAAACAATACCAACAGCTGAAACTCTTTGGGTTTGAGTGCAACAGGCACGTCTGCACAGTAAGCTTGGCGTTCAGCCAGTGAAAGGGTGATTGTACCATAGTGCAGTTGGCTACTACCCAGTGGGCGTAACTGCGCGATCACTCTCGCAAGTAATTCGTCGTGCGAGAAAGGCTTCGTCATATAATCTTTGGCTCCGGCCATTAGCCCTTCGATGCGCTCATTAATGGCGACTTTGGCCGTCAACACAATCACGGGTACCGCTTTGAGCAGTAACCACTGTGGTAAATGCTGCATGCTGTCACCATCGTCGAGCTGTCGATCGAGAATGACGAGATCGGCTTTAAACCAAAGCGCTTCAACGGCATCGGCTTGGCGAACCCATAAGCACTGATATCCCTGTGTTTCGAAAAAAGTCACCAGTCCTTGTCCAAGCAGAGCGTCGTCTTCAATCAGTAATAGTGTGTTCATAAGGCAGTTCCAAAGTACAGCGAGTGGGGTGACGTTGAATGGATAACGTACCGCCCATTTGTTCCATAAGATGGTGCACAATACCAAGGCCAATCCCCATATTATCGGCCTTGTTTCGTGGTCGTTTTATTCGGTTAAATAAGCGCGTGAAGCGCGATGGAAATTGACCTTCATCGTCGACGTGAATGGTTAATCTGGAGCCTACAATCACGGTGACCGAGATGTGACCTTGTCCATGTTGCTTCGCATTCTTGATTAAATTATCCAAGCAAATCGAGAGCCAATAAAAGGGCAGCGATAGCATTTCATCGTGGTTGAGTGTATAGCTGACATTGTGTTTCTCGCCGAGAAACTGTAACCAATCGTCTAAATAGGCAGATTGATTCAGTAAGGGGGTCGATGTCTCTGCGCTTAAAAAGATCTTACTGTTTTCCGTTAATTGCGAGAGCCTTTGATAGTCAGCAACGAGCCGCCATACGGCATCTTGTGTCGCGTCTGGCAGTGACGCGTAATGGTGCCGGAACATCTCGACAGTTAGTCCCAAACTGGTGATAGGCGTTCTTAGTTCATGGGTCAATAATTGTAAAATGAACTGTCTTTCCTTTCCTTGTCTGCGTTTTAAATACCACAAGCGGCATAACGCAGTGGCTAAAATCAAGCACAGTGAAGCCAGAATAATGCGTTGTGCGATCAGATGTTGAGGTTGCTCATTGATGCATAAATTACTGTAACGGAAGGTACACGGCTCACCATACAGAGTGATATCCAGTGTCTGTGTCAGTGGTTGCCATTGTGCGCGCGATAGGCGTTTCCAGCCGGTTTCACCACTGAGCCACAAGGTGTCATTTTCTTTCCATGCTCGATAGCCATCCAGTAATGCGTCACGGCCTTGTGGGGATAATGCCGCAAGGGGGTGATAAAGGGGATGGCGAGGGTGTGTGACTGTCAGTAAGTGCGTAATAGGAAGAGGACTATCAGGAAAACGGTCGAGATACCGATCAGCAAAGCTGCCGCCAGCGGGGTGGACGGTTGAGTGCGTCAAAAACCAATCTGCATTGAGTGACTGGTGTTGGCAAAGGGTTAACTCAAACGTGACCGCATCGTCTAATAGGGGATTTCTTTGTGCGCTGTCGACACAAGCGGTTTTAATGGCAGCCAGATCCATAATATCTTGCCAATCAAACATTGAGAACTGGGGATAGCGTGCCGCATCTTGAAGCAATGCGATAGGGTACTGACTGAGCTGCTGTTGCGATACGGCCAGCGTACCGATTTGCCAGCTCTGCTGATAAAAGGTCTGCCATTTATCTTGTAGTGATTGAGCGTATGCTGACGTTGCAGAAAAGAAAGCCAGATAAGTAACAAGCAGATAACGAAGCATAAGCACAAAGTATCGCAAAGAAAGGTGCGCAGATTCTAATGGTTTTCTTCCCTGCTGTGTAACCTCACTGTCAACAAATTGGTAAATACTGCTTGTATTGAATGTGATAGGCCGTGAGTAAGGTGTGCTTTGCATGGTTTGATACATTGCTTTTCAACACAATATCCCTCAAAATTACACTGTATAAATAAACAGTGTTGATTCAACCTATGAATGTGATTCTTCTTCCTGCTAGTGCTGGCATTACCGGGTTTGCTAGCCCTGCCGCTGATTACCATCAACTCCCTTTATCGCTCGATGAATTGTTGGTTGAACACCCCAGCGCCACGTATATCGGTCGCGCTCAAGGTTGCTCGATGGAAGGCGTAGGCATTTTTGATGGGGATATTCTGATCATTGATCGTTATGTGCAAGTGCGTGATCACGACATTATTGTGGCGAATTATAACGGCGAGTTTGTGTGTAAGATCATTGATTTACGCCAGCGTCGCTTGGTATCCGCACAGGCGGGTTATGCGCCTATTTGGATTGCGGCAGACGTGCCTTTCACGATTGAAGGGGTGGTGGTGCGATCCATTCGCTGTCATCGTCCTAGCCGTTTGTTGGAGGCGTAATGTTTGCGCTGGTGGATGCGAACGCATTTTATTGTTCGGCAGAGCAAGTGTTCCGGCCAGATTGGCGCGGTAAGCCGGTTATCGTGTTGTCGAACAATGACGGCATGGTGGTCGCCGCTAACCGTCAAGCCAAAGCGGCGGGGATCGAAAAATGTAAACCTTATTTTGCTATGCGAGATTTGTGTGAGCAAAAAGGGGTGATTGCGTGTTCATCAAACTATGAATTGTACGGCGATCTGTCGGCCAAAATGATGGAAGTGATCGGCCGGTTTGCCCCTGATCAATATATCTATAGCATAGACGAGTCTTTCCTTTCTTTTCAGCGTTGCCAACAGGCGATCCCAGACTTAATCATGCATGCACAGGCATTACGTAAAGCCGTCTGGAAAGAGTGCCGTTTGCCCGTTTGTGTTGGCATGGGAACCACGCTGACGTTGGCAAAAGTGGCTAATCATGCCGCGAAGAAAATGGAGGCCTACCAAGGCGTGTGTGTACTCAAAACGGACACCGCGCGGCGTACCGTATTGGCAGCCATGGATGTGCAAGATATTTGGGGGATCGGGCCGCGTACAGCCAAGCGATTACGGATCATGGGCGTGCGTTCAGCGTTACAACTGGCCGAGATACCGCCTGCGTTAGCCCGAAAAAATTTCAATGTGGACGTTGAGCGCACCGTGCGGGAATTAAACGGTGAAGTCTGCAAAGGGTGGGATGAGGCCCGTGCGGATAAGCAGCAAATCTTCTCTACCCGCAGTGTGGGTGACCGTATTGTGTGCGCTGAAACACTCACGCAAGCTCTGTGTCGGCAGGGACATATTGCGGCGGAAAAGTTACGCCAGCAAGGATCGCTCTGCCAACACATGATGGTGTTTGCCAGTAACTCCCCGTTTGATGAAAAGCCGGTGACGCGGCGTTTTCAACATCGGTTTGCGTATCCGACCGATGATACCTGCACCATTATGCAGGTAATTGGCCATGCCGTGGCTGAGGTGTTTGTTCCTGGGGTTAAGTTCTATAAGTTTGGGGTCGGATTGATCGATTTGATAGACGGTGCGCACGCGCAATTTGACTTGTTTGATCCGTATGCCAGTGACCCTGCGTTGATGCAAACCTTTGATGGATTGAATGCTAAATATGGCAGCGGCACCGTGTTTGTGGCGGCGCAAGGTACCACGCCGAAATGGACGATGCGACGGGATCGGCTGACGCCGCAATATACGACTCGGTGGTGTGATATTCCGGTTATTCGGTGCTGAAAATGATGGGGTTATCAGAAAGGAGTGATAGCCAGCCACAAAATGGACATATGCAGATATCACATTCTTGATGTAAAAATTTGCTTTTTTTGTCCGTATAAGTGGTGGGTTTTACCGTTATTGTGCTAATTCATTATAAGGGTGGGCACGATTGTTGAGGTATGTCACATGGATTCAGACCATGAGTGGGTGAAGCGCTGGTTCAATGCAGTATGGGCAAAGAGCAACGAGTCACAATTGCGGTCATTGGCGGCGGAACCGTTGCAGTTCCATTTACCCGGAGGAAAATCTTACACGTTAAGTCACGATGATTATCTGTCGATGTTATCCGTATGGAATCAGCGTTTTCGTGACGTAGAATTCCAATTTAACGACATTATCCAGCAAGATGACAAAACCGTTGTGCTATACCAGTGCAATGCGTTTTATACCGGCGGGTGGGCACGGATCCCGAAGAAAACGCAGCGCGTTAGTATGACGGGTATGCTGTTTTTGAAACAGGAGGCGGGGCTCATTACGGAGTGCTGGCTAGAAGACAGTAGCTTTGATGTGTACCAGCAGCTGACACAATATTTGGATTGAATCGAGTAATAAAAAACGGCATCCCCGTGAAGGAATGCCGTTGGGTTGCTCTGCCTGTTTACCCCTCATTGTATTTTTTATGGCGAGGGGGGGACAGTGCGCTCTACACGTTGTTACGGTTTCTTACCTGTGCACAATTATTTATGCACAGGTATTTATACATTGCCCAGTACGATTTAAATGGCGCTTTCTTTTAGTGAGATTGACGGTGAGGTCAACTGCTCAAAATACTGACGCGTTTCGGTGATGATGACTTCACGTAACAAAATCAAACCAATCAAGTTCGGCACGGCCATCAAACCATTTACGATATCGGCAATCAGCCAAATCATATCCAGCTTCATGAAGGCACCCATCGCGATCAACATCAAGAAGAAGATCTTGTACGGCAGAATCGCTTTCACGCCAAAAAGGTACGTGATGCAGCGTTCGCCATAGTAGTTCCAGCCTAGAATGGTGGTAAAGGCAAAGAACATTAAGCCAATTGTCACCAGCATTGGGCCGAAGTGGGTCGAATCCAGACCGGTAGCAAAAGCGTGGCTAGTCATTGCCGCACCCGCAAAATCACTCTGCCAAGCACCGGTCACAACCAGTGTTAGACCTGTCATGGTACAGATGATGATGGTGTCGAAGAACGTACCTGTCATTGAAACCAAACCCTGCTCAACACAAGAGTCTGTCTTCGCTGCAGCAGCGGCCATTGGGGCACTACCCAGGCCGGATTCGTTCGAGAACACACCGCGCGCAATACCGGATTGAATCGCCAACATGATACCCGCACCCACGAAACCGCCTGATGCTGCATGGCCGGTAAACGCAGAGCTGATCACCAATTGAATGGCATCAGGAATAGCGCTGTACTGTGCGATCAGTACCAATGAACACGCTACGACGTAAAAGATCGCCATAAACGGCACGACTTTACTGGCAACACTTGAAATGGATTTTACGCCACCCAATGTCACTGTCGCGACCAAGATGGTCAGAATAACAACCGTGATTTCACGTGGAATAGAGAACGATAGGGCAGCCGCATCCACAATCGCATTTGCTTGTGGGAAGGTACCGATACCGAAACAGGCGACACCCAGTGCAAAGATGGCAAACAGTTTCGCCAGCCATTTCTGACCTGCACCTTTTTCAAGGTAATACATTGGGCCGCCAATCATTTGGCCGTTTGCATCAGTCTCACGGTATTTAACGGCAAGTAGGCACTCTGCGTATTTGGTTGCCATGCCGAATAAAGCAGCAAGCCACATCCAAAATAGCGCACCCGGTCCACCTAATTTAATGGCAGTTGCAACACCGACGATGTTACCGGTACCAATAGTGGCAGAAAGCGCAGTACACAGGGCGGCAAAGCTAGACACATCACCATCGGCGTTGCTGTCTTTGTTGCCTTTGAACAGGTGCCCCAAAGCGAGTGGCAGGTAACGTATTTGGATAAAACCTAGACGAATTGTCAGGTATAGACCCGTACCTACAAGCAAAAGTAGAAGTGGGGGACCCCAGACGAGGTTATCGATCGTTTGTAAAAAATTATATAGTGGGTTCATTTTCTCTTTACCTTTAAACATCAAAGGAAGAGATAAAGAACAACAGTTATACCGTTGTAATGGTGTTACAGAAAAAGTTGTATGAAACTTTCTGAGCTGTTGAACTTATCTCCTCTGTCCTTTTGCCTGAGAGTTTCACCTGCATCACGCGTAGTGATGTAGGTTTGCTCCTTCGGCGTTCGATTTAACGAATCTCTCCAGAGGCTCCTCCAACAACAGTCCATACTTTACGTCTTACACCTGCAAACAGGGCAATCGGTAAGGTGCCTGAAAGATTTACTCGCCATTGTTTGAAAGGGTTTCAAACGGGATGGTGAACTTACTTCTTCGGCGGGCGTTGACCGGTAAAGGTCGTGCCACTCTCCTGCTGTCTTCATCGGAACTCAAATTTTCCAGCACATATTAATCAATAAAAATGAGATTGTCTTCAAAAAAAACCAACGTTTTAGACTTTTTTTGACGTGATTATTAACTACTTATTCCTTTTTAATCATCAATTCACTGAGTTTTCATTCGCTTGTGGCACATTGCTTGGTGTGTTCTGTTGTCCTTATCCTGACGCTGGAATGCGTGAGGTGTGCAAAAAAGGTGCAGAAGAAGGGGGTGTTTGGGCTTCGGGGAGCGGATAGAGCCCTGCGCGGATGGCATTGAGCAGTTGGTCTTGATAATCAGCCGTGGCCTCCCAAGCAAAGACACCGCCAAGTTGTTTTTTACGCACATAATCGGCTTTCGCTTTGATGGATCGGGCATCATCAAAAGAAATATATTCTTTTAATTTGGGGTTGTAGAGTACGGCGGCTTCGGCTTGTTGGTCGTAATAATAAGCAAAACCGAGTTGTTTTTTAGCCAGAAAATGTTTGGCAATATCGTGATACGTGAAATAACCCGGTTCATTGAGGTTTGATCCTTTATTGATCCCGCCAGCTGAATCTAAGCCTTCTAAATGTTCAGGCGAAAAGGCGTCTACGCCTTGCCAGCCTCGGCCGTAAAAAGGCGCGCCGACGATGATTTGATCATTGCTCACGCCTTGTTGGAGTAGCGATTGCACTTGCCCGGAAACGGATAGCCCACTTGGCGTGGTAGGCGTGGCAAAAAGGTTACTATGATGCCCGACGGTATTGGTCCAATTACCTAAATAATCGTAGCTCATCAGAAAAACGTGATCGAGTAAGGGGGCCACCTGTGGCCAGTCAATACTGCCGCTAAATTTCGGGCTGGCATTGATCGCAGCTGACAATTCGTAGCGGCGTTGTGTGTGTTTTTCCAGGCCCGTGAGTTCTCGCTTTACGGCCTGTAGCAACTGGGTAAAACCGTGCTTTTCTTCTTCTCGTCGATCAAGGCCGATCCCCGCTAAGCCATGACCACCAGGGTATTCCCAATCAATCTGTATGCCGGTGAAAAAATCATATTTTTCAAGTATTTGACGTACGCTGCGGGCAAAGATTTGTTGTGTTTTTTCTTCTTGAATCACGGTATGAAAGGGCTCAGACAATGTCCATCCGCCAAAACTGGCGAGTACATTGAGTGATGGATGCTGTTCGGTTAAGTACTTGAGTTGCCCAAAGTTACCAAGGTAGTTGACCTGCTTAGAGGTGTGACCCGGCAGCTGTTTTTGTGTCGCCGCAAACCCGTCAAACAAAATAGCGGTGCCTGTCGGTTTATTTTGGCATTGTTGCGCCATTAAACGCTGCACGTTATCCGGTGAGGCCGTGACGGGCCCGCAGACGGCCAAAAAGGCATAGATGATGTGGGTAATTTTATCCGCAGGTAATTGACTAGGGGTAATGTACTGTTTGTTATAGATTTTCCAATCAGGATAGTAAAGTGCAATAACGGGCTCATCCGTTGGATGACTTAACACGGCACGAGGGAAGAAAGAAGCGGTTGCAATGAGGATAGCAAAGCATGACCAAAGCCGATTACGTGTTGTCATTGTATATCCTGCAAAAGATTGAAATATCAATAGTGTTACATAACTCGCAAGTTGTATCGTTGCTATGCCGCGCGTTTTTTATGCCAGGAATACATGTTGTGAATAATTTGTGATGACGGTTGCGTTAGGATAAAGGCGTTAAGCAGGGAATCAGTCGTATTAGTCTCATAACAACAAGGGATATTCCGCATCGTTGTTATGCTGTTGCGTTGGTGTTTTCATGTGCTGAATTCCACTTTTATAGCGGCAGTAAGGGGGTTGGTTTAGGGAACTATATAGATGAAAAGAGAATTAAAAAATAATTATTATGGCTTTTGGTTTTAATAATCCCGCTATTCATGATTATGCGCTTAGTTTAACCCGTTGAAGTTACAGGAGTAGTAGAATGCACTGTATGTTATTGCTCATTGTTGAAACAAAACTAAATTCTGGATTTATTTAGGTTTATAGACGTTAATTATCCATGTGACGTCATTTTTTTGACAAGAATGGGCGAACAAAGAACGTTCAGTATTGACTGACAAGGAGAGTTACTCCACGCATACAACGCTATACATACGTAGCCAAAGAAAAAGGTGAACGCTTGTGATCTGGGTGAGTTGTAGCCATTACGATAAAGTCGCTGAGGCAAAGGAAAACCTGAAGCTGTCACATGATGTGGTTGATGTATCTCCTTTTGAATTACTGTCGACGATGACAGGGCAAGAGTTGATCTTTTTGGAAGTGATCGATTCCACCTCAAACGGGTTTGAGTTACTGCGCTCAGTGAAAAGTCGTTTCCCCCAAACCAAGGTTGTTGTGGTATACCACCGTTTGGATGCCGATTTGGCCTTGAATGTATTGCGCGCAGGAGGGGAAGACGTCATTGCCGCCAGCGCCACGAAGCAGGATATTGACGCTTGCTTTAGCCGTTTGCATACGCACAGTGTAAAAACGGAACCGGTGCAAGGCTTTGAGCAACGTGAAATGTCTATCCGTCCTGCGTTGAAGATCATTGATGAAAATATCAGCGCCCCGTTGCGAGAAGAAGATCTTGCTAATGCTTGCCATTATTCACCGACCTATTTTTCACGCTTGTTCCACAGTGTGATGGGGGTGACGCTTAAGCAATACATTATCAAAAAAAGGTTGGATTTAGCGTGCGGGCTACTCAGTTCAGATCGGGAAAAAATATCACAAATAGCCCATTCTGCAGGCTTTAAAGATGTCTCGTACTTTTCGCGGGTGTTTAAAAAGCACATGGGCTGCTCGCCGGGGGAGTTCAGAATGCGAAAACACAATTTAAACGCATGAAATAGGCCGTTTTCAAGGCGCTGGTTAATCGAAAGCAAGAGATGATTAATCGGCGTTTTTCGTGTTTTGTTCTCTTGTTGAAAATCCATCTGCATAAGTCAAAAAATTCCTTTCTTTTCCCTCAAGTATTCATACAGTTGCCGATACACTTTAGAGCTGTATTCCTTTTCCCTATGTATGTGCATTCTGCAAGGTTACAGTGTGATGCATTCAGTGAAGACTGCAAGTTATAGGCCATGCCGTACTGCACCTGTCACTATTTCTCTCTTTTTGCTTTGGCTGTTAATGGTTTAAATTGGCATGACCACATTTCACGACATTCTTGGTACAGATATAACCACGCAACCGGCGGACGTTAAGCGCCGTTATAAGCTGCTGTCTAGCCGTTGTCATCCTGATAAAGATGGCTCTAAGGCATTGATGCAATTAATTTCTCAGTCTTATGACAAAGTCATGCATGGGAAAGGCGCTGAAGAAGCGGTGATGACCACCGTGGTGGTAAAAAAAGCGGTACCCGATGAGGCGTTGAAACACGAGGCCTTGAAGCTCGAGGCTTTGAAGAAAAAGTACCGTCAGTTAGACGCACAATATAAGTTGCTGAAAATAGATAACGATACGCTTACGCAGCAGTTGGATAACGCACTCAAGCAGTTGCAAAAAGCAACGGCGGCGAATCACTCTGCTAATGTGGGTTTGAATGAACCGATGAGTACCGGTGACGATGCCCGTTATAAGCAGGCATTGGAAAGAGATAATCTTGCGCTGCGACGTGAAAATCGACAGTTACAAACGCAACTCGATAACATGATGCGCCGTGACCCGTCATCATCGCCTCGTCCCCATACTGCCGGAGAAAAGCCAACAGCGGGAACAATTTCGCCCACGGTGTTGAAACAGCTCCGTGAATTGGGAGAAAACCGCTTACTTAAGAGAGGCGTTGTGGCATTGCTGGTGGTGCTTGTCGTGGTTGGGGTGTTCAGTGTCACTCGAACACCGCTAGGCACATTATGGGCAAACGTGATGGCAGAGGAAGCCGCTGTGGAACAAGACGTGGTGACGATTTTGCATCGGAACCCAGACGATCATGTGCAGCAAAATGCGGCTTTGACGCAGACGGCACAGGTGAGCACGCCCACGGTTGAGAAAGCGGATCCGATGATTCGTTTGCAAGCGCAGTCGGGGATCTGGTCACTCTCTCAGTTTGAAAATACATCAGAAGCCTATATCAGTGTACGCAGTGATAAAGGGTCATACATTGTGAAAACCTGTGACGGTGACTTCCAGTATTACAAGAATATGAGTGTGCGTTCTGGCCGCTTGGCCGCGAACTTGATGTTTGATCGAATGGATCGCCACTTTGAGGTGTACAACATTCCTTATGGTAACGGTTCATTTGTGATGAACTGGACGGAAAGTAAGAGTTTGCTGATTAATAACGAATACTTCCCTAATTTGGCATTTGAACAGGCGTATTCTGATTTACAACAGCAGTGCTTGTGATTGAAATGGCGACCGCACAGGTCGCCATTTTTTATGGTGTGGTGTCGGGAATTATGACGATGAGGCCGCTTGCTGGGCAGAGGGCACTGCATTATCCAAATCCTTGTATTTTACCGCTAAACGAAACGCCGCAGGCACAAAGTAGAAAGAGATCAGTGTCGTGAGCGCGGTACCGCCCGCAATGGTGATCGCAAACGGCGGCCAGAACCCGCCGCCAGCCAAGATTAACGGCATAAAGCCCCCCACGGTTGTGATAGTGGTGGACGTAATATGGCGAGTACAATTCATGACCGCGGTAATAATGGCATCCATATCCCCTTGTCTGGCCGCTGGGCTGGCTTTGAGCTCTGCCAAAATCACAATGGCAGCATTGATGGCCAACCCGACTAAGCCGAGGATCCCGATGATCACGGTAAAGCCAAACGGGTAGTTAAACAGCCATACCGACAGCAATCCTAGTCCCGATGCCAGAAAGCCGACTTGGAAAATAATGGCACTGAGGCGGAAAGAGTTGAACGAGAGCACCACCACCATCACCAGCAATGTCATTACCATGGTCAAGTTTGCCAGCAGGTTCCCCACCGACTCGTTTCGCTCTGCAGACTCCCCCCCGAATTCCAAGGTGTAGCCATAGGGCAGGGTTTGCCGATAGGTGTCTAGCCGCGTTTGAAAATGCTCTAAGGCCGTTTGCGGTAAGACGCCCGCGCGAATATAGCCTTCAATGGTATTTACCCGTTGACCATCACGGCGTGGAATGGCGCCTCGGCTTGGCGTTAAGCTGAGGTCAGCCAGCGCGAACATAGGAATGGTCAGTAATTCTTGTGACGTTGTCACGGGAAGAGGCAAGCTGCTGAGGTGCCCCATGTTTTCACGCACGGCATCACTGACGCGCACTCGAACGGGAATTGACTCACTGCCCTCAATGATGCTGCCACTCAGGCGGCCCGAGAACGACGCTTGCAACACGTTGGCCACGTCACGCAATGACAATCCGTTTAAGTGGCTGGCTTCTTCATTAACGTTCACATGCACTTTCGGTGTGCCCGGCTGCAAGGTTTCGCGGGTATGGGTCACATCGGGTGTTTGCGCCATGATCAGGCGGATCTCTTCTCCTAGTACTTTCAGCTGATCCAAGTTAGGCCCGTAAACCCGGACTTCTAAAGGCGCGTTGAACGGTGGGCCTTGTTCCAGTTTTCGCACCAGAATTTGCGTATGGGGAAGGCGTTGGTCAAGGTGTTGCTGAATGATTGGAATCAGACGGTTAGCCGCCTCAAAGTCAGCGACTTTCACCATGGCTTGGGCAAAGTTAGGCACACCTTGCTGACGACTGAGTAAGTTGTAATAGAAGGACGGGTAATTCCCACCTACGACCCAACTGACGCTTTCTACATCGTCAAACTCCGCCATGATGGCATCCACTTGCTGGGTGGCAGCTGTGGTGGCAAACACACTGGCTTGCGGGGGAAGAAAGAGCTGGATCTCAAACATGTCACGATCAGACGGGGGGAAGAATTGCTCCGTGAGTTGTCCTGCGCCCCAAAAACCGGTGATGGGTAAGGTGCTGACCAGTAACGCCGTGATCAACGGGTGCTTAACGGCGAGACGGACGGATTTTTCAAAGTGATGACTGATCATTGGGATCCGAATGCCGGACTGATACCAGCGACCACTTTGTTTCGCATTGGGCAGCCAGCGCGCCGCAAAACCGGCCACCAGCGTGTGTGCAATCAGGTATGAGCCAATCAGCGAGAAACACACGGTAATGGCAATGGCTCCGACAAATTCCCCTGCAGGGCCCGGCATGAGGAAGATAGGGGCGAACGCCAATACAGTGGTCAGGGTTGAGCCCAATAACGGCACCCATAAATGCTGAATGGCTTTCATGGCCGCATCCAACTTAGCCTGTCCTTGTTGCTTGTAATGCGCAATGGTATCAACCATCACAATCGCATTATCTACCATGATCCCCAATGCCACGATCAATCCGGTAACGGACATTTGATTAATCGGCAATCCGGAGAACTTCATCATGGTAAGGGTGACAAGACCGGTCAGAGGCAATGACAGTGCCACAATCAAGGCTGAACGTCCGCCTAAGGTCAGTAACAGCACCACTAAAATAATGGAAAAACCGATAAGCAAACTGTTGTTAAGCTCAGCAAGGCGGTTCTCCGTGTAGCTTTGCTGCTCAAAAATGATCGCTGCGTTGATGTTGCTGGGCAATTGAGCATTGTAGTGGGCGAGTAAGGTATTGACGCGCTCGGTCCATTGGTCGACCCGCAATGACGGCTGCATGCGTGCCGCCACGATCACGGTAGGTTTCCCGTTAATGAAGGCCAATTCAGTCGGGGGCGAGGCCGCTTGACGTTTCACGGTCGCGATGTCTTCCAAGCGAACCAAATAGCCATTGTTGTCCATCGCGATCGGTACACGGCGTACGCGATCGAGTGAATCTAAAGCATCAGATACTTCTAAGGTAAAGCGGTTAGCACCGTTAACTAATTCACCGGCCGCATTTTTCGCATCGGCATTGTTGATTGCTTGCGACAGGGAGATCGCAGAACGGCCTAAAACACTGGTGGCCGCCGGATCAAGCGACACTTGAATTTCTTCATCCGGTAAACCGTAAGTATCGACAAATTCAACGCCACTCAAATTGCGCAGGCGATTACCCAGTTCGATAGCATAACGCCGTAAGGTGAGTAAATCGGGTTCGGTCTCGCCTTGCCATGACAAAGCGGTGATCACGGTAAACGCATAACCATGATCGTCATCTAATTCGGGGGTTGAAGCACCTTGTGGCAGTAGCACTTCCACATCGGTCAGCTTATCTCTGGCTTGCGACCACACGGGTGAGGCATCCGTGATTGCATCTTTCAGCTCAATTTGGATCACGGAAATCCCCGGACGAGAGACCGAGGTGAGCAAGTGCACTTCATCCAGTTCGCGCAGGCTGGTTTCGATTTTGTCCGTTATCAGCGCTTCGACACGTTCGGCGGTTGCGCCTGGGAAATGGGTGATGACACTGGCAAAACGGTTATGGATCACCGGATCTTCGGCACGTGGCAGGGTACTGATGGCGGACAGGCCCGCAACGATCAGCAAGCCAACCGTTAAAATCAGTAACCGTGTGTTACTGATGATGGGGAGCATACTCATAATGTTGCCTCATCCAATGGGTTATTGAGAGGCAGAGGTAGCTTTTTTACGGGAGATACCGTTTGTCCGGGCACCAAGCGGTGAAGCCCATCGGCGATGATTTTTTCATTGGGGCTGATCGCGCCTTCGACGTAAGCATGGTCATTGTTGGCATGCAACACTTGGATTGAACGACGTTCGACCGTAAATGTCTTGTTGCTGTTGCTAACGTCGGACTGGCTTTCGCGAAGCGCAAACACATTCCATACCCCGCGCAGTCCATCGGTCATCGCGGAAAGGGGGATCCAATAGCCAGCTGTGTCATGACGGTCCTGAAATTGGAGGTAGGCTAATTCCCCATTGATCACCTCTGCATTGGCAGGTAACGCAAAACGCAGTTTCACGGTGCGTGAGCCGCGTTCAATATTCGCGCCAGGGTTAAGCAGGGTAACGGGGTAGGTCGTTGCACCAATTCGGAGTGTCCAATCTGTGATTGCTGCCAGCTTGGACAATTGCTTGGCAGGGATGCCGATGTGCGCTTCTTTACGTGACGACGCCAGCAATGTCAGGGTAGGGGATCCTGTGTTGATCACATCTCCGGTTGAGACGTAACGATCACTGACGATGCCATCATAAGGGGCATAAACCGTGGATTTTTGCTGCTGTAATTGGTTGGCGTTCAGGTTCGCGGTGAGTTGGCGAAAGCTGGCTTTCAGAGCGTTACGTTGGCTGCGTAACGCATCCATTTCAGATTCGGCACTGAACCCTTTGGTTTTCAATGCGCGCTGACGGGTTAAGTTGGCCTCGATGAGTTCAAGCTGGGCGGTGACTTGTGCTTGGCGTGCGGTCAGTTCATCGGCTTGGGTGTGTAACATTTGCGTATCGAGCGTGATGAGGGGATCTCCCGTAGTGACCTTGTCACCGACATCGACCCAGAGCTTGGCCACTTTACCGCCTAATTCCACCCCAAGGTTCGCTTGTTGACCGGCTTGTACCATGCCGACGTATTCGCGTGCCACGGTATAGTGATCGGTGGCTTGTAGCGTGAATGTATTAACCTTGAGTGTCTGTTGGCCTGCAGCCTGTTCTGCTGCCTGTCCAGAAATGGGCGTTGCGTTTTGTTGCGCACGTTCATCGGGCTCTGAACTTGAGCTGTTACAACCCACCAGTAATACGGATAGCACAATCGCGCTGGTGGTAGAGATCCTTCGCATAACATCCTGCCTTCTTGATAAACTGGACCGTCTAGTCCATTGTTAAAAAATAATACAATGGAACTGGACTGTCTAGTTCAGTTGTAGTCAAATCGTTATCGGATTGTATGAGTACCGAAAGAAAGGTGATCGGGTGTTAAGTCCAAGAAGTGCGCAAAAACGAGAACAAATTTTACAAGCGGCAACGGCCTTGTTTGTGGATCAGGGGTATGGGATCAGCATGGAAGCCATTGCGGCTAAGGCGCAGGTCTCTAAGCAAACCGTGTATGCCCACTTTAAAACCAAAGACGAGTTGTTTGATACCTGCATTCGCGCGCGTTGTATTGCTAATCAGTTAGATGTCAGCTTAACGACCGATCCGCGTCCATCGGGCGAGGTGTTGTTTGATTTTGCTTGGCGTTTTCAGACCATGTTGTTGTCAGATGAAGTCAAAAATACCTATAAGACGGCGGTGAGTCAAAGTGATAGCCATCCGGAATTAGCTTCTGTGTATCTTCAGGCCGGACCGGAAAGTACCACGCGTAACATGGCCGCCTATTTGGCACATTTGGTGGAGAAAGGCGAGCTAATGGCTGGCCTGAATTGCCACCATGCAGCGCTGCAATTGCTGATGATGTTTCATGGCAAGTCGGTGTATTGGGCGAATCTCGGGCAAGACGCAGAGGAATCCGACGACGAACGCAAGGCGTATTTGATGGCTTGTATTACGATGTTTTTGCAAGGCTATAAAAGTTAAAAAATAGAAAGATAAATTACTGCTATCTTTTAAAGACAACGATATAAGTAGAAGGTATCAGGGGTCTGTATGATGGTAACTGGGGTCTTTGTGAAGGAACGTTGCAGCCGAAGTGGTGTGGTCTTTTTTGTTGTTCTGCCTGTCCTTTTATTGTTGTTACTCTATTCCTTTCCCAGTTATGCCGCGTCCCGCTTGTCAGACATTATGGATCGCGGTGTGCTGCGTGTGGGCACAACGGGCGATTGGAGCCCGATGACGATGCGGGATCCTGCTACCAATTTCTATCGCGGGTTTGATATTGATATCACCACAGAGTTAGCTAAAGATCTGGGCGTGACCGTGGAATATGTCCCGACGACCTGGAAGACCTTGGTGAACGGTGTTGTGACAGAAAAGTATGATATGACAGGTAGCGCCTCGTTAAATCTTCATCGTGCACGCATGGCCGGATACAGCGACACGTACTTCTATTTGGCGTTCGTGCCCGTTATTCAAAAGAACAACCTCAGTCGCTATCGCAAATGGAGCGACTTCAATTCCCCTTCCGTCGTTATCACCTCCACCACGGGGACGGTACAGCAGTCCATCGTGAAAGAAATGTTGCCGAAAGCCCGTCAGCACAGTCTTGACTCTCCCAACCAAGGTTACCAGTACCTGCTTGATAATAAATCGACTGCGATCATTACCTCCAACATTGAAGCCGCAACGTTAATTCAGCGTTACCCACAATTGAGCATTGCGCGTGTGGATGGCATGCGACGCCCAACCCCGATTGCCATGCTGCTGCCAAAAGGCGATCAGGAGTGGATTAATTATGTGAATCATTGGATTGAACTCAAACGTGTACAAGGTTTTTTCGATCGGGTCGCAAAAAAATGGGGCTTAGTGAAGCTAGAGGTGAAGTAAACCCCATACCGCTATTTGCTTGTTTCTCATAGTATGAAAGTGGTATAGATCGACCTTCGTCTTTTTTTCTGACAGAGAGTCACAATGTCACAGCAGGTTCAACAGCAAATCGGCAATATTGCCTTAGTGGTCGACAATTACGATGACGCGATTGCTTTTTATACTCAGAAGCTTCAGTTTACCTTGGTAGAAGATACCGATTTAGGTGGCGGAAAGCGTTGGGTGCAAGTTTCTCCACCGAACGGAAATGGGACGAATTTATTGTTGGCACAAGCGAGCAATGAAGTACAGCAGCAAGCGGTGGGTAACCAAACCGGCGGTCGTGTGTTTTTGTTTTTGCAAACCAATGATTTCTGGCGTGACTATGGGCTGATGAAAGCAAACGGTGTGGTTTTTAATGAAGAACCTCGCGTTGAAGATTATGGAACGGTCGTGGTATTCCAAGACCTGTATGGCAATAAATGGGATTTATTGCAGCTGAACCGCAAAGCATGATACCTGTAGACAGGCTATATTTGTAAATCAATAACGCAGGCAGAAACACGATAAGCAAGGAGGTTAATAATGGATTTATCACATTACCAAGGGCTGATTTTTGACATGGATGGCACCTTGATCGATTCGATGCCTGCGCATGTTGAAGCGTGGCGTCAAACCTGTGAGGAATTTGAAATTCCGTTTGATGCGCAGTGGTTTTATGCGCTGGGTGGTTCACCCACCATTAAAACCGCCCAAGCCATCAATCACCAATGGGAACAGCATTTTGATCCGGAGGTGTTGGCCGATACCAAGTGTCACCGTTTTGAAGCGTTAGGATTCAAAGGGGAGGTTATTCCCGTGACCTATCAGCTTTTACTGGCAAACAAGGCCACGAAAAAAATCGCGGTAGGTACTGGATGTCGATTGATGAATGCCGAGCCTTTGCTCAGTGAAACCGGTATTTATTCGCACTTAGATGCATTGGTGACCGCTGATGATGTGGACAACCACAAGCCGGAGCCGGATACGTTTTTAGAAGCGGCCAAGCGCATCGGTGTGGCGCCTGAAGCGTGCCTGGTGTTTGAAGATACGTTATTGGGCCAAAAGGCAGCATTAGCCGCAGGCATGGATTGTGTCATGGTGGAAGATGGCCAGTTGAGTGCCATCATTAAGGCTAAGCGCGTAAAATAGCCGCATGTTCTGTTGTTGTCTCATGAGAACGGGTATGCTTGCACCCATTGTAGCCATACCCAAAATGCATCATGAAAAACACGACAGATACCTCCTCTCGCCGTCAGGCCTCTCAGTCAAACCGCTCAGCCGAGAAAGACACCCCGCAAGGTGAACAATTTGGCATGTCTGAAACCCGCTTTTGGATTCAGCGCCTGAGTAAAACCGCCATTCGAGCGTTACATATCCTCGGTATTGCGGGCAGTGCGGGGGGCATATTGTATGGCGTTGATAAATCGTTATGGCTCCACTGGTGGGTCATGGTCATGGTCACGGGCGTGATCATGACGATGTTAGAAATTCGCCAATCACGTTTATGGTTGATTCAATTAAAAGGCGTGCTGACCTATGTGAAGTTGGCACTGATTGGTAGCTTCTATTTCTTACCCGCGCACAAGCCAGCGTTATTTATCACGGTATTGTTGATGTCGGTGATCATCGCACATGGTCCTGCGGGATTGCGTCATTACTCGGTCTGGCATCGTCGCCGTATTGATGACAAACCGGGTAAAAAACGCCGTATGAACGGCTAACATCAACAGACAGAAAAATACACAATTCCGAAAGCGATAAAGACAAAAAAGGGCAATCAGTCCATCACTTTGAACCACACGCACTACACTGATTATAAGTAGAAATCTTTGTTAATCGGTGTAAGGCGGTAGCGATGAAACAACTGATAGTGATTATTTTGTCTTTATTGGCGGTAGGGTGTAGCAAGTCTGTTGATGAGCGGGCAGATGACTATGTGGAAGCCAGTTTTACCTTGTGTGGCTCTAAGGTGAAATCGTACTCGCAGGGTGACGATGGCAAAATTCGTGTACGTTGTGAAAATGACAGCTATTTCACTGTGAAAGATCAAGCCACATTAGCCTACATGCATGAACTGAATGGGGCTTATTGCCATGGTAAAGGCTTCCAAACCTTTAATGAACGCCAACGTTATTTCACCTTTGTCTGTAATGGGGAAAAGCGTTTCAACATTCCCAAGTAGGACGTCTACACAAGAACGCTAATAAACAATCCCCACAATAAGCAGAAAAAACAGAGCCACCGTGATACGTACCTATCATGCGGTGGCTCTGTTTTTTTGAGTGGTTGTTTTGAAAGGTTGTTTTGCTCAGCTGGTTAGGGCGTGTTTAGCGCGATAGCTCAGCCTTTGTACCCTGGTGCGAGCATGGCACTGGTTACTTGGTACAACGCTTGCGGGTTATTCAGTGCCAGTTGATAGCCTACGTATTCATACAGACACCCATCCGCACTGCAATCCACTTCCCACTTACGCAGTAAATAGCCCGCTAATGCCGCACGTGATTCAATCACGAGTTTACCGTCGCGCATTTCGTAGTCCATTTCGATCGCCTTGGGATTGATTAACCTTGGGTGCGGAACCAATTCTAACTCGATGTATTTTTGCCATTGACGGTCAGCGTCGATACTTTCGTGTTGATCGGGCGCTTGCTCAATAATGCGTGCCGCGACGACACGGTTACATACCACATCCATAAACTGATGGTTCTTGCGGTCAAACGAACGAATGTGCCAGCGGTTGCCGGAATCGACCAAACTGTGTGGTGCGATCACGCGGGTGCTTTGTCCGCTGGATGCCGAGATATAATCAATCTCGATTAATCGATGGCGGTAAATGCCTTCACACAACACTGCCATGACCGGCGTGCGGGGGATAGTCAGTGAGATAGGCGTTTCACAATTGATCGGAAAGGCTTGATGGCCTGCAAAGCCATCCCCGTAACCCAAAGAGATTGTCGCTAAGGTTTTCTGAAGATCGAGGGTAAAAAGCGGGAGAAAGTCAGCCTGTTTGAAATACTTCTTCGATCGCATGTCTAACTTGAGGTTGTCAGGCATCAGTTCTTTGTACAGGGCGAGATCGCGAGTGGTCGCCGCATGACCGACAGCAAAACGATCAATCAAATCTTTTCGCGTGACTTCACCAAAAAAATAGAGGGCAAAGTCGATGAACGCCAAGCGTTCACGCTGAGCAGAGCCAATCGCATTCAATTTGTTCGCAATATCGGCACTGATGTCCGCAGAATGATTGTCGTTGTGGAGAGTCATGGTTATTTATCCAGTACTTTTGTTTGCCCCTAATATATACCGAAAAGCAGTAGATGCAAGTCTAATTCAAGCTTGCTATGGCTTCAGTGTCTTCTTTTTTGTGGTCGTTAATGTTTAAATAGTTAAATTAATATCCTCATAATCAGTATTTGAGTGATATTTAGTCAACGGTAATGTGTGTTTTGTCAGTATGTGTTGCGCGCTATCTAACTGATTGTTTTATGAGCCATAAATTGAGAATTTATGCGTGTTTTTTTACTGCAGATATGGACAATAGGCGGTAACAAATAGACATGCATTGTTGAAGCATGTTTTATTGAAACAAAACAGGGAGCCATGAGTTGGCATTAACAGACGAACAGCTTTGCACGGCTTACGACGCCTTGATACAAGGTGCAGTATGTTTAGATGAGCATTTAGCGCAAGGCGTGTGGGTGTATGTTGAAGGATTAATGATCGAGCGGAACATACCGCGTGATGAGTATTTGTGCCTCTATCATTTACAAAGTCCGCAATGTTTTATGAGTATGAGTTCATTCATGCCGATTGATTTTTTTGGGACGAATGAGAACCCGAAAAATGAGACGCCATGTAGGGACGCAAACTTTAAGCCGATCGTCTTAAAAATCTGTGAACTGGTACTTCGAGAAAACGAATACCCAGAGCAGTGCTGGTGTGTACATACGGCTTATTGCTCGGATGACGTTGAGATAGCGATTCAAACCCTTTTACGGTTACTGGCCGATTATGGTCAGTTTCCACGCTGCATAATTTGTAAATATCGTTATCCTGCCAGCTTCCTAGATAGTGACAGTATTTGTGAAGACTGCTGTTATGAGTTGCTAGGTTGCTAGGTTGCTAGGTTGCTAGGTTGCTAGGTTGCAATCTAACCCTCTGCCGTTAAAAGCCCTCGTGAGACATCTTGCGGGGGCTTTTTTGTTTCTGGCGGGAGAGGTGCGTTGCCCTTCTCACGCGTTTATGCCCGGGGTATATACTTATCGGCATGTCTTTTTATCCCGATAAGGCCGCCAATGTTTCAACTATTCAGACACTATTTCCATGTGAAGTTTGTTCGGCACATTCGTTATTTGCATTATACCGTCATGGTGATTGCATTAACGCAGTTGCTACTCAGTAATGGGATGCATATTGATAAGCAAGGGCAGATCAGAGAGACCGTGCTTGCGCAAGTCTCTACATGGGGTCACATCGTATTTGGGTGCCTGTTTTTACTCTCGATTGTGCTGTTTACGTGGGTGGAATTACGTGCGCATGGCTTGCGGTATTTCTATCCGTATCTTTGGCGGCAGTGTGATCAGATCAAGGCCGATTTTCTGCAGTTACGACAACGCCGTTTACCGGAGGCCAATCCACAGGGGTTGGCGGCATGTGTACAAGGGTTGGGACTCGGCGCCGGTTTGCTGGTGGCGATATCCGGTTCGATGTGGTTGATGTTATGGCTCAGTGATAGTGGGTGGAGTCATGATGCGAAAGACGTGCACAAAACGTTAACGGGGCTGATAGAAGCATATATCGTGGGGCATGGCCTGTTGGGTTTACTGCATATTTATTTGTCGCGATCTACCGTTCGGTAATCTGTTGGTATCGGGGTATATGGCGGTCCCTAAAAATTCCCCTGTGAGTCGTTCTCACAGGGGATATACATACCCTTTATAATCAAATTATTACGTCAATCAACACGGTTCCTCAACATCCCCAGTATTTATATCTCACAGCAGGCCATTACGCGTGTAACGACTCCATCGCTTCAACGTCAAAAATCTCGCCGAAGAACACCACATACACGCCAGGGGCAGAGCACTTGGCGGCCATGATTGCCGCGCCTAAATTGAAGGCGGCATCGTTTAAACTAAAGCCTTCAAGCGGCCACATGGCGCCGGTAAAAACGACCGTATGGCGGTTACTGTCGCCCAGCATGGCTTTAAGCTTGCGGGCACTGTCAAACACCGTAAACGTACCGTGAGTGATCACATGTGACCGACTGTCATTGGTCAAAATGGACTGGTAGATACCGTTCAGATCCTGCTCGTCGATTTCACGGCTGTCTTTGCAGCAGATCGGGGTGTGCTGCAGTTTGTTGTCGTCCATGCGGATGTACTTTTTTAAGTACGCCGGAATCGGACTTTCGGCTAAAGGGAACACCGTGCAGGCATCAATATCGTAGTACGAATCGATGGTACCGCCGGTGGTAATGAGTTGCACTTTTTGCGATGTTGAAGCATGTGTAGGGTACATAGTCAGACCATTATTTTATTATTGTTGAAATGGGCGTGGTGCTGAGCTGACACAGGTGGCGATACAAACGTTCCGTGTGTGCTTCACCGAGCATCGGAGTGACACAGTGGGAAAATTTGCTGGCAATATCCTGTTCAGACAACGGTTTTTCCGGATTACCTTTGGCTAAATCGTTTTCAAAACAATGGTTTTTCCCATCTTTGGTGGTGATGGTCAGCTTGGCTGGGGCGGTGCCGATAAAACCGAGCTTGGCCAGTTCCGGATCGATCGTCATATCAATACGGCGTATCCAATCCTGAATGGTGTCATCTTGCACCGCGGCGTCGGTAAACTGTGTCAGCCCCACTTGGCCGTAGTGTAGGCGTGCGGCCAGTGCATACTGCATCGAAAACTTCGCTTCAATGGCATTGGTCGGTGCGTTACACACCAGTTCACGCGGGCCCAGTAAACTAACACCCACGGCTATGTGTTCAATGTTGTCTGCTGAGATGCCATGATTTTCAATCGCGTCAGACAGGCAATCAATGGCTGGGTGGGAGCCGCTGCAACACGGGTATTGTTTAAACACGATCCCCGGCGTCAAAATATCCCATTCCGTCATCGCCGCCACAGATGGCGAGGTGAGGGTGAGTCCGGTAAAACACGCGGCAAAGCCATCGGCATTTTCTAAGACATCAAGACGGCCAGTGACCCCCAGTTGCGCCAGTTCTAATGCATTGATACCGTTGAATGCTGCCATGCCTGCGTGCAGCGCTTTGGTTTGGCTGCCAAAGTTACCGCGCACGCCAGAGGCCATCGACGCCGCAATGGCCAGCGCATGGCTGAGTGTGTGGGCATCGACCTTGAGGATTTTGGCGGCGGCAATTACCGCGCCAAAAATGCCAATCACCGGCGTCGTGTGCCAGCCCTGCTCAGACAGGGTCGGCATCAGTAAGCGGGCAATTTTGTGTTGCCCTTCAATGGCGGTGACATAGGCCAAAAGCGCCTCATCACCCATCACGTTTTCTTGTTCGGCTGCTGCCAGTACCGCCGGTGCAATCGTCACGGTGGGGTGACCAATGGTTGCCCAGCTGACGTCATCGAAATCTAACGCATGTGAAGCCACACCATTGGCGTACGCGGCGTAGGCCATGCTGGCGGTTTGCTCGGTACCGAGAATACGACACGGTCCGTGCGTGACTCGGTTCGCCACAAATGCCTGAATGTTTTTGGATACCGGCATCTCACTGCCGGGGATCGTCACGGCAAAGTAATCAATCATGGCTGTTTGTGCGATGCTCAACGCTTCCGCCGGAATGGCGTTGAGTTGTAAATCACAACACCATTGTGCCAGCTGGGCCAGAAATGGTTGATCGAGTGGAGGCTGTTGAACCTGATTCATGCTTGTATCCACGTTTGTATCAGAGGAGGTACTCATTGTTGTTCTTCCTGATAGCGACGGATAGCGGCAGCACTTCTGGCGGGATCCGTCATCACCATTGGGTCAAGCAGGTAGTCAGCTTGCTCTGGGGTAAGAATGCCTTTCTCAAGTACGACATCACGAACGCGTTTGTTCTGATCAAATGCCGCACTGGCCACCTGACAACCTACTTTGTAGCCAAATAGCGTCGCGATAACGGTGGCGAGCGCGGTACTCTTTTCGGCGTAGTCACGGCAAACCGCCACATTCGGTTCAAGATCGGCAATACATTTGTCCATGAACAACGGCAGGGTATTGGTCAGCAGTTGGATGGATTCAAACAGGGACTTGATGATCACCGGTTCCCACACGTTTAAATCCAGCTCGCCGCCTTCAACGGCCATCGTAATGGCGGTGTCGTTACCAATGATTTGATAGGCGATTTGGTTTACGAGCTCTGGCATCACCGGGTTAATTTTACCTGGCATGATAGATGAACCGGGCTGTACGGCTGGCAGTGTCAACTCATTGAAACCGGCACGCGGGCCCGAGCTTTGAATGCGGAAATCGGTGGCCATTTTCGACATGAAAACCGCCAGTTTTTTCACTTGTGCGGCCACTTCTAAGTAACCGTCGCCGTTTTGCAGGCCATCAAAGAAGTTATCTTCAGCTACATAAGGGGTGTCGGTTAGCGCTTGCAATTCGACATACACACGCTCCAAATAACCTTCATGGGTCGACAAACCCGTACCTACAGCGGTTGCACCCAATGGCAGTTCGAGGTTACCACGGTTGGCCGTGATCAGCGCTTGGTGCAGACGTTTCACTTGGTGGTAGTAACCACTGAACTGCTGGCCGAAGGTCATTGGCACGGCATCTTGCAGACAGGTACGCGCCAACTTCACGATGTCAGCAAAGTCTTCGGTTTTCTGTGCAAGCAGGGTTTCCAGCTTAGCCACTTCGTCGATCAGACCGTTGACCGCTTGGTAGCTGGTCACTTTCATCGCCGCTGGGATCACGTCATTGGTGGATTGGCCCATGTTGACGTGCGTATTTGGGTGCACGACATCATAGCCTTTGTTACCCGTCAGAATTTCGTTGGCACGGTTAGCCAGTACTTCGTTCATGTTCATATTGGATGACGTACCGCCACCCCCTTGGAACACATCAATCGGGAATTGGTCGGCAAATTGGCCTGCAATCACTTCTTCACACGCTTGTACAATGGCATCGGCTTGGTTTTTATCCAGTGCACCAATTGCGTGGTTGGCTTTGGCGGCGGCTTGCTTGATGACGGCAATGGAAGCGATGTAGTAAGGCACATCAGAAGCCAGTCGGCCTGAAACCGCAAAATTCAGTCTGGCACGTTCCGTTTGAATGCCGTAGTACACCGCATCATCTATCGCCATTTCGCCTAAAAAGTCAGTTTCGATACGCATAGTGTTTGTTCCTGATAATCTGATAATTAACGTTGTTGGCACACAATGTAGTGAAATTATCGAAACGAAAATGCGAGCTTGATCGCCTACCGATCAGTAGGAATTATCGTAATATTCACTAGTAGTTTTTCTAATAGTGTTGGGCCATGAAGTGTTATGAAAAAATTTAACTTTGATTTACGCCACCTGAAAGCATTGATTGCCGTGATTGATACAGGATCATTCAGCGCGGCGGCTGAGCAGTTATCACAAACGCAATCGGCGGTGTCACAGCTTGTTTCGAGTATTGAAAATAACCTGAATACGCAGTTGCTTGATAGAAGCAAGCGGCCCATTCGCCCAACGTTAGCGGGGCATGAGCTGTATGAGTTTGGTTCGAAGTTCATTACTGAAAGCAAGCGAGCCGAAGAGCGGATCCATGCGCTGGATAACCATCAAATCATGCGATTGCGCATTGGGATGATCGATTCGTTAGTGGGAGTGATAGGGCTGGATTTGTTCCAGTTTCTTGAGCCCAAGGCCAATCATGTCAGCCTGTCGACGGGCTTAGCACCATCGTTATTAGAAAAACTAAAGCTTGGAGATCTCGATATTATCTTGACCATGAACCACCTAGAACCGTTAAGAAACATCACCATTACGCCGATATTGACGGAAAAATACTTGGCAATCATGCCGAAGTCATGGCCAGAGCAGTCGATCAAATCGCTATGTAATAATGAAAACTATATTTCTTATACCAGTTCATCACCAACGGGTTCACAAACATTGGATTGGTTTAAATGGCGCAAGCTCAATCCCACTACGCGGTTTGAATCGTCACGTGCCGATACCGTTTTGGAGATGATTGACGCGGGACTGGGCTGGACACTGGCGACGCCGGTCTTTTTGGCGCACAACATGGCCTTGTTGGATAATATTCGGGTGATGCCATTGCCAGAGCCGGGGTTGAGCCGCAGCTTGGCCATTGCCACCCGCGGGCATGAGTTGGAAAGCTTCTCGTTACTGCTGGCGGATGAGATGAAAACCATTATAGCGGCCAAGTTTGATGGCTTTTTAACCGAGAGTTGGAAGTTGCTGTGATCAAAAAGGCAGAATAAATCGCAAAGTTGGCGTATGGTTACTGGGCAAGTGATGCGGGGCATCAGGCCAAGTTAAGCGGGGTTGCTCCCAGTATTGATATTTATTCTGGCACTGAATGCCGCGCTGACCGTTGCGCAGTAGATAATTGATGTCTCGATATCGGCGTGAGTATGTCGATGTATCTATATAGACCTGAAAAAGGTGGCAGAGGAATGAACGGAAGCAGCATCGAATTGTCTTGTCGGGTACCTGACGATATACAATCGCAAGTTATTATTAGTATCGTCATGGGGTTTTCGACTGAACCGACAGCCCGTTGGTGCTGGCCAGATAATGATGTCTATATTAACACCATGCCACAATGGATCATGGCGTGTGGCGGTCAAGCGTTTGCGACTGGCACGGCGCTATATCACAACGGCTGTGGCGCACTGTGGTTACCGCCGGGTGTAAAGCCGGATGAAGATAAAATGGACGCCTTACTGCGCTCCACCACAAACGAACAGCAGCAGGAAACACTGGCTTTATTGGGTGAAAAACTCAGTCCTTATACCCCGAACAGACCCCATTGGTATTTACCGTTTATTGGTGCTGAGAGTGCGAATAGAGGGCGGGGTGCGGGTTCTGTCTTGATGGAAAGTGTCACCAAAGTGTGTGATGAAGAAAAACAATTGGCGTATTTGATCTGTTCGCATCCGATGAACATGGCGTTTTATCAGCGGCATGGCTTTGAGATGATGGATGAAGTGCATGCGGGGGATTACCCTGTGATGATCCCGATGGTGCGGTTGCCGAAGAAAATCGTCTAAGGGGTACGTCGTGTAGCGTCAATAACCGATGATGCACAGAAGCCGATGAACACAAAAAAGCACAACTTGGCGTTGTGCTTTTTTTGTGGGTCATGCGCTAACAATCATATATTAGTGATCTAATCGTATTAGCAACTAGATATTAGCATCTAGATATTAGCAATCTAGGCCCAGCAGCTCACTGACATCCGTCCCCGGTGCCATGGTGCAGCGATCTTGGTTCAAGCGGAACCAGTGCAGCGGTTTTTCATTGGCGGATTCATAGGTCATGGTGTTGTCAGTAATGGCCAACCATGACCCTTCTGGAATCCCGATCACCGATTGGTGCGGATTCACAATCAAAAACTCTTCAATACGCTCGTCACGGGTTTCGCCCATGTGGCCTTCAATGGTTGCATCAATATAATGCGCGTTGATTTGGAATGGCACGAAGCTGAGAGACGGGGTAATGGCTGCGCTGACAATACACATGTCGTTGGTGGTACGAATGGTCGGTGCGCCGATTACGCTGCCTGCACTCCAGCCGATGTACGGCACACCGCGTTGCATGACGGCTTGTTGAATCGGGCCAATAAGACCTAAATCATGCAGGGTTTTGTTTAGCACCCAGGTATTACCGCCACTGACGATAATGGCATCCGCGTTACGGATGGCTTCCACCGGATCCGCGGCTTGGTGTAACCCTGTCACGTTGACATCAAGATGGCTTAGGCTGTCTGCCACCATTGCGGCACGATCATCGTGGCTGCCACGGATAACAGCGTAGGGAATCACCACCACATTTTTCACGTTTTTACGCGTCAATAATTCGGTGATTGCGGGTAGGGCAAATTCCATCACTTTTGTGTTGCCGGCGACTTTACCATTGCTAAGCAGTAAGAGATCCATCATCTATTCTCTTGTTGGGGAAAACCAAAGTCAGCATGGTAGCGTAAGTGTTCTGTCGGAAAGGTGAATGACAGCACAAAAATTCCCACTCATACCGCTTGATGGTGTGAGTGGTTGTATTTTAGGCGCCAACCATGCCTTTGTCCGTTATTTCAACAAAACCCCTGTTCATGGCAGACATGGGTTGCCCAATGCCATTGTTGGAGTAGAATCAAGCGCATGAGGGAATACACATAATCAATAAGCAGTGGGTATCATGAAAGAAGTAATCAGTAGCCTGTACGATTCAAAAATGGCCGCGTTGAAAGCGAAAATTGACGCAGAAAAATTCGATGTGAAACTGACTATCGTGACCGTGGGTGACGATCCGGCCAGTAAAGTGTATGTACGCAATAAAATCCGCTTGTTTGATGAGCTGGGTTTGCCATGCGAACACATCACGCTGGATGCCGATGGCACCACACAAGCGGATTTGGATGGCCTGGCTGCCCGTGCCGATCACCCAATGTTGTTCCAATTACCGTTACCGAACGGCCTTGTAGCACCCGATTTGCCTGCAAAAGTTGATGTGGATGGCTTCGGCTCAGAAACATTGGGTCAGTTGGTATTGGGCCAAAATGCCGTATTGCCGTGTACGGTACAAGCGGTTATTGACATTATTGAGCATCATTATGCTAACCAAGCTGGCGATAACCATTTCGCCGGTCTGAAAGTAGCGGTACTGGGACGCAGTAATATTGTTGGTAAGCCACTGGCAATTGAGCTGATCAACCGTCAGAGCACGGTTTCAAGCTTCAATAGCCGTTCTGATCTTGCTTCTGTTGATTGGACGCAGTTTGATGTGATCGTGGTGGCAACGGGTTATCACGGTACGCTCGACAATAGCCAATTTGTGGACGGCCAATTGATCATTGATGTCGGTATTAACCGTATTGATGGCAAGCTGGTGGGTGATATTAAACACCATGAAGATGTTGTTTCAGCGGCTGCAATTACGCCAGTACCGGGGGGCGTAGGCCGTTTGACTTGCCTGCACGTCTTGGGCAACGCCATCAAATTGTGTGAAATGAAGGCACGTTAATCTCGTCATATGACGCCGTAATAAAACGTGACCCCACCTTACAGAGATGTCTATGCACGAACTTAAAATGAATATAATTAAAGTCGATAGCAGCAACGAACAGGTATATGCGAATTTATACCAAGGGTACGCTGCGGAGTTTTCACGCATTATTGACGACAAGCCTGATGAAAATGGCTTGTTTGAAATATACCCAAAGATTGAAGGTCATGTTTCAGGTTACTTGCTGTATGTTGACGGCATTCCTGCGGCGCTGACGGCGATTGAAGAAAAGTCGCCGAAAGAGTATGAAATCTGCGACTTTTATGTGTTGCCTTGTTTCCGCAAAAACAAAGTGGGCAAGCAGTTTATTACGTGCCTTTTTTCTCAATTAGAGGGTTCGTGGGAAATCAAACAAGTAGCGGGTGCCGATCATGCTGTCAAATTTTGGCGTGATGTCGTGACAGATTACACCGCTGGTAAGTTTGAGGAAGACATGTATCAAGATGAGAAATGGGGCCTAGTGACAAGGCAGTGTTTTTCACATTCCTAACGTGTTGCCCCGTACACAGTGATTGGACTGACGGTAAAAGGAGCGTATAAACGCTCCTTTTTTATTTGAGCGTTGCGTGTTTGTACTCGGTGTGCTTTTCTTCAAAATGCTTCACCACAAAATCAATAAAGGCCCTGACTTTGGATGATTGCTCTTTGTGATAAGGGTACACAATATACAGGGCGTGTTTGTCCATCTGCCATTCGGGCAGCAGCTCCACCAACTCACCAGACGCCAACTCTTTCTCCACAAAAAAATCGGGCAGTAGTGCAATACCGTGACCGGCACAGACGGTTTGGGTTAACGCGAGGCCACTGTTCACGGCATACACACTCGGGGGTAAGTCGATGGCCTTGACCATATCGTGTTGTTTAAACGTCCAGCGACGGGCGGTAGACGACAGGCTGTAACTGAGTAAGCGATGGTTCACGATGTCATCCGGTGTTTGCAACGCACCCGCTTGGTCGACATACGCGGGTGAGGCGCACAGCACACGGCGAATATCGAACAGTTTGCGTGAACGTAAACTGGAGTTACCCATTTCGCCGCCACCACGAATGGCCACGTCGATCCCCTGATCGATCAAGTCCATCACTTCATCACTCATCACCACATCAATGGTTAATTCCGGATGCGCCTGCATGAACGCGCAGATGATGGGGTTGATCTCCACAATGCCCAATGACATCGGGGCGCTGATCGTTAATCGGCCAGTTAGGCGCTGAGAGGACTCAATCACCGATAAGTCCGCGTTTTTTAAAGCGTCTAATACGTTACAGACCTGCTGGTAGTACAGTTGGCCGTTATCGGTAATGTGCAACTGACGGGTTGTGCGGTTGATCAATGGGCTTTTTAAATAGCTTTCGAGTTCGTTGATATTCCGGCTTACGGCTGCCTTAGACAGGTTTAAATCGTCAGCTGCTGCCACAAAACTGCCCAGTTCTACGACACGTCGAAACACGGTCAATGCTCTTATCTTATCCACATAATCCTCGGTATTGGTGTGGGTACAGCTGTGTGGGTGATGGTGGGTACTATGCCCTATATCGCGGATACTATTGTTCCGCTTTGGTAAACAATATAGTCACTATAATGGTATTTATTCATTAAGGTGAGTCAATTATTCTTATTGTCATAGAGAGAGGCGCTGCCAAGACAGTCAGCCGTAGACAGAAAAAGAAGAGAAAATAGGACTCCCCATGAAGAAGATTCTTGCATTTACCGGTAGCAATAATAGCCAGTCTATCCACAACATTTTAATTCAATCATTGGCGACACATGCGACCCAAACGGATGTGAACACGTTGGATCTGAACGATTTTACGTTACCAATGTATGGGCTGGATGTCGAAGGCCAAGGCGTACCGGAAGACGCGGTGAAACTGCGTGCTACCCTGAATGAGTACGATGCGTTGATCATTGCATCACCGGAGCATAATGGGTCGATGCCGGCTTTCTTAAAAAACGCCATTGATTGGTTGTCTCGTGTGGCACCGCAAGGCACCTCCTTCTTTGGGGATGAGAAAAAGCCCGTTTTATTGGTGAGCACATCACCGGGTGCGAACGGTGGCGCAACGAACCTAAAAACCATGGCCGAGTTAATGCCTTGGTGGGGCGGTGATGTGAAAGGCACGTACAGCTTGGGTGGTTTTTACGACAAATACCAAGCGGGTAAGTTTGATACCGAAACCACTGCAGAGCTGAAAGCCCTGATGGCGACATTTGAAAGTGCGCTATAAGGCGATAAGGCTAAACGTGAATTTGCGAAACAGTTATTCGCAAAGTAATTATTCGTGAAACAGTTATTCGCGAAATAACAGTCCAACTGAGCGAGGTTGAGCATGGCGGTATTAGAGCAAGGTATTTGGTATCCGAACAAAGACGCAAGTGAGCTGGCACATATTGATCAGTTTACACAACCTAGCGAGGTTGAAGCAGGGCGTTATCACTTATATATGTCGCTGGCTTGTCCGTTTGCCCACCGTCCGTATTTGGTGATTGCTTATCTTGGCTTAGAGGCAGCGATCTCCGTGTCGTCAGTGGCCGCCAAGCGTTATGCCGATGGTTGGGAATTTGATGAAACACATGTCGATCCCCTGTACGACAGCACGAAGTTGGCTGAGTTGTATGTGAAAGCTAAAGCCGATTACACCGGCAGCGTCACCGTGCCGCTGCTGTGGGATAAAAAGACGGCGACCATTGCCAGTAACGATTCAGCTGCAATGGCGATGGATCTTGCGACCCGCTGGCTGCCATTGGCCAAACATCCGGTTGAATTAGTGCCCGCGTCAATGCAGGCGGAGATCACCGAACTGAACCAATGGCTACATGCAAACGTGAACCGCAAAGTGTATGAGGCGGGGTTCGCCACCGAACAAGCCACGTATGATGCCGCCAGTGACACCTTGTTCGCAGCTTTGGAACAGCTTGATCAACGCCTGAGTCAGTCCACGTACTTACTGGGTGACAATGTCACGTTGCCGGATTTGTTTTTACTGCCGACGTTAGTGCGCTTTGAAGCCGTGTACGAAGTGCATTTTAAAGCCAATAAACAGCCATTGCGTACGTTTACGCACTTATATCGTTATATGCGTGACCTTGTTGCCGATGAACGTATTCGCCGCACGATTGATATCGAATACATGAAGCAGCACTACTACTTTTCGCATCGACACATTAACCCTTACGGCATTGTGCCGGCAGGGCCGCAACTGGATTGGCTGTAAGTCACCGAGTACTGAGTGCCTAACAATGAGCCCACGTGCGGCGAATCGCATGAATTAGACAGGATTAAGAACCACCATGAGCAAAAAGCAACAACCGACACTGCGAATTGATTTTTTTCACGATGTGATTTGTGGCTGGTGCTACGTGTTATCACCACGTTTACGTCAATTAGCCGCAGAATTTGACCTTGATATTCACCATCACGCCTTTGCGTTAACTGCCACGCGTGAGGATCAAATCGAAAAATTTGGCTCGGTCGCACAAGCCAAACAGATCATTATGGGTCACTGGGCGCAGTGTGCCAAAGCCGACGATGATCAGCGTATCAATGTCGAAGGCATGCGTGCCCAAGCGTTTGATTATCCAATTTCAACCCCCGGGCTGGTGGCGTGTAAAGCGGCGGCTCAACAAGGGGGAGAAAAGGGCAGCGAAGCCGTATATTGGGTCTACTTTGATGCTATCACTCATGCGCATTTGCATGAAAACCGCAATATTGCTGATGACGCCGTACTGGTTGCACTTGCGGGTGAAATCGGATTGGATACAGCACGCTTCCAACAGGACATGGCCGATCCACAGCGACATCATGAGATAGAAGCAGACCGTCAATTGGCAGCAGCCTATGGTGTGAACTCGACGCCAACATTAGTGATTAACCAGCAATGGGCGGTACCGGGTGCCTTCTCGTTAGCGCAATTGCGAGAGGCGTTAAACGAGATCCAAGCTGAGATGTAAAACAGCGCGCTGTGCATTCAGTGTGAAGAGGAAGAGATGACGTAGCACACTTTGCCCAATACCTGAGTAGGACAGATCAGCCCCATCTCGGCGCTACTCACACTGCTGTTATGCAGTCCGGTTAGGGTGAGCGCGTGGTTAGCGTGAATATTGGCAACACGTTTGACGATTCGGCCATAATGAGAATGATCGACGACGATATCATCACCGATCTTTAAACGGTAAAACCAACGCGAGACCAACACAAAATCCCCCGCCAGTAAAACAGGGAGCATACTGCTCCCTGTGACTTTTAAAATAAACACCATATAAACGCGCAGCCTTAGCTTTGCGGTGCCAATTGAGGGTACGCGACAAGTTGCTCTGGTGGGTAAGGGCATTGTGCTCGGAATGTCGTCACACCTTTGGTTTTCCAAAACGCTTCCGCAAACTGATTCACTAATTCGAGTAGCTCTAAGGCATGGTCACGGTCGACATGCTGCTTGGTTTTTGACGCTTGTAGCATGATGCGATGCACTAACTCATGCACGCCAGCGACCTGATCAAATTGCGCTTGCTTGAAATAATCCCCCCAAATAACCGTGATTTGCTGCTTCAACTCCACACCATGCTGTTCTTTTTGAGCCACTAAGCGGGCAAGTTGCGCGTGATCTTGCACGTTTAATGTGGTTTTAGCGGCTAATTCTGCGATCAGATCGCACATGCGGATCATCGTAAGGGCTGATAATTGTGCACTGATAGGATCATAGATTTTGCAAGGAATATCACAGTGGGCTGATACCGTTGGCAACGGTTGCTGGCGGTCAAAGGCCGTTAATAGTTTATGCAGCATCTCATTGCTCCTTTTTGTTTGTAGCGTTGATTTTACGAACAACCACATACGCAAGCAGAGCGGCAACAGACAGTCCTGCGCCGATAGCAATAAAGTGAATGATATCACTGGTCCAATGGTGATGGTCATGACCTGTATGTGCCAGCGTTGAGGTGGCAAATAGGCTTAAAAAGACAAAAAAAAGGGTTTTCACTTACTTCACTCCTTGTAGGTAAGAGGGGGGGGGATCAGGATAAAACTTGGATACGATGAAGGTATTCATAGCGGGCTTTCTGCCACATATTCAATCCACGCATTAGCACGCAATGGTGTGCTTTGAGTTCCTCGGGAGGATTGTATTGTTGGAAGAAAGCAAAAGATTGGTCGAATAGGTTTTCACAAACGAGTCGATCATTGATCGCCTCGTAGTTGTCTATCAGGTTCAAGTAACTCACCAATACCATCGCTACCGCATCATCTGGGTACGCAGCAAAGCAATCATGAAAAATCAGTTGAGCATCTTCAAGCGCTTGACGGTTAAGACGGATAGCTTGGGTGTAATTTTGCTGTTGAAAGCAAGACTGAGCCTGCCGGGTGAGTGTTTTCCATTGGTCATTCATAGGATGCTGTCGTGATTGCAAATCGTTATGGTTATCATTTGTATTTACAGTAAAGCAAAAAAATGACAGGAATGCGAACAGATTTTTATGCACCTTTTCCCTTATTTTTGTATGGTTTCGTGTTAAATAAAAAGCATTCAGTTTGCAGCGTGTTTGAGCTATTTCCTGCGGAATGTCTCGCAGAATGCCATTAAGCGGCATCGCATCCATTGTGATACTGGCGTTCTCATGCCGTAATACACCCTCACAGCGGTAATTAAGAGGGATGCATGGAAGACGTTAAGATTCAATATTATGAAATGTACGGCACGGAAGAGGAAGTCGAAGAAGAAAGAGTGATAGACACCGCTGATGCAGCAATACTGAAATTTCAGCAATCCCCATGGAAGAGCGTCGCTGATAGCAATATCCCATCAGATAAAGGGATTGATTTAGAGTATGTGCGACATTCACAAGCGTTGACTATGTACGCGAAAAAAGAACGCATGTTGACCGCTGTCATGATCAACAATACAAAAGACTCTGGGGTATGGGATCTCTCCATTGGTGCAGAAAATCGACGATTCTTCGGTTGGCGGTTGTTTAGAGAGCATGCCGATTATTATTATGAGTCGGTTGATCAACAAACCGTAGAAGAACACATTCGTCGTTATTTTTCCCACACGCACTCGTCCTATTTGGCATGGTTAGATAAAGAGGTGACTTATCTTGACCAACGTGACGCCGATCAGCGTGAAGCCGATAAGATGGCATAACACACTTTGCCCTGTGTCTGAGCGGGGCAGTTCTAGGACGGTTTTAGGCATACAGTGCTTTAAACTGAATTGTTCCTTTTTGCACCCATTCCGCAGCACAAAATTAACGGTAACGGATCGATTTGTTGTATTTATTTATCCCTTCTTTTTGTATGGGTTTTTGTTAAATAAAAAGCGCTGTTTTTTTAAATTGCGTAACAGGATGTGTTGGCTATCCTGTTAATATGAAAGAAAAAAACAGAAGCGATAAAAAGCATTCGCCCAAAAAAACGCTGTCGCAATAGCAACTGGATGGCGAGATATTATTCGGAAATTTCGCGGTTATTCATATCATTTTCAATGATTTAGTAGTTGATTGATGCGGTTTTCAGTGATATTTATTGCTGATGTTTAGGCTATGTGCGGAATAAATGAATGGAAGCTGAGCAGTTAGAAGTCCTCAATTTCATTAGCCAATACCCCCCCTTTGACGACCTACCCGATGAGCATCTTAAAAACATTGCGATGAATGCCGAAGTGGCTTACTTCCGGCAGGGCAGTGATATTTTGAAGTTTGGTGATGATATTCGCGACCTCTACATTGTGCGTAGTGGTGCCGTAGAAGTGTATCGCCGTAAAGGTGAACTGTATAACCGCATTGATTCGGGTGGTTTGTTTGGGCAAATGGGTTTGCTCATGAATAACCGCGTGCGTATGCCGGTGAAAGCGATTGAAGACACGCTGGTATATTGTATTCCTGAACAACTGTTTATTGCACTGTGCGATGAGTTTGAAAACTTCGCTGACTTTATGGAGTTAGAAGACAGCGCACGCTTACGCACCGCCGTTTCTAGCCAGGCGGATGGTAATGACTTTACCACCGCCAAAGCCCGCAAAATCTTAAGCCGTGACCCTGTCACGTTACCATCAACAGCGACCATTCAAGAAGCGGCCATGCTGATGGCGGAAGAGAATGTTACTGCGCTGTTGATTGTGCGTTCGCCCGATGAAACAACAGAAGATGACGACGATCAGCTATTAGGCATTTTGACCGATCGCGATCTGTGTATTCGTGTATTAGCGCAGGGCATTGATACCAATTTGATGGTCAGTGAAGTGATGACCACGGATGTGATCTCGCTAGACTACAACGCGTATGTGTTTGAAGCCATGCTGACCATGCTGCGTTATAACACCCACCATTTACCGATCTTAAAAGACAAAAAGCCGATCGGCGTGATTGGCATGACAGACATTGTGCGTTATGAATCGCAGAACAGTCTGTTGTTAGTCAGCACCATTTATCAGCAAACCAGCGTTGATGAGCTCAAGCAAGTGGCGGGGCAGGTGAAAGACTGCTTCGTGCGTATGGTGAGTGAAGATGCCAACGCACACATGATTGGTCGCGCCATGTCAGTGATTGGCAGTAGTTTCAAACAGCGATTGGCCGAATTGGCCGAACAAGAGTTAGGCCCCGCGCCGATCCCGTATTGTTTGATTGCCATGGGCTCGATGGCCCGTGATGAGCAATTGATCGTGACCGACCAAGATAACGCGCTGATCTTAGATAATAGCTACGATGAAGCACTGCATGGCGAGTACTTCGCGCAGTTTGCCAAGTTTGTGTGTGACGGCTTGGCAGAGTGTGGTTACGAATACTGCACTGGCGATATCATGGCGACCAATCCGGAATGGCGCAAAACCCGTGCCGAATGGGAAGAATGCTTTGCCAACTGGATTGATAACCCAACGCCGGAACGCCTGCTGAACAGCAATATCTTCTTTGATTTGCTGGCGGTACACGGCCGATTGAAATGGGCTGAGCACCTTAGCAGTTTCGTGGTACGTCGCGCGAAAAAGAACAACCGTTTCTTAGCCGCCATGGCCTATAACGCCATTCGCCGTACGCCACCATTGGGCTTCTTTAAAGATTTTGTGATGGAAAAAGATGGCCGTCACCGTAACTCGATTAACTTGAAGCGCCGTGGTACTGCACCAATGGCTGACTTGATCCGCGTGCATGCGTTGGCGATGGGCTCCCGTTCGCAAAACTCGTTTGAGCGATTGGATGACATCAATGATGCCGGCATCTTGCCGAAAGGGCGGGGCATGGACTTAAAAGACGCCATGGAGTTGATCTACATGGTGCGGATCCGACATCAGGCGCTGGATATTGAAAACGGTGAAAAACCGGATAACAACATTGAACCTGAGCACATGTCTGATTTTGAACGCCGTAATTTGAAAGCCGCGTTCCAAATCTTAAGCAGCGCACAGAACTACATGAAGTTCCGTTATCAGAGAAGCGGCAAATGAGGCGACTCTTCAGCAAACATGCAGGCGATGCGCCGCTGCTGGATACGTCCGGCACGCCAGACTGGCCAACGTTGTTTCAACAGTTGGCCACAGAGGCCACCGATCCACGCCTTAAAGCCTACTATGCCACCCCCATGGTGAGCGGTGATACGCCGTTAAAAGACGTGCCATTTGTCTCTATAGACTTTGAAACGACGGGATTAAATGCCCAAAACGATGCCATCCTCACTATTGGGTTGGTGCCGTTTACCTTGGCGCGTATTCAATGTAACGGATCGCGGCATTGGGTGGTGAACCCAAATCGGGAGCTGAATGAATCGTCGGTGGTGATCCACGGGATTACCGATTCAGACGTGAAAAATGCCCCGCAGCTCAATACATTACTGGCCCCCATTTTAGAGGCCATGGCCGGAAAAGTGGTGCTGGTGCATTATAAAAACATTGAGCGCCAATTTTTTCATCATGCGTTAGTTAACTGCATTGGTGAGGGTATTCAATTTCCGGTCGTTGACACGCTAGACATTGAATATGCGTTACAACGTCGACAATGCGCTGGGTGGCTCAACTGGTTAAAAGGCAAGAAACCCGGTTCTGTACGCTTAGGCCATGCGCGTGAGCGTTATGGTTTACCAGCCTACCAACCCCATCATGCCTTAACGGATGCGTTAGCCACGGCAGAGCTTCTTCAAGCGCAGTTGCAATACCATTTTGACCCTGACATGCCGCTGTCGGCGTTGTGGCAATAGTCACAAACCGTGTAATGGTCTTATGCTTAAATGGTATTAAAAACAATGGGATAGATTTTAAACGATAAATGATGCTTATCGTAATGATGAAAACATGCAATGTGTTATTGCGTTTTTTATCGTTAAACTTAGTGTTAGAGTATTTTCTCTAAAATGATGCTTATTTGTACGATTTTGTAATGAAACCCACAAAAAGCTATCACAGATATAGAAAATAAGATGTAAACGGTCACGTATTTTTAAGGAGATAATTCGTGAGTACCGATAATAATGGCGGGATCCAACGCCCCGATGGCAAAGTCAACGCAATCGACACCGATTACCAAATTGGTCAAGATAACGTTGCTTTAAAAGTAGGGCCATTTGGTCTCGATATCCATAACCGCGTGTTTGCTATTTCAGGACTCTTTATTGTTCTGTTCGTTATAGTCACACTCGCATTTGGAGAACATGTAGAGCCGTTCTTTTCTGGCCTGCGTTCATGGTTAGCATCCAACATGGATTGGTTCTTCCTTTCTGCTGGTAACATTTTTGTTGTTGTCTGTTTGGTCTTGATCGTCACGCCGCTTGGACGTGTTCGCATCGGTGGTACAGAAGCAACACCTGACTACTCCTATATGGGTTGGTTGGCCATGCTGTTCGCTGCAGGTATGGGTATTGGTCTGGTATTCTTCGGCGTATCAGAGCCAATGTCACACTTCAGTGCAGCATTGGGTGGCGTAACCGTTGAAGACGGTGTGCGTACTGACTGGTCACCACTGGCGGGTGCCATCGGTAACACCGAAGCGGCATCAGCATTGGGTATGGCAGCAACGATTTACCACTGGGCACTGCACCCGTGGTCTATCTACGCACTATTGGCGCTGGGCTTGGCGATTTTCTCGTTCAACAAAGGTTTGCCTCTAACCATGCGTTCAATCTTCTACCCACTGTTTGGTGAGCGTATTTGGGGTTGGACAGGTCACATTATTGATATCCTTGCGGTTGTCGCAACGGTGTTTGGTTTGGCGACATCATTGGGTTACGGTGCCTCTCAGGCAGCAACCGGTCTGAACTTCTTGTTCGGTATCCCAATGACAGAAACCACGCAAGTGGTACTGATTGTTGTGATCACAGCACTGGCGTTGATGTCGGTGGTTGCGGGCTTGGATAGCGGTGTTAAGCGTCTGTCTGAAATCAACATGGGCTTGGCGGCGTTGCTGCTGTTGTTCGTGATTGTGGTTGGCCCAACCATGGCCATCTTCACCGGTTTCTTCGAGAACCTTGGCGCGTACTTCTCTAACATTGGTGCGCTGTCTATGCCGTTTGGCCGTGAAGATGTGAACTTCACACAAGGCTGGACTGCGTTCTACTGGGCATGGTGGATTTCCTGGTCACCATTCGTGGGTATGTTCATCGCGCGTGTATCTCGTGGTCGTTCTGTGCGTGAGTTCATCATCTGCGTTATCTTGATCCCATCAACCGTATGTGTATTGTGGATGACAGCGTTCGGCGGCACGGCAATTAGCCAGTACGTGAACGACGGTTACCAAGCGGTATTCAATGCTGAACTGCCATTGAAACTGTTCGCCATGCTTGATGTGATGCCACTGACTGAAATTACGTCACTGGTTGGTATCGTACTGGTTGTTGTGTTCTTTATCACTTCTGCTGACTCTGGCTCATTGGTTATCGACACCATCGCTGCGGGCGGTAAAGTGGATGCACCAACGGCACAGCGTGTGTTCTGGTGTACGTTTGAAGGCTTGGTCGCGATTGCCCTTATGCTGGGTGGTGGCTTAGCCGCGGCACAGGCGATGGCCGTTACCACGGGCTTCCCATTCACTATCGTATTGTTGATTGCAACGGTATCGTTGGTGAAAGGCTTGATGGACGAACCACGTCCAGCAGCGAAGTCTCGTAAGAAAGCACAAGCGTAATCCTTTGTGATGACATAACGCTGAGTACTAAGAAAACGGCATGCCTCGGCATGCCGTTTTTGTATGTGTCGTTTGAACCTCTACAGTGTATTGCGCTCCATGTATTCTCATTAAAATGTGACTTCATTCGGATGATGAAAATGGTGAATGTGATAGATGGAATGATTCTACACTTTCCCCCAAGACTTGATAGGATAGCGTATTAATATCAATTTTTTATTCGTTACGTTAGCATCTGCTAATGGTGATATGTAGAATTGTAATGTAGCGTAGAACCATATATAAAGTTGTTAGCAGGGAAAATAAAAATGGTACCATTTGGTTTAAGTACAGAGCAGTTTTCAATGAAATTTTTAAGTTGTCTAGATAAAATAACTCCAAATTTTATTGAAGAACTGAAGTCATTATTTCTTTTACCTGTATATGAGACTGTATCTGAGGCTGAAGTGCAAATATTTCTTGGAGATGATGGCATGGAAACACCTTCTGTGTGGATATACTTCCAAGGTGAAAATAATAAAGTAGATAGCTCTGATCCAACAATCTTTCCAGGCAAGTCAAGTGAAATACTCAATGGCTCATATGATATTCCGCCATTTGATGAGGAGTATTACTTTGATGAAGACTTCGGTGGCGTTGACTTAATAGCTAATATAACTAAAAGGTGGTTGGCTGAATGTTGGTGGAAAGCAGGTGGGTGGGAGTATCCAATTCCAGTAAAAGTGTGGGTACATGACGAGTTTGGTGATGGTTCATCAATTGATTTATCCAAGCCCTGCTAACAAGCGCTTCAAACGGAACAAAAACAGTTGGCTGTTTCGCTACCGCTTCACAAGTATAGCCAACTATTCCTGTCCGCTTAAGCGGGCTACATGGACTCCCCCTGTGTCAGGATAGTTGTCACCTGTTAACTTATGAGGTGATGATATCACCTCTAACTAGGTGGCCAAACTCACTATGCCACTACATGTGGCATCTTCGCCATGGATACAGAAGCTGAATCTTTGTGGAATGGCGCTAAATCGATGCCATAGATTGAAAGTGACATGGCGGCCTCCGAACGTTTTTTACCCCGACTCATCAAGTTTGGCTGTAGTGGATGAGGGGGAGCCCATGTCATTCGTAATGCAAGTCAGGTAAGAGTAGCGATGAGCAGACGCTAGAATCGCTACTAATACCATGGCAAAAGACCGCTTGGATCAATAAGTGTTTAGACCAGTAACAACCTTGCCCACACACAATCTATTGTAGAAACTACCGCTTGTATTGGTATACGTAACCGTATTCTTGTTGACGACAATAGTAGCGATTTCAGTTCCGTTGTTGTAGAACTGAACAAATACAAACTTATCTGAAGACTGATTTATATCGACAAATTGACCAGAATATAGCGCGGTGGTTAGTTTGTAACCTTCCGAATCTTTCGTGATTGAAAAGTTCATGTTATCAAAGTAATTTTTCTCGAAGTTCTTGGTTTCTGCCACCTCTCCTAGAGGGGTATAGCCAACGACTGAGCAATTTAGGTTTCTGAACTTTCCTTCGGCTACAACCTGGTTAGCAGAAACTGATGTTGATAGCAAGAGACTTGTAATAAAAATGGTGCGTAGTTTAGTTTTCATTTTGAAGTGGTCGCTCAACCTAACTTTATTTTAAATCGACATAACACAACTTGGTGTCATGCATTGTGAAACCATATCTTCCACTTGTCCTTCTAACATTGAGCTTTTATCAACATAAATGAACGAAGACATTAGCAGCATTAGTGACAATGACGAACGCCTGTACGTGAATCTACATGACAGCCGTAGCGGTCAGTACCACCTGAATGTGCGTATGCAGTAGCAGCAGATAACGATAGAAGTAGAACTAAAGCGATGTGTTTCATAAATTATTTCCTAATTACGTTTTACTTTGGGGTCATTAATTTGTCATGCTTTCAAGTCGTTTCAACACTTATAAACTATGTGATTCGGCTTATATAAGACTTACAAAGATATATATCTTTATTGTTAACTTGTTAATTTCATTACAAAACAGTAGCTTAGTGCGGCGCGTGTATTTGGTGCGCACATAACAAACGACCATGGCGTCAATCACTAATTTTTGGTGATGTTTTCATCCCACATGCCGCCATCTCGTAACATGGAATTTAGGATAACAACCATTTTCCTATTCCTAACATAGGCAATGATGGCTACTTTTTTGGGTTTTCCAAACAACCAATAAACAACCAAGACACCCACACTTTTGTAAAAAACCAAGACACCCACACTTTTGTACTTTCTTGCCCTGTGTTCTAGGCTTCATTTTTCATGGATGAAAAAGGGAGCCGGCCATCATGCCCAAGGCAAGAAAAACACAAGTGAGTTTAACCGACACGCCTTATTACCATTGTGTATCGCGATGTGTGAGAAGAACCTTCCTTTGCGGAAAAGATCCGCTAACGGGGAAGTGTTATGAGCATCGACGTACTTGGGTGGAACAGCGGTTGCTTTTCCTGGCAAGGGTGTTCTCGATTGATATCTGTGCGTATGCGGTAATGAGTAACTATACCCATATCGTGTTACATGTGGATGCTGAACAAGCTCAACGTTGGTCAACGGAAGAGGTCATTACGCGCTGGCATCGGGTGTGCAAAGGGAATTACCTCTCCAATACTTGGCTGGATGAAAGTCAACGAAGCCACATGGAGAAGGCACAGTTACTGGCGATCGAGCGGATTGCAGAAGACTGGCGTGAGCGGCTATACGATATCAGTTGGTTCATGCGCCTGCTCAATGAGCCGATAGCCCGACAAGCCAACCAAGAAGACGGTTGCACCGGACGTTTTTGGGAAGGGCGGTTCAAGTCACAAGCCCTGCTTGATGATGCGGCTTTGGTTGCGTGTATGGCTTATGTTGACCTGAATCCTGTTCGGGCAGGAATGGCTAAAACACCTGAAACCTCTCCTCATACCAGCATTAAAAATCGCGCAAATGCTGCGAAATCCAGTTTCCAACCGAGAACACTTCTTCCTTTCGTGGGTAACCCTCGCGCCAATATGCCTAAGGGCTTGCCCTTTGTGTTTACCGATTATTTGTTGCTTGTGGATGAAACGGGACGTGCCATTCGTGATGGTAAGAAAGGGGCTATCTCAGACAATGCACGCAATATTGTTGCTCGCCTCGGCTTGAGTGAAGAAAATTGGTTGGAACTATCCTGTTATCTAGAGAAAAACTTTTCTGGCGCGGTCGGTAAGGAACACTTATTGCGAGAGTACCACCATCATATCGGTCAGCGACGCACTCAAGGACTAAGCGCTTGCCGACGGCTGTTAAACGCAGCCTGATAAACTTACCGCCATCCCCCCCCATGTTTTACTAGCCAGGTGGCTAGGCTTTGTCATGCAAGAAATTGACTGAACACTCTATATGACAGCGATCAGATCCCCAATATTCATGGTGGTCGTCGATGCAAGGGAAACTGTAGGGCAAAATACGTCTGTTTGCTGAAGAAAAGGCGTTGTTGATGGATGCGATTTAAACGATTTAAATATGGCTGTCATGATTAAATTGTGAAGGCTTAAATATGGATGTCATGCCTGACTTTCACTTGAGGGGCAATGCCACCATAACGTTTCCACTTCCGACGATAGCGGGGGGATATGATTGTAATCGTTGCAATAACCTTAGTTCGCCCCCTGATTTTTGCTTTGTAAAAGCCATGTTATGCATCAGCACGTTGCCTGCCGCATCTTCGTCATGGATACTGGGTAAATATTCGGTAAGATCAATGCTATAAAGTGATTTTGATGGAGCTGTGATGAAAAAATTAGTATTGAAAAACAGTGACAATATCACTTATCGTCGGCTTAAAGAGGGTGATGAATGTCGAATTAAAACGTTTCAGAATGAGATGGCTGAAAAGGCTCGAGGCTTCTTTACACCACATGCAAATGATGATGAAACAATTGATAACGTCATCTCACGTTCAATATTGGATGAAGACCGTGTATATATTGCGCTTGATGAAGATGGTATCGTTATCGCGTATTTTTTCCTTTGGTGGTATGCGTCTGATTTCCCAGTATTAGGCATTGGGATTGCCGAAAAATATCAAGGTCAAGGATTTGGTGGGCAACTTATTGAGATTCTCATTGAAGATGCTAAAGAAAATCAGTGCAGAGCTATTGAACTGACTACAGTGCTAACGAATAAAAGGGCTTTCGCATTATACCAAAAGCTGGGGTTTATATACTTAGGTAAAGTGAATAATCTGGTCGGCGATGGCAGCATTGTCGAAGAATCTCATCTGTATTTTCCTATTGAGTCTGGTGTTAAAATACCGCCAAGAAACCATGTGACGCCGTTCTAATAAAAGAGTAAAGGCATCCTTGATTTTGTCCTTTCCGGGATGAATTGAATCCACTAATAATTAATCAGTGAGGCAGTATGAGTATAAAAGTGCAGTGGGGCGGGGAATGCCAGTTCAACATTACCACGGCAGGTGGGTTTAACATTGCAATCGATGCGACAAGTCAAAAAGCACCGTGCCCGACGGAAATGTTATTGTCAGCATTAGGCGCGTGCAGTGCGACAGATGTCGTGCTACTTCTTCAAGAGCAAGGTTTTGAGATTGACGGGCTAGAGAATGTCGTTACCTACACATTGACAGAGGATGAGCCTCGATTATACCAATCTGCCAATTTGCATTTTGTGGTGAAGGCTAAGGGCATTTCAGAGGCGGATATTTTGTCAGCGGCTCAATCGGCTGTATCAACGCACTGTCATGTGTGTTTAATGCTACAACCGAAGATTGAGATCACGTGTTCGGCACAAGCATTGTAATACGTTCATGAAAAAGCCCGATGATTAACAACGGGCTTTAAATTAGCACGATACTGCTAAGTGTTGGCATTCAGGACTTGAGTGATAATCCACAATTCCTTCACGGCCTTCAACGACGTGGCAATAGGTTACTAAGATATCTTTGAGCAGTATTCGGCCTCGTTGAATGCGGCTTTTGGTTGTAGACAAAGGCAACCCGAGGTGATCGGCGACCGCTTGCTGGGATAGTCCGTCTAATTCAGACAGTATCATCGCTTGCCGGTATTTTTCCGGCAAACATTCCAGCATGGGACGTAAGCATTGACCGATTTCTTGCAGGTTACGTTGTTCTGGCGCGATCTCCTCCTCAACGTGATGGTCAAACAATTCGTCATGCACATGTTGTGCACGGTAGACATCCATGATGGTGTTGTGCGTGATCCGATAAAGCCAGCTTTTTAATTTATCTTGCGATGCCAGTTGATGAATTTGGCCGCTGGCTTTGATATACACGTCTTGAAGAATATCATCGGCCATGTCTTGATCGCCGGTCTGCTTCACAATATAACGTCGAAGTTGCTCTTTGTGAGCAAGCCACTCTGACAACATAACCTTTTGCCTGTATGAATTACGGAATGTATATTTCGATTATAATCGAAATATACAGAAGAAACCATAGAGAAAAATCTGACGATGAAAGTCTCAGCTAACGACCTGCACTGCGCCTGCTTGTTTTGTCCAAGCGGCAAATCCTCCTGCGAGGTTTTTCACTGGTCCAAGCCCCATGTCAGCGGCTTGCTTGGCGGCATACAGCGAACGTAGGCCGTGTGCACAGTAAAACACATAGGTTTTGTCTTGGGCGAACACGGTGTTATGAACGGGGCAGTCAGGATCAATTAAAAACTCCAGCATGCCTCTTGGGCAGGTAAAGGCTCCTGGAATGATCCCCAATTTTTTGCGCTCTTCGGCTTCGCGGACATCCACGAAAACATAGTGGTCGTTGTTGTACAGGTGCTTGGCTTCTTCAATCGAAAGATCCTCTACGGTCAGGTAGGCTTCTTCTTTAAGGGCTTTAATACCTTTGGTGATGACTTGTGGCATAACTGTTCTCTTGGTGTGCGCCTTATAACGGCGAATAGTTAAAATGAAATAAATAGGCAGTGTCAGTTTGCTGTCCACCGCCGGTGTGATGATGCTAAGGACGTTGCGTTAGACCGTCTGGGTATTGAGTGTAATCAGGTTCAGTTAATTCACCGTTTCGGTTAAACAATCCTTCAAGCATCAGTGTGATGGCGCCATCACCGGTTACATTACAGGCGGTGCCGAAACTGTCTTGCAGTGCAAAAATGGCGATCAGTAAGGCCACACCTGCCGGATCAAAACCTAAGACGCCGACCACAATCCCCATGGATGCCATGACGGTACCACCGGGTACACCGGGCGCCCCCACAGCAAAAATACCAAATAGCAGAATAAACAGTGCCATGGTGCCAGCAGAAGGCAGAGTGCCGTACAGCATTAACGAGATCACCATGACAAATAAGGTTTCTGTTAGCACAGAGCCAGCAAGGTGGATGGTGCCGCCCAGCGGTACCATGAAGTCCACGGTTTCTTTCGTTAATACGTGAGATTGACGCGCTCCAGCCAACGCAACAGGTAATGTTGCGGCGCTCGACATGGTGCCGACTGCCGTTAAATAGGCAGGGCCGTAGTGCTTGAGTACCTGCCAAGGGTTTTTACGCGAGATGATACCTGCAATGCCATACAAGACACCTAACCACACGATATGTCCTGCCAGTGCCAATAAGACGACTTTGAGAAACACCGGTAATTGCTGAGTTAACGTGCCTTCATAAGCAAGGCCGGCAAAGGTTGAAGCAATAAACAGCGGTAATACAGGGATCACGAGGGCGTGGATCACCTTCATCATCATGCGTTCAAACTCATTGAGCGCTTGCTCAATGATGGTTGCTTTGGTGCTTAATGCCGTGATTCCTAACAACAGAGCGAGGACCAATGCTGACATGACCGACATCACCGGCGGAATCGAAAGCTGAAACGCGGCTTCTGGAACATGCTGCAAAGTGTCGATAGCGCTCGGTACCGACAAGTAGGGAATGATTGCAAGCCCTGCTAGGTAAGCAAATACGGCTGCCCCCACGGCAGACAGATACGCAATGGCAATGCCAGCCCCTAACATCTTGTTGGCATTGTGTTTTAGCTTAGTAATAGCCGGTGCAATGAACGCGATGATCACCAAAGGCACCGTATAAAAAATCAGTTGCCCTAAGGCATATTTCACTGACATGACAATGGACATAAGGTTGTCATTGGCGAAGAAACCGATGGCAGCACCGGCAGCTATCCCCAAGAGCAATTTAATAATCAGTGACCACTCACTGAGACGATTTTTTTGTACATGCATAATAGTTTCTCAACACGTCTTTCTATGGCAAAACAGGCTGCGCTGAATCCATGCGGCAGGGCGAACAAAAGTCGGAATAAATGTTACGGTTGAATTGAGTCGATGGCTGTTTTCAACAAAGCAAATGATGCTTGAATTTGGCTAAGCGGTGATGCGAAATTCATGCGATAAAAGTTTTCATTGGGCTCTCCGAACCACGTACCAGGGGTCAGTGCCATACGTGCTTGTTCGGTCAGCAAGGTCTTCAACTCAGTGGCGCTTAATCCAAGTTCTGAAAAATCGAACCAAATTTGATTGGTGCCTTCGGGTGGGAAGGCTTTGATTTGTGGCAGGTGCTCTGCAACAAACTTGACGATCCAATCACGGTTGTTCTCTGTGTAGGCATGGAACGCGTTAAACCATGCTTTACCGTCTTGGTAAGCGGCAATGGTGGCGTAAGTGGTGAAGGCATTGCCGTGATCCAACGACATCGATGCCGAGGTGGCCTTAATTTTGTCACGCAGTACCGTGTTATCACTGTAGATATAACCGTTTGAAATACTGTTTAGACCAAAGTTTTTTGCCGGAGAGCCAATGATCGTTAGGCTATTGTCGTAGTTTAATGCGGTTAAACTGGTAAATGACGCGCCCTCAAACACGATATCGCCGTGCACTTCATCACTGATGATTAGCGTGTGATATTGCTTGGCCAAATCCACTAAACGCGTCAGCTCTGCTTTGCTCCAAACGCGCCCAACGGGGTTATGAGGGTTACACAACAGGATCATCTTTACATCGCCGCTTTTTAGCTGTTCTTCAAGTAATGCAAAATCCATCATATAGCGGTCACCCTCAACGCGCAGCGTGTTGTTAACAACAGTGCGTCCGGCTGACTCAATCAAGCGACGAAATTGGTGGTAAACCGGTGTTTGAATCAATACGCCATCACCGGCTTCAGTAAAGTCACGGATCAACATCGCAATGGCGCTTAATACGCCGGGCACTTGAACAAAGTGATCAGGATTAAGCGTCAGGCCATGTAAGTCTTTATTCCATGCAGAAATCGCGCTAAATACCGTTTTTGAATCAAATTCATAAGAATAGGTTTCTCTGCTGACTAATTGTTGCATGGCTGCAGTGATAGGAGAGGCAATCGGAAAATCCATGTCTGCAATCCAGTACGGAACAAGATCATCTCGGCCGTACACTTGATTGAGCATTTGGCTATCATGCTTAATGAATTTGTGCGTGATGGTTGGGTCTTTTGGCGTTTCGGTAAACATGTGTTTCTCTCATTCTTTTTGTTTGATACGGATAAGACGGAGTGAGAGAAAAAAAGACGCAAAAATAGTGAAAAAAGTACGAATACGGATGAACAAAAAGATGAACAACAAAGACACCCAAGCAAATTTTGCGATAAAACGGCGTTTACGACATGCTCATAGGTCAACGCTTTTGTTGCGGAAATCCGCCCCTAAAAAGAGGCGGTTTTTTGTTCATTATTTACTTGTCGGTAGGTGCCGGAATCGGCGTCGTTGGGTAGAAATGGTTAACCGTGTATCGGAACGACGGCAAGGCAATGCTGTCATGGTCAACATCAAAATACGCAGTTTCAATTTTCAGGTCTTTGAATTCACGGTTGTTAAGTCTTGCTGAATGTGTTTTCACATTTTCTGTCAATGTGGATTGTAAGGCTCCCGTCATGAGTAACTCGGTATTCCACGTTTCGGATGCCGCATATCTATCATCAACGAGTTGGTCGAAGTAATCATTGAATTCATGTATTTGGTGATTAAAGGTATGTCGAAAGGCAGGATCATACGCGGCATAGGCACTAAACACAGGATTGAAGGGGTCATCCAGCATCATAATGGTAGCAGCCATATTGCCACCAAAAGAATAACCGACAAGTAGCCTTTGAGTCGGATCGATATTGTAGTCTTTCTCAACCTGGGGAATGAGCTCTTTGCTTAAGAACTTAAAGTAGTTGTCTAAGCCCGGTTGGATGTAATCTTGCTGTCTTTGATTCATTGGCCCTTCGCCAATGCTTACAAGAATCACTTGTGTACCGAGTTCATCTAATATGGCGTCATATTCATCACTCGTCCACTGTCCGTCCGTAGCATAAATGACGGGATAAGGGTGTCCATCTGGGTCGTAATCCGCAGGCGTGTGGACGTAAGTGGGGTATTCATGTGTGCCGATTTTATGATTCAGCAGGTCAATGGTATATGCAGATGTTAAGCGGTATGTCGGTTCGCCATAGCGATCGTAACGAGAGTAATCATGTTCTTTATCACCGCTGTTACAGCCGGCAATGAGAACGAGTGGTATAAACATCCATGATTTTGCGAATTTCATACGCATATAGTGTTCTATCCTTATCACTAATTAATTGCAACAACATCAATATTTGAAATAGCAAGCCATGTAGACCATCACCATCTATCGTTCTAGCGGAAAATGAATACAATAAAATCAATTAGACGTGAACGAATAATATGTAACTACATTACGATGAAGGATGATAATTAGCTATAGATATAAATTGATACTGAGATAAGTGTCAAATATAAATAAGAGAGCCATGTTGTGTACGGTTTAATAAAAGCAGGATAGCCACCAAAATGTGAGATGTTATAAAAGAGTAAGAGGTACTTGAACTCAGAGAGTAAGACTCGTGATTCGAGTCACAAAAGACACAAAACAACCATTATTCGTACGAATTTGTAAACATTACTCGCCTCACGCGTCAATATTATGACAGGTCGGGTTTGGGTTGAAAATGGCGCATTAAACTCACGCGCTATATTTTATTGATTGATTTAATATAAGTAAATAAATCTCAGTGTTGCTCAGTTAGCAAAGCTATCCTGTGTAAATGGTGTATATACTGATTAATATTCTGCTATTAAGACAATAAATAATCAACTATGCCAGTGATATTTACTGTATTTATTATCAATTGCGAATCCCTTTGTGTTATATTGAATGCGGCATGAATTCCTGTAGGGTATCAATTAATTATCTTTGTGCATATTTACAATTTGAAACACGATCGCTATTCTCGCCGTTACATTTTAACAAAATTGTAATATTCGGTTGAGTAGCATCGAGGCTAACATGAAGGCACGTGAAAAAGGATTTACCTTAATTGAATTAATGTTCGTTGTTGCCATTGTTGGGGTGTTAATGGCGATTGCAGTCCCTGCCTATACGCAGCACGTGCAAGAGGCTCGCCGTGCCGACGTGCAGCAGTTTTTATTACAGCAAGTGGGCACTTTAGAGCGGCAATTTACTCGTTTGGGGGGATATCCCGACGATTTTACGATCACTGAAACGGAGAATTACCGTTTTACCTATACCGCTTCTACCGCCTCAGCGTTGACGGCAGGTAATACGAACGACTCTTTGACGTTTACACTCACCGCTGTCCCACAAGGCGTACAAGTGAATGATGAATGTGGCGATATGAGTATCGATCATCGCGGACAAAAAACGGCCGTTACGACAGGCTGTTGGAGGTAGATGTGATGAAAAAACGAAAGGCCAGTAACGTGAAACGCGGTGGTTTTACGGTATTAGAGATGCTGGTGACGGTATCAATAGTCAGTATTTTAGCTGCGGTGGCTATCCCGTCTTTCTCTGCACAGGTGAAGCGTGAGCGCATTGTGACCAATGCCAACCAATTACATAGTGTCGTAAAGTTTGCGCGCAGTGAAGCCGCAAAGCGTGCCAGCCAAATTGATTTGGTGGTGGTTGATACGAAATGGCTCGTCAAAATCAATATAGGCACCCCAGAAGAAGAAACACTGGCTGAATTTATGCCGACGCATCCAACCGTTACTGTGAGCAATTTAAGAAATATCACGATTTCGAAAACGGGCACCATGCCTACTGGCCACTTGACCATTACTGATGGTGATAGCCAAACCAGTGATCGTCATTTGTGTCTCTTTTCCAGTGGCCAAAGCGTGATAAAAAAGGAGGCGAGTTGTTCATGACACAACGATATAAACCGCAACGGGGATTTTCACTCATTGAGGCGTTGGTTGCTTTATTTATTTCTAGCGTTGCATTACTGGCCTTAGCGGCCGGACAACTTAAATCCCTGCAATATGCCAACAATAGCTTTCAATATACCTTGGCAATGATTCAAGCCAATAATGTGGTTGAACGTGTATGGGGGGATGTGTGTGAAATTCAGCATGGTGTGAAAGCGTTTGATCAACCCTACATTGATAATACGTTATCCCCACAGTTAACCGGTTACCAAATGCGACTGATTGGGGCAGAAGCCAATGCGTTCAGTAATAATGTCACGGTAAATGTGAAGTGGACAGATAAACGTATTAATAATGAAGACACAACCATAAACGATAACCAGATCAATGTTAATGCCACCTTTCCTAAGTTACCGAGTCGTTGCCATGCCATTTAAAATGAAAAGAAATTCAGGTTTTACCTTGGTTGAATTATTAATTGGGATGTCGGTGAGCATGATACTTCTTATGGGTGTAATCATGGGCTACGCCTCAATAAAAGGGGTGATTCAAAGCAGTAAAAATATAGAGAATGCCCAAGAGGTACTGCGATTCAGCACGCAGACATTTACCCGCAGCCTAAAACAGGCGAGGCATGTCGTTATTCATCATCCGGGTCATTTAGAAACGAAACAAGCTGCGAATACCGTCGCATGTGATGGATCACGCCCCACGGCGGCTTATACCGAAACATACAGTCATAGTGGTGTGCATTTACAGTGTGATATAGGCGGTCATCTGCAAACCATTTTAACGGGCTTACAAGATATTGCATTTGAAAGAACAAACAATTTGGTGTCGATCACCGTGACACCACAGGCACAAAATGGTGAGTCGGCCGGTATAGGCGCAGCATCACCGGTTCAAATTGATATCGCCCTGACGGGTATTATTCTGGCAAAGGCGACAGGAGGTTAGACGTGCAAACGTTACGCTTAAAGCATTATTCCGCGAAACAGAACGCTTCACAGAAACAGAAAAAAGAACGCGGCTTCGCCTTAATCAGCGTGCTGATATTAAGCATGATGGCCGGTGGATTGGTATTAAACTCCCTAAAAGACAATGTTACCCAAGAGCGTTTAAGCGGTAACTTTCAGAAAAAGACCAATGCACGTTTGGTGGCAGAAAAAGGGGTGTTTGATACCTATGACTATCTCAATGAGCAACTTGCGCTACACCCAGATAAAACGTTGGACGTGCTCCTTGCCGGGATGGAAACAACCGGTAGCGCCCCCGGCATAACCGATATGACGTATGCGTTGACCATTGATGCCGCGGCAGGCACCAATAAGTTGGTATTACAAAGTGATGGGTTGCGCTTTGATGGTAAAACGGTGTTAAAGGCCAATTTTGAACTGGAGAGTTCAACGTCTACCTCATCGTCGGCATTTGGGCGCGGTATTGTAGGGTGCGATCGTGTAGCGCTCAGCGGCAGCGGTAAAATTAACAGTTATAACTCAGCGCTGGGTGATTATGGCGCACTCAAGCCTGATGGTGAGCCGAATATCGCAGGGAACGTGACGGTCCGAACGCTGAACGCGAATGACTTGGTTGAATTATCGGGCACCGGCAAGATTGATGGGAATGTCATTGCTGTCGGGAACGTGGAATTTGGGGGCTCTGCGCATATTACGGGGAATCTCAGCAGTAATGGCACCATCAATATGTTCAACAATAGCACCATTGGGGGAGATGTTTTTACCTATAAGCATTTCAATCAAAAAAACGGTGCCGTGGCGGGGTCAATCCATGCGAATGACTATGTCAAAGTGGAACAAACCAAGGTCGGCGGTAACATTGTTTCGACAGGGTATGTCACTGCGACGGGTGAGAGTATTGGTGGCGATATCTTATCAACGGGCGATATTACACTGCGTCAGGTCACCGCCTTGGGGATAGCGCAAACGTACGGTCATTACTCGCAATATGAAGGCAGTGTCGATGGCGTAAAATCAAAACAGAATGTCACGTTACTGACGACGAATGCCGTTATCAACCATGATAATTTAGCCTATGCAGGGGTGGGCAACTTCGCCAAAGAATGGTCGGGGGCTCCAGATTCCGATTATTTGAATCCCCCGTATAAGGTTGATCCGCCGCAGCCTGACATCGCCTTCGTGCCGATGGTCGATATGATCCCGATTGACGATGGGGTTGTCGATATCAGCGATCCGAATGATATGACCTGTGACCCGTTGGACATTGAAAACCAACTGCTCACGGTAGAGTCTTTCGCGGATCATGCCAAAGATCTGGATGTGAATGATACCGGTGGCGATACGACGCTTTACACACTGAGTAATAGTCTGGGGGAGTTTACGCATTGGCCTGGTTCGGCGAGCACAAAGCCATCACCCATTGCTGCCCGTAACGCTCCCTTTATCAGTGTGACACAGCCGATATTAATGTATGACAACGCGAACATTAACGGTAAGTTAGCGGTGAAAGCGGGGCATAATGTTTTCATGTTTGTGAAGGGTAACTTCATTATGTCGGGGGCGAGCACACTGACGATTCCTGATAACAGCAGCCTGACCCTTCTCGTAAAAGGTGACTTGATTATCGGTGCTGGTTCAGAAGTATTAACGCCGACGTATGGCTTAACGGCGGATGGCTTACCGGTGTTCTCAATCTTCAGTTCTTACAGTGGTACGGGCGTCTATATAACCGGTGGTGTAGAACAAGTTTACGCGGCGATTTATGCGCCGCTAACGGATATCGCCATCAGCTCAAGCGTTGGGTTTAAAGGGGCTTTGCTAGGAAAATCGGTCAGCGTGACTGGAGCTGGCGGCATTCATTACGATGAAGCGATTGGGGATGCAGAAGTGGGGAAAGTAACAACCACGTCACCACCGAACCTGGTGTTTAAAGGCTGGCAATCCTTGTAATCCTTGTGTGTTCTCTTTGATTAAAGCGCACAGTAAGGGGAGATCGCTCTCTTTACTGTGCGTTTTTTATTTCAGTCTTCCTTTTTCCTGACGCCTTGAACACGAACGATCAGTTCGCTCAAATCTTTGGCTTTCACAATGCGCTTTTGTGTTTGTTCAAATTGAGGACGACGCTGATGATTAACTTTCTTTGAATGACTCATGGCTCTTAGTGGCCTTTTAGCTAGTGATGCAATGTGTTTTTGTTTTCAGCCAGATGTGGCTGGTTTGTTCTGGCACTATAGGGCATCGAACGTGAAGTATTCGTGATTTTTTGGAATGGGTGTCACGTTTTTTTTGCGTTTTTTTTCGGTGGTAACAATATACCGATCCGTGATCGCCGCGAGGTTATCCGGATAGTGAGTTGGGTAGGCAGGTTCTTTCATTACCATTCATTATTTATCATGAGAAAGTATGAAATATTTAGAGGTCGACGCCGTAGATATCCCGATGCAGCTTCTGCTTGAAGCCGATCCTTGTGAGCATCATGTTCAATCCTATTTGAATGATTCATGGTGTTTTGCTGCCATGCTTGATGGCAGTATTGTCGGCGTCTGTGTGGCTAAATTAATCTATGATGGCTGCGCTGAAATATACAATGTTGCAGTATGGCCTGAGTATCAGCAGCAGGGCATTGGCTCTGACATGTTGCGATTTACATTGGCAGCATTAGCCAAGAAAAAAGTACAACGGGTTGAGTTGGGAACGGGGACGTTTGGTTATCAATTGACGTATTACCAGAGAATGGGTTTTCGAGTCGATGCAGTGATCAACGATCATTTTCTTACCCATTACGCAGAACCCATTTTTGAAAACGGTATACAGCATAAAGACATGCTGCACTTGTATATCGATCTTTGAGATAAGTGGCTACCGCTGAGTAAATCATACCCGCCCGTTAAGTCACTCTTAACGTGCGGGTCGTTCTATTGCAAATCGTTATTTCGCAGATCATTATTTCGCAGATCAGTGTATCGCGGGGGATATGGGTAGAAATAGCTAACGTAGGTTCGTCGCCATCTTTTCCGTTATACGCTGCAATGCGGCCAACTCTTCTGACGTGATCCCTTGAGTGAGTTGCTGCCCCATCTGTTTATCTATGTCATTTATCTGCGCCATGATGGTTGCGCCACTGTCGGTGAGAAGCAGTCGCTGGCTGCGTTTATCATCCGGATTCGGGACTTTTTCAATATAGCCTTGTTCAATCAGTGTATTGAGTAAGCGCGTCACTTGCGCCTTGTCGCGCTGTAAAAACTGCACAATGTCATTCGCAGTACACGGCGATTTCCGATCAATGATTTTAATCACGCGTATATGCATCGGAGCTAAAGGTAAGCCTAATTGTTCAATATGATCATGGACTTGACGCTTCATGATATGAACAAGATGAAACAGGCTGTCTAACGATGTGCCATTGGCCATAGGGTGAACCTTAAAAATATGGTTGATAACGTCAACTATGTGATCTATAGTTGACATTATCAACTTAAAGCTTGGCGTGTGCAAGTGCAGGAATGCTTAACCGTGTGACTGTCCAGCCTATTGCCGAGTGAACCGCACCCCGTAGGAGATTAGGTGTGAATAATGCGCTAATAGCAGAAGTGACAGAGACAGGCCCTGAGAATAAACCCGCTAAACCGGTTTCACGCTGGACCTTGTCACGCGTATTGGTGCTGTTCGGTGTCATGAGTTGCATGTGCGGCCTGTTAACCGGTGTGATGACCTACCGCAATGTGGGGATAACGGATACCTTTTGGCAGGATTGGCTGCGTGCGTTTGGCACGGTTATTTTGACGGTGAAGCCTCTTGCCGTTATGAGCCTGTGGGCGGTGAGTCGCCTGATCGGTTATCTGATGCCTTATGCCAAAGAGACCACTCGCAATATAGTTATTGGGTTGATTATGGCCTGTGTGATGGAGTCCATCGTGGCCTTTATGGCCGCCGCCAGCCACTTTGGTTTTACAGATTATCAGCAATTTATGGCGGGATGGTGGAGTGGGCTCAGGGCTGCATTACCCGTTAGCCTTGTGGTTATGCCAATCATGGCAATTATCGTAAAACCTAAAATCAAACAGTTTTTAAATCGCTAATGTAATTTGCGGAGAAAATGATGAAAGCACAAAAAGACGATGTACAGCACCTTGAACTTTCAGACGATCAAGCATTAAAGACACAGACTGCACAGGAAACCGAGATGAAAAATACAGAGACAAACACCGCCGCTTCTTTGGCGGCAACACCTGCTAAAAAACGTGGCCATGAATACCGTATCACCATTGAAGAGATGGGGATTGAAGAAGAGAAAACACTGACGCTTACGGTTCAAGATCGTGAAGATATGCTTGAAATTGTCGAAAAATTAAAGCAAGGCAGCGGTTTAGATGTCAATGATGCAACGCGAGTGGGTGTTGCATTGCGTTTATTAGGGCCAGTGATGATGGCAGATCGCAAACATCCGTTATTTGTTGACTTTATGCCACACTTTCGACAATTCATGCAGAACCTAAAAGCGACAGTAAAAAGTACCGTGAAAAAGTAAGAAAAACGAAATTACATGTATTTATGGCTCCGTCGACAATATGGTACCTGTCAGTTTATTACGTGGTGTATCAGTATGTGATGGCGATGTAATATGCGCGCTTATTACATCAGAATGTTAGTGCATCCTCTTGTCTTTATGTCTGTAAGTGTTTCATCAATCGATAAAAAATTGATAGTGTGAAGCATGGGCATAAAGATAAAAATCAGAGGATAAAACATATGTTTTATGTACGCTTACATCATGGCGTGATCACCGTTATTGCTACTTTGCTGATCTGTCTTTCACCGTGGGTGAATGCGTCTGAAACCTGTGATGATTGTTATGTTTCCGATAAAGGCGCGTTTAAGTACGTTTTGTATAATGAACTGCCAGCATCTGTTATTCCCGCTATCCACCAGACACTGTCGAATAATACCCCGCGTTTATTGGCGGACTTTCAGCTGGCAACCATGCTATCCATAACCGTGCGTGTGTGGAAGAGCGGAGGAGACTATTTAGCCGCACAGAAGGACGCACTGGGTGTTCAATTTCCGGGTTCGACGGGGTATGTGTTTAAAAATGAACTTAGATTACTCTACACAGAAGGCCAAACGGCGCAGACAGCGTTACATGAATTTGTCCATTTAGTGACATTGAACGTGAATCCTGCCTTTGCCAATAATCCGCGTTGGTTATGGGAGGCGATTGCCATTTATGAATCGGAACCTGTGTGGTATTACGCGAATCGCTTGCATTTAATTCGCGACCGTTTTGATTATCTTGTAAATGATTTAAATGCGAATTTTAATCAAAGCGCTGCTATTTATGAATTAGGTTATACCATTGGTGAATATATTGATAAGAAATGGGGAAAAGATGCGCTACTCACTCTTATAAAGAACAATGGTGATATTACGAAGGTGACAAATATGCCTATGGACGCCTTATTGAAAGATTGGCATGCTTATGTTCATGCTACGTACTTTGATGCGCCTAAATCACAGTATGAGATGATATTGGAAAAGCAGACGACGCGTTGACGGAAATAGATGAGAGTCTGAAACCTATCTCTTGTATTTTCAGTGAACGGCGATAGTCACATAATCAAGGAGTGATAATGAGCAATAAAAAGAAGCCTACCGGTATTACCGTGATCGCAGTGTATAGCGGTTTTGGGGGACTATTGAGCACAATGGCTGGAGGGGGGCTTTTAGCGTTGTCTTCATCAATGCCGGACTTTCCACTATGGGTATCGGCGATGGCTGTGGTGAGTGTGATACTGGGTGTTGGCTTACTCGCGTCGGTGTTTGGCTTTTTTAACTTGAAACGCTGGGGCTGGTCATTGACTAATGGCTTGTATGGACTGTCTATTCCGATGGGGGTGGCGTCGGTTTTTCCTATCTTCCCGGGCTCTGAGATGACGGTAGGTAACGTGATCATGCAGTGCATCAGTACCGCTTTAGCCGTGTTTATTTTGGTATATATCAGAAAACCGCATGTGAAACCGCTTTTTGTTTAAGCAACAAGCCGATGAAATTAATGAAATTTGGGTCGATGCGCATTATCAACCAAAGTGACAGATAAATGGTATGTGCAGAGGGCTGTACAGAATAGAAAAACGCCGGTCGCAGGGGGGATGCGATCGGCGTTTTTGTTTGAGTCTCTGTTATCGGGATATCGTTTGGGGATATCGGTGATAAAAAAATAGGTGTGGGAGGGAAGGCTTAAATCGCCCAGCCACCTAAGTAGAACACCACCAATACAATGCAGATCACCACGGTGCCTACATTCAATTTCTTTATTTCGCCTGCAAACAGGCGGCCAATCACCAAGCTGACAAAGCCCAGCATGATACCTGTCACGATGTTACCGCTCAGAATGATAAATACCGCACAGATCAAACCTGACATTGCATCGACAAAGTCATCAAAATCAAGTTTGCTGACGTTGCTCAGCATCAACAGGCCTACATACATAAGTGCAGGTGCGGTTGCGTAAACCGGTACAAGGTAGCTCAGAGGCGACAAGAAAATCGTCAGTAAGAACAAGAAGCCCACCACACTGGCGGTCAGGCCTGTTTTACCGCCCGCCGCTGTACCCGCCGCCGATTCGATGTAAACCGCCGCCGGGGCGCCGCCCACTAAACCTGAAAACGCAGAACTCATTGAGTCAGCGGTCAGTGCTTTTCCGCCATTGATGATGTTACCGTTTTTGTCCAGCAGGTTGGCTTGGCCGGCAATCGCGCGAATGGTGCCAGTGGCATCAAAAATCGCAGTCATGACCAGTGCCAGTACGGAAGGCAATACGGCCGCGCTCAGTGCGCCTTTGACATCCATTGAGAAAATGAGCGATTCGCCATTGGCGGTCGCCAGTGACGGCAGGGCGAATAAGCCTTGGTATTTGACGTTTTCATCAAAAATGAGGCCGAGTACAGACAGTACGATGATCACCATTAAAATACCGCCAGGTACTTTACGCTTTTCAAGGCCTAAAATGGCCGCCAAGCCAAGCATCGTCATTAATACAGGGAAAGAGGTAATGTCGCCAAGCGCAACAGGTAAACCTGCACCTGCGTTTTTCACGATCAAGCCCGTGCCATTCGCGGCAATCAGCAGTAAGAATAAGCCGATACCAATGCCCGTACCGTGCGCGATGCCAAACGGCATGTTATTCAAAATCCATGTACGGACACCGGTCACACTGATCAGGGTGAAGATGACACCCATCAGGAAGACGGCACCTAACGCGACAGGTACCGGTACGTTCTGACCGAGAACTAGGCTGAATGCGGTGAATGCAGTTAATGAAATAGCACAACCAATTGCCAGTGGTAGGTTGACCCACAAGCCCATCACCAGTGAACCAAATGCGGCAACCAAACAAGTAGCAACAAAGGTCGCGCCAGCATCAAAACCGGCGGCACTTAGCATGGTCGGCACTACAATCACTGAATAGACCATGGCTAAAAACGTGGTTAAACCCGCGAGGACTTCTTGGCGGACGCTACTGCCGCGTTCCGTGATTTTGAAAAATGAATCAAGATTCATTTTAGGGGTCGACATAATACACTCACAAACTACAGGGTAAACGATTGCGGTGGATTCTAACGCCTGCGTAAACGTTTGCAACATAAAAATGTTCATTCAAGGGGTGTTTTTGGGCAATTAAATTATCCCAAGCATAAATGGTAGCGCTTTACTGCTATTTGTTGCGTTGTTATCAGTACAAAGGTGCTGTTACACGTTTTGCATTAGGCTTCGGGCACAAGAAGGGATTTTTGTGGTTAATAGGTTGTGCCGGTCTGTACGACTGTGGATACTGAGACGAGGACATATAAAGGACAGATGAAGGAGTGGAAAGATGAGTCAGGAAGCACTAAAAATGGCCGTGTGCGAACAGGCGCTTGCGCTGTTGCATACCCATCCCGCCGCATTTATCGCGCCAATCCATTCTTCTGTGGAAACAGAACTGGCATGGCTGATTGCGTATTTTTCCGGCGAAGATAGCGATCATCAGCGCCTGCATTCGCTCACCTTTGGTCATTATGCGGTGCGAGAACTGTCACCGCGTTATAGTGAACTCTATTCGGCCTTGAACGCAGCGTTTTACGTTGCAGTGAAAACCCGTGAAGGGTTTACGGTGGATGTTGAGTTGCTGGAAGAGTATTTGGCGGAAGAACCTGTCACCGAAGATCGTGTCACTCAAGGTGATACGACTCAAGCCGATGCGCCTCAAGGTGTGAAGTAAGGGGACGTTGAAATGAAAAAAGCCCGTTGCCCCAGTTGTCATGCTGAGCTGGCTGATATTCCATTGTCCCGATTATGTCCGCAGTGCTTGACCTTTCATCTGAATTGGAAAGTGTATGATTGGCAGGGCTACATCCAATTAGCGCGCTGGGCTATCAGAGCTAACGCAGTATTACTGGCGTTGTGTGCGTTTAATGGTTTTATCATTTTCCGCTCAGGGGCTGAAAACCTGTTTCAGACAGCATTGTGTTTATTCGCCGTACCTGCTGTGATTGGTATTGTAGTGAATTATCGTCGTATCCACTGTCCTGAACATTATCATGGGCACAGGTTAAGCGATCTTTTTTCGTGGCGAACGCATTCTATCGACAGCAAACAATAACGAAAGGCGGAGTATGAGTCAGGTGATAAACAGTAAATCGTTGCTCGCAGCCGCAGCGTTGATGCCATTAAGTACTTTGCCATTGCCCGTACAAGCATGGAACTTTGAAGGCCATGTGATTGTGGCGGAAATTGCCTATCAAAATCTGACACCGGTGGCGCGTGACAAGGTGGATGCATTGACGGCGAAGGCGGTGAATGCATTACCGAAGAAAACCCAACATATCATCGGCAGTTATAAAGACGTGAGTGCGTTTGCCCAACTCGCGGTTGTGCCGGATATGATTCGCAAACAACCCGCCCAAAGCGTCTGGCAACAGATGGGGGAGGCAATGCCACCTTCTTTGAATCGGTGGGACGAGAAAAAAACCAATCAATGGCATTACATTAATGCGGTCTACCCAACCAGCAGTCAGTGTAATTTTGTTCGCAACCCCAATATTCAATTAGCCACTCAGGCACTGTATGCGGACTTTAAAGGACACCCACAAGCGGCGAGCCTGATGTTTATTGCCCACCTTACTGGCGACACCCATCAGCCCTTACATACCGTGGCCACCAGTTTGAGTAAATACTGGTGTAAGTCAGATCTGGGGGGTAACAAATACACCCTCAAGGGATCCAAGAAAAACCTGCATCATTTATGGGATGACGGCTTAGGGCTGTTAGACGATAAACAACATGTGGTGGAATTAGTGACTGCGTTGCAGCAAGAGTATCCGAAAACCACGTTCACCTTGGGGCAACCCGGTGATGTCGCACGATGGATTGAGGAAAGTGAGCAGTTGGCACCTTTGGTGTATAGCGTGAAGCAAAACGCGCAACCGACTCAAACCTATATTCAGCAGGGACAAGCCGCCGTAGAAAAGCGATTGGCGCTGGCGGGATATCGGCTAGCGGATGGTTTGAATCATGCGTTGGGGAATAAGTGAATGTCGTGTGGTGCGATGAATAAAAAAGTATCGATGTGCTAGGTTATTGATAACTAATTCATTTACAGTTAAGTGGAACGCTTCTCCAAAATTTTCAATTTAGTTAGAGGAGGGGCAACATTCTTGTTTATGCGGTAAAAGTTGCTGATAAATTAGCAACTCAGGAATGCTAGCTCAACTAATCAAGGATGTATTTATGTTGTCTGTTCTATCGTATATCTTTTCTTATATTATGGCTGTTCTATTTAATTTTGTATTTTCTGTGGTATTACCGATTTATTTAATCATTGGCTCACTTGTAACCCTTTATTTGCTTGTTCTACAAGTTTTTAGTGGTGCGATGTTCTTTGATATGTCTGAAAACGGTGAAACACCATTTCGCTATAAAGTGAGCTACTTTCTTGTCATGGCGGCAATGTTTCCATGTTTTTATGGCGCATTTTATAAAGAAATAGCTGAATTTACGGGATCTAAAGGTGACAAAAATCGTCTAGTGACGCGTTTAGCTAAGTAATAATAATGAGTGTGTTCGACGATGAATAAATGCGGTCAGTGTCGTCAGTTTACCCGTACTGCGGATAACCTTAAAGACTTGTGTGGTGCGTGGGAGCAACCCACGTTAGCCACACGGGCGGCGTGTGAGTTTTTCCAGCCAAAATCGACTTTTCGTCAGCGAGAAAAAACAGCGCCACACGCTGAATGAAACCACCATAAAATCCGTACTTAAAGGCATCCCGTGTGGATGCCTTTTTTGTGGATTTTTCACTTGGATTTTTGTCTGTTTTGTTGCTTATTGTCCGCTACCGTCTTTCAACGGCAGGCGATTGCAACAACCGCTGTAAACGGCGTGATCTGGCATCGTCACAATCACTTCGTGTTGATAGCGAAAATCACTAATATCATCCGTGCACTCACCGGTTTCATGCAGGGCAAGAGAGATGGGTTGCTCTGCGTCTTTGTTGATAGCTTGCATGACCCAGCGGTTGGTATGATTGATACTGCTACTGTAGAAGTTGATGTTAAAAAGGGTCTGTTCTCCGCCTAAATCAGAAAAGATCAGCGCTTTGCCTTTGACATCGATCCCCCAGAAGGGCTCTGTTCCCAAACAGCTTAGCGTAGGGGATTTGAGGATGCTGTCGGCCAGTTGTTTTTGGTGATTATCAGCCAACGTGCTTGTTGAGATGAGCAGTGCCACAATACTGCTGATGCCCAATGCCAGTGTCTTTTTCATTCTTGTCCTTGAAATACAGAATCGCGAGATCACTACGCTCTGCTCCTACGGCATAAAAAACAATATACACAATTCGGGGTTTAGATGAATTTCAACTTTTTCACTGAGAGCAATGTCAGCACAGAATCAGGAACTATGACGAGGAGAGTGAATACGGGTGAGAGTGAAAGTGGCGGGTGGGAGAGATGGACTCACCACCGACAGGGTGGTGAATCATAAAAGGTCGCTGAGGCGATTATGCCGCAGGCTTCAATAGCTGACCCAAATAACGCACCACGTGTGAGGCATCGTTGGCAGTCAGATTGATTTTACTGATGATCGCTTGTGCACGAGGATCATCTTCGCTCAATGCCGCTTTTACTTTGGCGCTCATCGCTTGTGCATTTTCAAGCTTCTGCTTACAGTCTTCAAATAGCGCATGCAAGATTTGTAAATCGACATCACCACCTTTCTGAAACATGTTTGCGGCAATGTTGTACACGGTATGGAATTTGTTTGCCGTGTCTTTCTGATCGCTTTGTGCATCTTTGGCCCAGTCTTCTGCCCATTTTTGGAAGATAGTGGCAATCTGTGGATTTGGAGCAATGGTTACTTGTTGCATTCAGTGTGTCCTTAGCCGTTCAAGCGAATGTTACGTGCTGCGTATTATCAAGCCGCGGGGTAGTGTAATAGACCATGGGGGCGGGATAAAGCCTTATGCGGTGAACCGCTTCTGGCCGCGCAAAATATCTGCATAAAAAAGGGCCTGCGAACAGGCCCTTTGCATAAATGTCTGACATTGGGGTGTCAGAACATGGCAGATCAGTTGGCGCGGTTGAACGTCACCACGTCATACGGCAATGGCTTAAGTACAGGCGTATTTTCCGCCATGTAGTCAATCACGGCTTGTGCATCCGTGTTACAACGGGTGTTGTCCGCTTTACAGTTCGGTGCCGAACCTTCGTAGCGCACTTTGTATTTGCCGTTCACACTTTCAATGTGTTTCACAGGGAAAGCGGTTAGCTTGTTGTCCACATACGCTAAGTCAACACGGCCAGAATCTTTCTTCTGTGCGTTGAATAGCGGTGTCCAACCGTCGTTACCGGTGGCATTGTAGTTGTTGATTGCAACGTTGTAGGTTTTGTTAGCATCAATTGGCATCCAAACCGGTTTCTCGGTTGTACCTGTCATCACCTCTACGAAATCCAGCTTACCGGCTTTGTTTTTCGCTGTTTCAGTGAATTGGTAACGAATGTGGCCACCGTAAGGGAATTTACCTGCGTGTGCGCCTTCAGGTAGCGTTGCGCTCACTGTGCTTTCAATCAGCGATGTGATCACGCTGCCTTTAACCGGCACAACAGACATGAAGTTAGAGAAAGGGATCAACTCTAGCGCGATGTTACCTTCGCGGTATTCGCCCGCTTCAATGTTCTTACGGATACCGCCCGCACCGATCAGCGCGAAGTCAACTTTCATGCCAGTCAACGCTTGAACTTCAGGTGAGTTCGCCCAGAAGTACTGACCTTCTGCCAAGATAGGGGCGACATCTGAACCGTGCTTGTCTGTACCGCGATCACCAGGGCGACGCTCATGGCGGATCTCAACCGGTACCTGTGCAATCACTTTGCCGTACGCTTTATCAACAGCTGGCTTGTATTTGCTGTCGATCAAGCTGCGCATCGCTGCTTCTTCTGCCGTGATTGCGATGTTTTTCTCACCTTCCACAAACTCAACAACATCCGCCGTTTCATCTGCGCTGAACTTGCTGTCAGCTTCACGCATTGGTGAATGGAAGTATTCATCGTTTGTTAGTAGGGTATTCAGACCAGCACACTGTGTAATGTTGCCTTGTTGATCAAAGCTTACATCTAGCTGGCCGATGGCTTGCGCGTATTCACCCGCTTGTACGACACACGTTTGAGTCATGCCGTTCGGGTTTTTCACCATTTGTGCGTAAGTACCCGAATGGTCGTGGCCGATGTTAGTGAAGTCACCCAATAGCGTGTGCGAGTGGCCGCCGACGATCAAGTCGATACCGTTCACTTTTGATGCCACATCAACGTCTACCGCATTACCGATGTGGGTCAGTGCGATAACGTTGTTCACGCCTTTCGCCTTCAACATATCAACCGTGGCTTGTGCAGACGTCACCATGTCGGCAAATTCTACTTTACCTGTGTTAGGCGCAAGATTTGGCATGTCATCAAGGGCGATACCGAAGACGGCAACGATGTCTTTATCTGCAGGCAGGTTATTGATATCAGTGATTGGGGTTTTGGTGTTGCCATCGAAAGCAAACAGCACGTACGGCTTCAGGTTCGTTTGACCTTTCAGATCAGGATCCTTGCTGGTGTCGATATTCGCAGCAACAACAGGGAAATTAATGTCGCTGATGAATTGGTTAAGCTTGGCGTTGTTTAGGTCAAATTCATGGTTACCCAATGCCATGGCGTCAAGGCCCATTTGGCTTAGCAACTCCGCGTTCATCGCACCTTCATTAAGCTTGAAGTAGGCACTGCCTTGCCATGCATCACCACCGTGAAGGAACAAGAAACTACGGTTCTCATCTTTTGCGGCTTGTTTGTATTCCGTTGCCATCGTTTGAAGGCGAGGGTAGCCACCAAACTCGTTATAAACAAGGGTATCGTTCGCTACGAAGCTCGATTTCACCGGATCAAAGTTTGAATGGGTATCGTTGATGTGTGCCACCGTTAAGGTGAACGTATCATCTGACTGTGTGTTGTTTTGCACACAACCCGCAAGAGCGACGGTGACGGACAAAGCGACAAGAGGCTTAGATAACTTCATATAACTACCTGTTTATAAGTATCTTCGTAGAGGAAAAATGACAGCGATACATCGCGTTGTCATAAAAAAAGCCTTACATATTTGAGGCTTGCGCACTATATCTGAGATGAAAACCCTGAGCAATTGCAAAAAATCAGAACTGAGATCGACATTTTTGAAATTTATCGCAATCGGTTGTTTTTTGTGAACTCAGGTGGTTGATTAGTAAGGTCTATCGTTATATTGGTGAAATTGTCATCAATAAAGAGGGACGAAATTGGCACATAATAAAAAAGGGAGAGTGATCTTTCAGTGAATACATTGGTGAAAGTATCACCTTTTCGTTATTTACCGTGCCGATTTAGTGAGTATGTGCGGCGTCATAATATAAAACGTGATGCAAAGGTGTTGTGCCAACAGTATGAGTGGGAAAACAATGGGAAAAAACTCCCAACGCGATGTTGATATAAAAGGCGATGCGCAAAGTTGCGTATTAATAGTATTTTATGCGCATGACATTTTCTGTCATAAACGGCAACAGTTAAAAATAAGGTACGTTTTTTTGGTTGTAAAACACATGTTGGGTTAACGGCGTGTAAATATTATTGTTAATAAAGATTAACGGGATATAGACCCAACGTGTGAGTAAGGGGGACGATCACAAATTTGTTATGGGAAATTCTCATTCCCTTGCCTAAATGTCCTGTAGGTGGAAAAATTTCCCACGAAATGGACTGAACGGGAAATCACCTCCATGAACAAGCAAGCGTTCATCAATGCTGTGAATAAATTCGATACGCACACGGATGCTGAAACGCGTATTGCACAGTATTTTATGCAGCATTATTCGGTATTACCCTTTGCGAAGATTGATGATCTTTGCAAACAAATAGGGGTAGGAAAGGCGACATTAGGCCGTTTTCTTCAGCGTTTAGGTTTTAGCGGATTCATTGAATTCAAAAAAGACGTGACGGAAGACTTAACGCAAACCTTAACCATTCCGATTGAACGCTATGAGCACCAACGTACGGATGCGAACCCTGATGATATTCGCGGCGTACTGGCTACGCACTATCACGAAATACAAGATAACCTGGAAAAAACGTTTGAAGCCCTGTCTGAGCAAGACTTTGAACGTGCGATTGATATTATGTGTCAATCTGACGGTAAGTTGTACGTGATGGGGAGCGCATCCTCAGAAGCGTTAGCCAATTATTTCTACTTACTGGCTCGCTATTTACGCAAGGAAGTGTTTTTTTTAAAAGCCGACGTGTCGACGTTACCGCATCAATTGGTTGATGTGACGCCAAGCGATACCTTGTTTGCCATTTCTTATCACCGTTATTCTAGCGTTACCGTTAAGTTGGTACGTTGGTTCCATGAATGTGGCGGTCAAATCATTACGTTGACGGATCAACACGTCAATCCTTTTGTTCCTTACAGCGATGTGCAATTTACCGTTGAGAGTGAGGGCAGAGGCTACTTTAATAACCGTGCTGCGGGGTTTTCACTCATAGAAGTCTTAATTAAAGGGCTCTCCTTGCAGCAAGGAAAAAATAATCGGTTTCAACGCATAGAAGGACTTTTCGAAGAATTCAGTATTTTTAAATCATAACAACAACCCACTTTTTATTTGTATGTAAATTTTCATATAAATACGTGGCTGCATGTGAGTGATGTGACGTTGTAAGAAGCAGAACTGAATACAACGCATTGAACATATGCATATGCATCACGAACATTTATATATTTAGCTTGCTTTTAATACTCCGATGATTATTGAAGAGGATATTCATGATTACGTATTTAGCGCTACCGATGATTCTTGCTGTCGGTTATTTTATTGTTAAGAAATACAATACACAGGCTGTGTTATTTCTTGCTGGTTTAACCATGATCGCACTGGGTGTGATTAACGGTAATACGGAGTTCCTACCCAAAGGGGGCTCACACACGGGCTCTATCATTGTTGACTTCTTTGAAGTGATTAAAGTGATTTCCTCGTCCACGCTGGCCAAACTGGGTTTGATCATCATGGCTGTGGGTGGTTTTTCTAAATACATGGGTCACATTGGTGCAGCGAATGCCATGGTACAAATTGCTACCAAGCCGCTTTCTTATATCAAAAACCCGTATTTGGTATTGGCAATGGCGTATGTGATCGGCCAGTTGATCAACATCTTTATTCCAAGTGCGACCGGTTTGGCGTTGTTGCTATTGGTTGCCATGTACCCAGTATTGGTTGGTGTGGGGTGTAACCCAGCCGCAGCGGCCGCTGTTGTTGCGACGACAGGCTGTTTGGATTTGGGGCCTGCCTCTTCTGCGGCGAACAAAGCAGCAGAAGTCTCTGGCATTGATGTAGCAACGTATTTCGCAAGCTACCAGTTACCGGTTTCATTGGTTGCGATCGTTGTGATTGCAACATTGCACTTCTTCAGTCAGCGCTATTTTGATCAGAAAGATGCAGAAAAAGGCGTTAAACATGAATTTAACCTGGATGCAAAAGAGCAGCGTAAAGCCCCGAAATGGTTCGCAATTCTGCCTGTTTTGCCACTGGGTTTGTTGCTGACGTTCAGTAGCTTTGCCGTTACCTCTATCCGTATGGATGTGGTTACTGCGATGTTTATTGCCCTGTTTGTTTCTATGGTGTGTGACTTTATCTATACCCGTGACGGTAAAGAAGTGGCTGCATCATTGAAAGTGTACTTTGAAGGCATGGGTAACGTGTTTTCTGGTGTCGTGACCTTGATCATTGCAGCACAAACGTTCGTCGTGGGTTTAAAAGCAATTGGCTTTATCGATTTGCTGCTGAGCTCTGCATCAAACATGGGCTTGGGTTATTTTGCGATGATCATCATGCTGGTGGTGATTATTGTGACCATCACCATGTTGTCTGGCTCAGGTAATGCGGCATTCTTCAGTTTCTCTAACTTGGCCCCTGATGTGGCGGCGCAAGTGGGTACCGCAACGGCACACGTTGCGCTTCCTATGCAGTTGTCTGCGGGTCTGATGCGTTCAGCGTCACCAGTAGCAGGTGTGGTGATTGCCTGTGCGGCAGTTGCCAATGTTTCACCGATTGAGTTAGCAAAACGTACGGCGATTCCAATGCTGGGTGGTTTGTTAACCGTGATGATTTGTTCTCAAATCTTGGTGTAACCGTTACCGAATAAGGCTGTGGGAGGGGGTCCCGCAGCCTTTCTTTTTTCGGGTGTGTTTTGGCGAAAATGATGGTCATACATCGCCGCCATATCGCGCTCTGATTGCGAAAAGCGATAGCTCTTTATTTCTCTCTTATGTCTATTGTTGAGGCCGTGTGCCGAGATCAGATAAGACGTGAGTAAATAGCCATCTCTTTTTATCCAAATATGACTGCCGTGATTGTGCCTTGTTACCCTTGAGTCTCTTGGCAATCTGTGTCATCAACACACTGCGGCGTCACTGTTAAACGTTGGGAGCATTGCATGAATATTGTTGAGCGTTTTTTGAATTACACCCGAGTGAATACCACGACGAGCCGTGAGAATGGCGCGGCGGGGATCATGCCGTCATCACCGGGTCAAATGGAATTGGCACAGCTGCTAGCCAAAGAGCTGGAAGCGTTGGGTATGGAAGAGATCGTTTTACGCGATACTGCGATCTTAACAGCAACGTTGCCGAGTAATGTGGATTACCCAACGCAAACCGTGTCTTTCTTTGCCCATTTAGATACCAGTATGGAGCAGACCAATGATACGCAAGCGCAGGTAGTGAAATACGACGGTGGCGATATTACGCTTAACAGCGCGTTGGATATCGTGATGAAACAAGCCGAATTCCCTGAATTGGCGGATTACCAAGGCCAGGACATTATCGTGACTGACGGCACCAGTCTACTAGGTGCCGACGATAAAGCTGCGATTGCTGCAATTATGCATGCCCTGCAGGTGCTAATTGCTAACCCAGAGATCAAGCATGGTCCAGTGAAAGTGGCCTTCGTGCCCGATGAAGAGCAAGGTCTACGTGGCGCGAAAGCGTTTGACGTTGACAGCTTTGGTGCTGACTTTGGCTACACGCTGGATTGCTGTGGCATTGGTGAATTCGTGCATGAAAACTGGAATGCAGGCGATGCAGTGATCACCTTCATTGGCCAATCTGCTCACCCAATGTCAGCCAAAGGCAAGTTGAAGAACTCTTTACTGATGGCACACAAATTTATTGCCATGCTACCGGGTGGTGAAGCGCCTGAATACACCGAAGGCCGTGAAGGTTACTACTGGGTGAAAGAGCTGGCTGGCAACAGTGCGAAAACCGTTCTGAAAATGGATGTGCGTGATTTCACTAAGCAAGGCTATGCAGCGCGAATGGCATTCCTACAGCAGTTGGCGGATAACTGTGTTGCATTATGGGGTGAGGGCAGTGTGGTGATTGGTTTGTCTGATCGTTACGAGAACGTCGCGAATAGCCTAGAAGGTGATGCGAGCTTCCCGATTGATATCGCCAAAGAAGCGTATGCTCGCAATAACATTGTGATGAAAGCGACGCCAATGCGTGGTGGTTACGATGGCGCTGTGTTGTCACAGAAAGGCCTACCGTGTCCGAATATCTTTACCGGTGCGCACAACTTCCACTCTATCTACGAATACTTGCCAGTGCCGTCACTAGAAGCGGCCAGCGCGGTGGTTGTGGATGTGATCCGTATTACGGCGGAACGTGCGACGCGTTAATCAATTCATGCACGTTCAGTGAGTTGAGTTTCCCCCAAAAAGTGCAGCCCGTTCGCTGCACTTTTTTATGTCTGCTATTTGGCGACTTCTTATAAAGGTATAGATCCCCCGACATACAGGCTCTCAGAAAGACAGGTATACCGAAATATATCTACATCAAAATAAAGAAACGAGGAATAAAAAAGAGCCAGCATAATGCTGGCTCTTTTTTCAGTGACTCATCGGTTTAGAGATGAATAACAGGCTTAGCGAGACGTCGACTTAGCGGCTTCTTCTGGGTGCCATGCACCGTCAAGTTCTTCCAATTCAGGGAACTTAGAGCGGTCGAACTCAGGCGATTTGCCCGCTTTCAACTGTACTTCGTAGTCTTTAATCACGCGGATAGCCAAGCTTGAAAGCAGAACCAGTGCCACGATGTTGATTAAGGCCATCATACCCATAGAAGCATCTGCAAGGTTCCATACCACCGGTAGAGAGGCCACAGAGCCGAACATCACCATACCCAGCACACAAAGACGGAATGCGAACAGGCCTTTTTTGGTGTTGCCGTTCAGGAACATCACGTTAGTTTCTGCATAGCTGTAGTTAGCAATGATTGACGTGAAACAGAATAGAATGATTGCCGCCGCCATAAAGTACGTTGTCCAGCCACCTAGCTCGCTCGTCAATGCTTGCTGAAGCAGGCTGATGCCAGTTGCTGCATCAGGTTGATCCATCACACCACTTAGCATGATCATCGCAGCAGATGCTGTACAGATAACAATAGTATCGACGAATACACCTAGCATCTGAACAAAGCCCTGAGAGGCAGGGTGGTTCGGGTTAGGTGTCGCACTTGCCGCAACGTTAGCGGCAGAACCCATACCGGCTTCGTTTGAGAACAAACCTCGTGCGATACCGCTCTGCATCGCTTGTGAAATGGTGTATGCCACACCACCAGCCGCGGCTTCTTGCCAACCGAATGCGCTCTTCACAATCAGTGAAAGTACCGCTGGAAGTTCAGTGATGTTCATCACGACAATCAGCAGTGCAATCGCCAGGTAGCCAATCGCCATGACAGGGACGATACGTGAAGATGCAGCAGCAATCTTACGTAAACCACCCATGATGAAGAAAGCAGAACACGCAACAATCACGACACCCATGATGGTTTCATCAAACCCGAAAGAGTGGCTTAACGCATCAGTGATGGTGTTCGCTTGAACGGCATTAAATACCAGACCAAAAGCGATAATCAAAAAGACGGAGAACAAAGAACCCATCCAGCGTTGACCAAGGCCTTTTTCCATATAATAAGCCGGGCCACCACGGTATTGACCGTCGATATCTTTGGTTTTGTAAATCTGTGCGAGGGTAGATTCAATAAAGGCGGTCGCCATACCAAATAGGGCAATCAACCACATCCAGAAAATGGCACCAGGGCCACCGGCTGCCAATGCAACAGCGACACCCGCCATGTTACCGGTACCGACACGTGCTGCCATTGAAGTACAGAATACTTCGTAAGAACTCAAGCCGTTATCAACATCTTTGCCGCTTTTAAGGACATCGATTGCGTGTTTGAACTGACGGATTTGAATGAAGCCTAAACGCAAAGTGAAGTAAATACCGACTGCAACCAGAAGGTAAACAAGAAGTTGGCCCCAAAGTACACCGTTAATGACACCAATGACTGTGCTTAAGCCGTCGTTGAGTGCGGTTAACCAAGTTTCGTTACTAACGCTCATGATAATTTCCTGTATATGACATTCAATGACTAATAACGCCATTGAATAAACTGGAACGTCCATTTATATGACAGTTCATACTACGATTCTGAATTTATATTTTTTATGTCTGTTTATAACGCTGATTTTTGTAACCGAGAATGGTTACATTAATGAAACATAGAATCAGATGTTTCATCTGTAGACGGGACGGTAAGTTAGCATGAAAATTCGCTTTTTCAGCGTGACTTAGATCACGCTTCGGGAATGTATGCTTGAGTTAAAACTGTTGCAGTATGTGATTCTGTTAAATAAAAGCTGGTAAAACAAACGTTTGCGTTAATATTGAGTGGGTCAATATCGGTATGTTTTGAACGTTGCTCAATTACAGTTTATTTGGGTTTTTACGTTATTTTAACAATATATCGTGGTTTTATTAACTGTTTCTGGTGGTGTGTTTTTAACCATTCTTAACATGCGAGAATGGTTGCTGGGGCGCATGAGCGAAATACAGTGAATAACATTGCATTTATTTTTGTATGGTGAGAAAGGAAGGAGGCCAGTGGCGTACTGGCCATGAGAATAAAGGAAAAGAAAGAGGGTGAATCAGTGAACAAGCGTTGAATAATTATCAAAAAATTGGCTGCGTTTTAGTTGGTCAATGTTCTCTACGAAATTCTGTGTTTCATCACATAAATCACTGTCTAATACCATGAACTGATGACCGCAAGAGCAAGTAAAAACGCCAGCGTCAGAAACAAGGTATTCCTCATCCTGACCACATTCTGTGCATATTGGTAGTTCTTGCATAGGTTATACCACCTAGAGTTATTGTTAATTTTGTTGTGTTTACTTCTGTGTTGCAGAAAGTATGTGTTGCATAAGTAAGTATAGTAATGCTTGTCTAGCACAGTGAATATCAAAGAAGTAGAAATATTGGACAGGTCACTAAATTTATGTAATTCGCAAACACTTAAAATTGCATTTACTTGCAGTATGATGTAGTGAATAAACATGAAAAAACCCGCACGATGGCGGGTTTTGTTATAAATGGTCAGGATTCTGACAGGAATTAGAAAGAAGTACGCTTATATCGACGGTATTCTGAATGCCAGAAGTTGTCGTTGATCTTCTCTTTAATACGCTCATCGGTATTCTTCGGCGCTTTGCGCTGTTCAACCGCTTTCTTCGCAACGGCAAACGCAATATGACGCGATACGTTCTGAATTTCTTCCAATGGTGGCAATAGTGCGCCTGTACCGTTAATGGCCAGTGGTGAGCACTCTGCCAGTGCACGGCTACTTTCTCTTAGCATTTCGTCAGTGACACGGTGTGCGCCGACAGCCAGTACGCCCAAACCAATACCCGGGAAGATGTAACTGTTATTACATTGTGCGATTGGGTAGATTTTTTCGTTGTGCATCACAGGTTCAAACGGTGAACCTGTGGCAACCAACGCATTGCCGTCCGTCCAGCGGATCAGATCTGCCGGTGTGGCTTCTACACGGCTGGTTGGGTTAGACAGCGGGAAGATGATAGGACGCTCACAATGCTTGTGCATTTCGCGGATCACTTCTTCGCTGAATAGGCCCGGTACGCCAGATACCCCAATCAATACGTTTGGTTTTCCATTTCGCATCACATCCAACAGCGAAATGTTGTTGTCTTCGGTATCCCACTGGCTGATCGCTTCACGGGTTTGCACCAATTTCTTCTGGAAATTGATCAGGTTCGGCATGTCGTCGACCAATAGGCCCCAACGGTCGACCATGAATACTTGGCTACGTGCTTGCGCTTCGCTGATGCCTTCAGACACCATTTGCGCAATGATCGCTTCCGCGATACCACAACCTGCAGAGCCAGCACCCAAGAAGGTAATACGCTGATCAGACAGTTTGTTACCGGCTGCTTTACACGCCGCGAGTAGGGAACCCACGGTCACGGCAGCGGTACCTTGAATGTCATCATTGAAGCAGCACACTTCGTCTTTATAACGCTCAAGTAAAGGCATCGCATTTTTCTGTGCGAAGTCTTCAAATTGGATCAGTGCTTCTGGCCAACGGTGTTTCACAGCCTGAATGAAATCATCAACAAACGTATCGTATTCCTGACCAGAAATACGAGGATGACGCCAACCCATGTACATAGGATCAGATAAACGCTGCGGGTTATTGGTACCCACATCAAGCACTACAGGCAGAGTGTAAGCTGGGCTAATGCCCCCACACGCGGTGTATAGCGACAGTTTACCGATTGGAATACCCATACCACCGATACCTTGGTCACCCAGACCAAGAATACGCTCACCGTCTGTCACAACGATAACTTTTACGTTGTGACGAGAGGCATTGTTGAGCATGTCTTCAATACGGTCACGGTTCGGGTAAGAGATGAACAGGCCACGGCCACGACGGTAGATATTTGAGAAATCTTCACAGGCTGCACCCACCGTAGGCGTGTAGATGATCGGCATCATTTCTGTGATGTTATTTTCAACCAAACGGTAGAACAACGTTTCATTGGTGTCTTGGATATTGCGCAGGTAGATGTGCTTATCCATGTCGTTATCGAACTGCATGAACTGCTTATAGGCACGTTCAGCTTGTTCTTCAATGGTTTCGATCGCTTCTGGAAGTAGACCTTCCAAGTTGAAGAACATACGTTCTTCTACAGAGAATGCACTGCCTTTGTTTAGCAGGGGAGTTTCAAGTAGCGCAGGGCCAGCGTAAGGGATATAGAGTGGGCGTTTGTCGTTGTTCATGCAATCAGCTCTGTCTTGAGTAGAGGTATGAAAAAAGCACTTTTCATTTAAGGGCTAATCGTAGATCTACGCGCCTGAATATTCAAAGAGAATCCGAGATAATTTAGCGAATTAGATCAAGTTTCTGTGCATAAGTTTACGGTCATTAACACGGTAAAATGAAAAATGTTACCCCTGTGTTTCGGTGTGACCAAGGTGTATGCATGTTGTGTGTGATGTGGCGCATTTGTGTGAACGTGAAGGACGTTTGATTTGCTGGTTTTTTGCGCATCTGAGAATTGAAATCATCACGCGATAACTTGTGGGTGTTTTGGTTAAATCTGGTGTTTTCGTGGTTCTGTTTTGTTCTGTTTTGTTGTGTTTATGTTGCTCGCGTGTGTGGTTAATGTTTTCTTTCTTGGTGGGTGATAGAGCCGCAGTAATGATATTTGGGATCGATTGCTGGCTGAAAGAGGTTACGCATGGCGTCAAAAGTGGCAGTAAGGTGAACGATGAGGAGGCAGAATAACTATAGGGAAAGACTGAGCGAATGGATAAAGCCAATGAAAAAGTCAGTGGGTAAGTAAAAGAATAAAGACAGAAATAAAAGATCAAGGCATAACAAGAAAGAACGCTTCTTGACCTCCTCAGGATGATCAAGAAGCGACAATAGATCAATAATGCCAAGGGAATTGGCTGAAGTCCTGATCGCGTTTCTCTAGGAACGCATCGCGGCCTTCTTGTGCTTCGGCAGTGCCGTAAGCCAGACGTGTTGCTTCACCCGCGAACAACTGTTGGCCCACTAAGCCATCATCAGGCAGGTTGAAACCGTACTTCAGCATACGCATCGCGGTTGGCGACTTGCTGTTGATTTCTTTTGCCCAGTTCAGCGCTTCTTCTTCTAGCTCAAAGTGATCAACCACTTTGTTTACCATGCCCATGTCATAGGCTTCTTGCGCGCTGTAGTTAAAGCCACAGAAGAAGATTTCGCGGGCACGTTTCTGGCCGATCATTTTGGCCAGATATGCAGAGCCGTAACCCGAATCAAACGATGCTACGTCAGGATCGGTTTGTTTGAAGATGGCATGTTCTTTCGATGCCAGTGTCAAATCACACACAACGTGCAAACTGTGGCCACCGCCAACAGCCCAGCCCGGTACGACTGCAATCACGACTTTTGGCATAAAGCGGATCATGCGTTGCACTTCGAGAATGTGAAGGCGGCCCATGCGCGCGACATCGGCTTTACCGGCTTCTTCCCCTTCGTACTTGTAACCATCTTTGCCACGAATACGCTGATCGCCACCAGAAGAGAATGACCACTGGCCTTTTTCAGACGGACCATTACCGGTTAGCAGTACACAACCTACGTCTGACCACTGGCGAGCATGATCCAATGCAGTGAATAGCTCATCGACCGTTTTAGGGCGGAAAGCATTCAGACAGTCTGGACGGTTGATGGCAATACGCACGGTGCCATGTGCTTTGGCGCGGTGGTAGGTCACATCTTCAAAATCAAAACCAGGGACAACATCCCATAGATCGGGATTAAAAATTTCTTTGCGGGTCATGATGACGATTGCCTCATTGAGTTGGGAAGTTCTCCAAGTCACGAAGTACTTGGTAGGTACAGGCTAGGGGCTTAGCGGTAAAAGTCAATAATTTATGAAGGAATATGACAATTCTAGAAGGGAATAGATCACAATGGTTCACAAAGCGGTCAGAAAAAGCAGGAAAAAGAAGGGTGAGAGAGGGAGCATGCCTGACCTCTCTCGCCATACGAATACCGTAAGAAAAACGGATAGATACAATATAAAAGGAAAAATAGCGTAAGGGTTCACTTAGTCGCGTAACTGTTTTTTAATATCGAGCACTCTGCGGCGTGACAGCGTGATAAGGAAAATACTTGCAAGGAACAATGGCAGTGGTGCCGGTTCCGCAATCTCGGCGGCTGGCGAGTAGGCGGTAATTAATCGTGTCCAGTCGCCCGGAGAGCTGGCATTCCAAGCAATGGCGGTACTGGCGCCATTAAAACTGGTGGAGTCCCCACCTTCTAAGCCACGTAAAGTAAAGTCGTTATAGTCAATGCCGGGCAGGGCGAGGGCTGAGTCACTGGCAAATAAGTTCGCATCGGATGTGACATACGCAAAAACTTGCGAATCCAGCACGATATCGGCAGAGATACTCCCTGAATTTTTCGGATCCCATTGCACGTAGTGACTCGATACAATGGTGCCAGTCGCGATGTAGTAATCGCCATTACCAGCATCAGAAATAAAAGAGGCATTTGAATCAAATACACGATCAACTTTTAGCGGTTCTGTCAGCGTGTGGTTTTGCACCTCATCCCACGCCAGTAATTTGTTGTTATTCGGGTTTTTAGTAATGACAGCCGGCGGTGTCTCCGTGATCTCACAGCTTACGGCGGGTCCGTTGTTCACGTTGCCACTACAGTTGTCTATGCTGACAAGCGTTGCCTGAGCCGAGAAAGAGGCGATGAACATTATCGATGTCAGCAGTAGACCGTAGATTGATTTAATACTGTTGCTCATGGGCATTTCCTATTGGTTATCTTCCCTATCCGTATTGAGTAACTTGCAAATGGTGAGCCAATTTTTGTCACGATGGCTTTTTATGTGATTTTTATGCCTTAGTGGCGAAAATGTCGCGGTATTTTCGTCATGACTTGCTTTCTTTGTGTGCTTGATGGCGCGTACTTCCTTATATGCAAGTCTCTGGCTTGCAGTCTGCAAGGCATATTGCCAAAATGACGTTTCTTTCTCCTTATTTCTCCCTCTGAGTCACTATGTCTTTGCAGTTACCGACTTTTCAGTTGCCTATCGATGCCATTCAAACGGATTTTATTACCCAGCTTGCCAGCGCCCACCTTGTCGTTGTGGCTGAAACCGGGTCAGGAAAATCGACCCGCTTGCCGGTGTGGGCTGCCACGCGTGGGCGGGTGTTGGTGGTCGAATCAAGACGTGTGGCGTGCAGCGCGTTAGCGGAGTTTATTGCGCGGGGCTGCGGTGAAAAAGTCGGGCAATCTGTGGGCTATGCGATTCGTTTTGAGAATCAATTTCATGATGACTCTGACATCGTATTCGTGACACCGGGCGTGGCATTGCGCTGGTTAAGTGAAGACGGATTGGCGACATTTAACACGATCATTATTGATGAGTTTCATGAACGCCGTTGGGATACGGATTTGTTACTGGCGATGCTCAAAGCGCGAGACTCGCATCGCTTGGTGGTCACCTCTGCGACACTGGACAGCGAACGGTTGACGGCATATTTACAGGGACAGTGCCTGCGTGCCGAAGGGCGAAATTTTACTGTCACTGTGTCGCATAGTGCGTCTGATAGTCGCAATATGCCAGAAAGTCGCCATCTAGAGAGCCAAGTCACCGAGGTGGTGGAACAGCATTATCGTGATCATCAAGATATTTTGGTGTTCTTGCCCGGGCGCAAAGAAATTGCACAATGCTTAGCAAATGTGAAAAAGGCGCTGCACGCTGACATTGATGCTGGTTGTGTGGATGTGATTCCATTGCATGCTTCAGTGACTGATGCTGAGCGACACCGTGCGCTGACCGAGAGTGATAAGCAGCGCATTATCTTTGCGACCAATGTGGCGGAAACCTCTGTGACCATTCCCGGTGTCACGCTGATTATTGATTCTGGTTTAGAGCGCCGAACCCACCAGCGTAACGGCCGAACCGTATTAGGGTTACACGCCATTTCCCGCGCCAGTGCCGAACAACGTAAAGGACGCGCAGGCCGAGTGAGAGACGGGCATTGTATTCGCTTGTACGGTAAAGCTGCACCACTAGAGCTGATCACGCCCCCAGAGTTGCACCGTGAAGAATTGGTGGAGCCTATGCTGGCGGCTGCCTGTTGTGGTTATCGGTTAGATGCGCTCGACTTTGTTGATCCGGTGCCAGAGAAAGCCAGACAGCAAGCGTTTGACCGATTAAAACAAATGCAGGCCATTGATGAGGACGGGCGTGCAACCGCACAGGGGCATATCTTGTATCCGTTGCCCATTGATACCTTGTTTGCCCACTTGATCACCGCGATGCCAGATAAAGCCAGCCGGGAAGCCATGGTGGATTTATCTGCTGCGCTCAGTGTGTATCAGCGGGTATGGAATATGCCAAGCGGCGAAGAGCGGCTTGAGAAACTGGCGAAATGGGAGCCACTGCATTGCGATGCGATGACATTGATTAAGCTGTTACGGGGTCACGTACCGGAATGGCTGGATATCGATCCGAACGTATTGGCTGAAGCACGCATGCTGGCGGAGCAAATTCGTGCAGCGTTGGATTTACCCATGTTGGACGTCGCAACGAAGGTACGCCGCGAAGCGTGGCTAAAAGCGGTGATGGAAACAGTGCCAGAGTTGGTGTTTGTGCGTCGAGAACGCCGCCGCCAAGCATTGGGGAATGGCTATTGCGAAGTGTCTGTCGCGCGTGATTGCCGTTATCCAGACACGGCGGAGGCGGCGATCGTCTTTGATCAGTTTGCACTGCCGGGTAAAGGCGTCAAGCAGACGATGATTCTCGCCACCTGCATGGCACCGGTACCGCTGGCATGGCTCAATGAGATGGCGCTGGGGGAGGATGCCTTTGGTGGCACCAAAGTGACCGATGACGGTTGCTGGGTAGAACACCAACGGGTATACGCCGGTAGGGTGATTCATTCTGAATGGGCGTTGCCACAGGGGGAGTCAGCCCATGATGCGCTGGTGGATTTAGTGGTAGATGGCTTGCTGCTGGAAGGCTTGGCAGAAATGCGTCATGTCGACATTCATCAGTGGAATTTGTATTTGGCGCTGGGGCGCTATGATGCCAATACGTGTCAGCGAACACCGGAACCTGTTGTATTGCGTACGTGGTTAAGTGAGCAACTGAGCGCATTGGGTGTCGAGTCAGCGGACGATCTTGAATGGTTTAGTCTCGATGATTTTCCGTTTGTTGGTATCCCTGATTGGGAGCGAACGGATTTTGATAGTGAGTTTCCCCATCGAGTGGCACTAACGGATCTGGTGATGGAGATTGAATACCATGTGACCCGAAAATTGGTGGTCGCGGTACATGTTAACGGCAAGCGAAAGCCGGATCCGAAACGTTGGGAATTGCCGCGTTGGAATGGTTGGAAAGTGCAGTATCGCAAAGCCAGCCGAATTATTGATATTCGCTGACAGTCAGTGCCATTGAGCGTAGAGAAAACAATGATAACGGTGAGCAATTAATGTGAGCGTGGCCGGAGAGCGGTAAAACAGGTGCCTATTTTGACGTCATGCGCAGTAAACTAAACCGTTATTGTGAGCAAGGAGTGCGCCAATGAAACCCCCGCTTATCGCGATGAGTCTGCTTTTATCCCCTTTATGGTTATCCTCTATTGGGGGATCGTCAATGGTATTTGCTGCGCCGACATCTGTGTTGCCGTCGGATCAACAAGCTGGGCAGATACTGACGTCATCCCCCCATGCTCTGGTGGCGGCGGCTATGGATCGCACTACCCACAACGTGCGGTACGATGGCCGATATATCAGTATCCCGTACCCGAATGGGGATGTACCCGCCGACATCGGCGTCTGTACTGATGTGCTGATCCGCAGTTACCGTCAACTAGGCATTGATTTACAACGGCTGGTGCATGAAGACATGCGTCAGCATTTTTCGTCATATCCATCCAAACGCATCTGGGGCTTAACCCGTACCGATCGCAATATCGATCACCGTCGAGTCCCCAATCTTCAAGTCTTTTTTCAGCGTCACGGGGTGAGTTTCCCCATCAGCCATGAAGCCAAGCAGTATCAACCTGGTGACATTGTCACGTGGATGTTACCGGGTAACTTACCGCATATCGGCATTATCGTGGATAAGTGGTCAGACGATGGCAAACGACCGCTCGTGGTCCACAATATTGGTCGGGGGCCGGTGTTGGAAGACATGCTGTTTGATTACACCATCACTGGGCGCTATCAATTCCAACCAGAATAACCCACAGAAGGCAAAGGCATGCGAATGAAAGGGACATTAGGGATCGTCGGGCTGCTGTGTGTTTGTGCGCTAGTCTGGCTATTTGTGTTTGGGCGCGGTTATTGGTATCCGGTGTATGTGAAAATGAACGGTAAGCAAACGGTCTCGGATGTGGTGAACAAATACGGCGAATCAGCGGAAGGCCGACTAGCCAGTGCCTTTCATGCCGCTGGCGTGGTGTACCCGCCTAAAGAGATTGCTCTGTTAGCGGTAAAAGCCGATAAGCGGGTGGAGTTGTGGGCCAAGCAAGATGGCGATCATCAGGGAGCCGGTTGGCACTTGATCAAACCCTATGAGGTGCTGGCAGCCAGTGGTGAATTGGGGCCGAAATTGCGTGAGGGTGATCGGCAGGTACCAGAGGGAATTTATCAAATAGAAGGCCTGAACCCGAACAGCGCGTATCATTTATCCATGAAACTGAATTATCCCAATGCATTTGATTCTCAATGGGCGAAGAAAGAAGGCCGCACAGAACCGGGCACCAATATCTTTATTCATGGCAAGGCAGTATCGGTGGGTTGCTTGGCGATGGGTGATCCGGCGATTGAGGAGTTGTTCGTGCTGGTGAGTGAAATTGGTAAAGCGCAAGTCAGTGTGATTATTGCTCCAGTGGATCCACGCAAGCAAGCTCTGCTGCCTGCGAATGGGGATAAAGCATGGGTCGCCACCTTGTATCAAGATATTGAACAGGCGTTTCTCGCTGTTAGCCAGCCTTAATTGTGCATCTTTGACGAACGCGTTCGATGCGATAAACCATTAAGAAAATTAGCCCCTGTGTACTGCAAAGGCACAGGGGCGAAACGATTATTCTGTTGTAGGTTGGTTCTTTTGTGCTGCCAGTTTGGCTCGAATAAATTCAGCATGATCCACGTAGACCAGTTCAGCTACTTGGCGGATCACCGCCTCTTCCAGTGGATCAAGAATCCCGTCGGCATACGCCACTTCCCACATGGCTTCAATCAGGCTGTAACGTTCAGCAGGCTGGAGTGAACGCAGTTTGGTGGTAAATTCATACAAAGAAACGGATTGCTGGGTTTGTGCTTGCGCTTGATTCAATAGCGCGATGGCGCTGTCTTCTGTGATCCCTAGCAGATGCATCAGTTGGTGGATGTTAGCGCTTTTCTCTCTAGGGTCATCATTATGATCCGCATTAGACACTTCGCACAGCAGGCAAGCCATAGCAAGGTTGAGTGATGGAGTATCAACCGGGCCACCATCACTGCCTTCATGCATCATTTGGCGAAAGATAGATCGTAATTGTTTGAACATGCACATACCTCAGTGGTTCAGTCTTTTTTGTCGCGACTATTTTTGTTACTACTCATAGTATAGATAGGGGTGAGCTTGGGATTTTCAAGTTCAGTGTTGAAGAGTGAGACTATTTGCGAGGGCGGAGGTTCCCGAAAGCGGCGTTTAAAGACGATTGTTTCAATGCTGAATGTTCACCCTGCCGGGGGAAACGATGCCCCCGGCATAGTGGAAAATGTTACGTTACACGATCAGAAACGCATATTGATGATAGGGAAAACAGGCAAATCTTTGCTGACAAAGGTGCCCGACTTATCGTAGTTGATCAGGCCGATTTGGATGCCTTTTTCGATACGGTCGGTCGCATTTACAAAGCCAAATTGTACGCCGTTTAAGCGTGCGGTGTAGTTAACGGTACCAAACTGGAGGCCTGTAAATTGGCCGCCATTGTAGTTAAAGAAGGCGATATCAGCACCTTTAGCGGTATTATCATTCCAGTTTACCAGACCAAATTTTGCACCCGTTGACTGGTTCGTCACACGGTTAGCCCCGAAGAACATGCCTACACTTAACCCCGTAAAATTCTGCGATTCGGCTAAACCGAGAATAGGAAGCTGAAAGCCCGTGACAGAGGGAGTCTGTCCATAAAGCAGCGAGGCACGGAAGCCATGCACATTGCCATCAGGTAAATTATTACCGGGTACGGAAAGTTGGATAGGTTGATTAGCGAGCGCTGGCGCAGAAAGGGAGGCGGCTAGCACCAAACCCACAAACGTCTTTTTCATTGTTTGTACTCTACATGGATAAACTGCGCAAAATAATACCTGAAAGGATAAAATTAATCCAAATAAGGATGGTGATAGGTCAAGGTTAACGGGAACCGTGCGCAAGATGCCGTAAATCCCATAAGTGTGGTAGAATTCGCGCAATTTTTTAAAAATAGTCAACTGAATTATCAGGAATTCCATTGAGTCAGTCGAATACCTCTCAGTCTAGCGTTTTGAATAATGAAAAAACGCTGAAAGCCGCCATTCAAGATTGCATGATCCGCGATCGTTTCCGTTTGCACAAACGCGTGCAAGGGGCGGCTCGAATTAAGAACGAACAGGCGAAGCACGTCGTGTTTGATGAGATCGCGCTCGATATCGCCAAGTCGATGCAGACGGTTGAACTTCGCGCGACCCAACGTCCTACCATCCGTTACCCAGAACAACTGCCGGTTAGTCAAAAGAAAGACGACATCGCGGAAGCCATTAAGCACAATCAGGTCGTGATTGTGGCCGGTGAAACCGGTTCGGGGAAAACCACCCAGCTGCCAAAAATCTGTATGGAATTGGGGCTGGGCACCAAAGGGATGATCGGCCACACCCAGCCGCGTCGTCTTGCTGCCCGCACTGTTGCTGGCCGTATTGCCGAAGAACTGCAATGCGAACTGGGTTCGTATGTCGGTTATAAGGTGCGCTTTAACGATCAAGTGTCTGATCGTAGCCAAGTGAAATTGATGACAGACGGTATCTTGCTGGCTGAAATTCAAAATGACCGTTACCTCAGTCAATATGACACCATCATTATCGATGAAGCGCACGAACGTAGTCTGAATATCGACTTCATCATGGGTTACCTGCGTGAACTGTTGCCAAAGCGTCCTGATCTGAAAGTCATCATTACGTCGGCAACCATTGACCCTGAGCGTTTCTCTAAGCACTTCAATAATGCCCCTATCATTGAAGTGTCTGGCCGTACTTTCCCGGTTGATGTGCGTTACCGCCCAATGGCGGACGACTCTGATGAGAGCGACCGTGATCAGCTACAAGCCATTTTTGACGCGGTCGATGAGCTGTGTGATGAAGGCTTGGGCGACATTCTGATCTTCATGAACGGTGAGCGAGAAATTCGTGATACCGCTGATGCGTTAGAAAAACGTAAGTTGCGCGATACGGAAATTTTGCCGTTGTACGCCCGTCTGTCGGCTAACGAGCAAAACCGTGTATTCCAAACGCATGCAGGCCGTCGCATTATTCTGTCGACGAACGTAGCGGAAACCTCCTTAACCGTACCGGGCATCAAGTATGTGATCGACCCAGGTACGGCGCGTATTAGCCGTTACAGCTACCGCACCAAAGTACAACGTCTACCGATTGAACGAATCTCTCAGGCGAGTGCGAACCAGCGTAAAGGTCGATGTGGTCGTGTCGCAGAAGGTATCTGTATTCGTCTGTACTCCGAGGAGGATTTCCTTTCTCGTCCAGAGTTTACCGATCCTGAGATCCTGCGCACCAACTTAGCGTCCGTTATTCTGCAGATGACCGCCATTGGGCTAGGTGACATTCAAGCCTTCCCGTTTGTTGAAGCGCCAGATAACCGTAACATTCAAGACGGTATCCGTTTGCTGGAAGAGTTGGGGGCGATCAACCCGAAAGCCACTGACCCGCGTAAGCGTTTGTCAGAGATGGGTCGTAAGTTGGCTCGTTTGCCGATTGACCCACGTTTAGCGCGTATGGTATTGGAAGCGCCGAAGCAGGGGGCATTGCGTGAAGTGATGATCATTGCCTCTGCCTTGTCGATTCAAGATCCGCGTGAGCGTCCGTCCGACAAGCAGCAAGCGTCTGATGAGAAGCACCGCCGATTTAACGACAAAGATTCTGACTTCCTGACGTTTGTTAACTTGTGGAACTACATCCAAGAGCAACAAAAAGCGTTGTCAGGCAACCAGTTCCGTCGTCAGTGTAAGAAAGACTACCTCAACTACTTGCGTGTGCGTGAATGGCAAGACATTTACTACCAAGTCAGCCAAGTAGTGAAAGAGCTGGAATACCGTTTAAACGATCAAGAAGCCAGTTACGATGGTGTGCATACCGCACTGTTGGCCGGCATGTTGTCACACATCGGTATGAAAGATCAGGAAAAGAATGAATATCACGGTGCGCGTAATGCCCGTTTCAATATTTTTCCAGGTTCTGGCATCTTCAAAAAGCAGCCTAAATGGGTGATGGTCGCTGAGCTGGTGGAAACGTCCAGACTGTGGGGTCGCATTGCCGCTAAAATTCAGCCGGAATGGGTTGAACCGTTGGCGGAGCACCTGATCAAACGCAGTTACAGCGAACCGCATTGGGAGAAAAAACAGGCGTCCGTTGCCGCTTGGGAAAAAGTGACGATTTACGGCATCCCTGTGGTGCCTAAACGTAAGGTGAACTACGGTCGTATTGATCCTGTGTTGTCGCGTGAGTTGTTTGTCCGCTCGGCGCTGGTGGAAGGGGATTGGGAAACCAAGCATAAATTCTTCCATCAGAATCGCAAACTCCTGAAAGAAGTGGAAGAGCTGGAACATAAATCGCGCCGTCGTGACATCTTGATTGATGACGATGCGTTGTTTGATTTCTATGACCAACGTGTTGAACACACGGTTGTCTCAGGCCGTCACTTTGATACGTGGTGGAAGAAAGCCAGCCGCGACAATGCCGAACTGCTTAACTTCGAGCGTGAAATGCTGTTCCGTGGTGATGCCAGCCATGTCACGGATTTGGATTACCCGAATTTCTGGCATCAAGCCAACTTGAAACTGAAGTTGAGCTACCAGTTTGAACCGGGTGAAGACAGTGACGGTGTCACGGTACACGTTCCATTGCCGATCCTGAATCAGGTGACAGTGGATGGCTTTGATTGGCAGATCCCAGGCTTGCGTCAAGAGTTGGTGATTGCGTTGATCAAATCATTACCCAAACCGGTTCGTCGTAACTTTGTTCCGGCCCCGAACTACGCAGATGCTTTCTTGGCGCGTACCGAAGCGATGGCGATGCCACTGCTTGATTCGCTAGAGAAAGAGCTGAAACGTATGACTGGCGTGACCGTGATGCGTGAAGATTGGAATGTTGAGCAAATTCCAGATCACCTGAAAATCACGTACCGCGTGGTGGATCACCGTAACCGCAAGCTAAAAGAGAGCAAAGACTTGTACAGCCTGAAAGATGGCTTGAAAGAAAAAGTACAAGAAACGCTGTCGAAAGTGGCGGATGACGACATTGAGCAAGAAGGCCTGAAAACGTGGAGCTTTGGTCAGTTGCCTGAGCGTTATCAGCAAAAACGCGGTGGCTTTGAAGTCAAAGCGTACCCTGCGATTGTTGATAATAAAGATTCGGTGGGTATTAAGCTGTTTGAAACCGAAGAAGAGCAACGCACTGCCATGCAACAAGGCCAGCGCCGTTTGGTGCTGCTAAACGTGCCTTCGCCGATCAAGTACCTGCATGCGAACTTGCCGAATAAGTCAAAGTTGGGGTTGTACTTTAACCCGTACGGTCGCGTGATGGATCTGATCGATGACTGCATTGCTTGTGGTATTGATAAGCTGATTGAACAGAAGGGTGGTTTGGCTTGGGATCCTGAAGCGTTTGAGGCGATGAAAGAACACATTCGCGGCGAACTGGGTGACACGGTGGTCGAGATTGCCAAGCAAGTTGAAGAGATCTTGACGACAGCGTTCAATATCAATAAACGTCTTAAAGGCCGCATTGATCTGAGCATGGCTTTTGCGTTGTCAGACATTAAAGCGCAAATTGAAGGCTTAATCTTTAAAGGTTTTGCGACCGAGTGTGGCTGGCGTCGTTTGCCGGATATTCTTCGTTACATGCGTGCGATTGAACGCCGTATGGAAAAGCTGCCGATTGATCCGAACAAAGACCGCATGCACATTCTGAAAGTCGAGTCGGTGGTTTCTGATTATAAAGAATTGCTGAATAAGATTCCGAAAGGCCAACCGGTTCCTGAAAAGGTGCGGGAAATCCGTTGGATGATCGAAGAGTTGCGTGTCAGTTACTTCGCACAGCAGCTTGGCACGCCATACCCAATATCGGATAAGCGTGTTCGTAATGCAATCAACGAGTGTTAATCAGTGATTGATCAATAACAGTGTGCAACAGTAATAAAAAGCCAGATATGTATCTGGCTTTTTTTATATCCACAGAAAAGTGCGCTGTAAAATAGTGACTTTGTTGCAGGTAATTACTTGGAGATGGATTTAAAATTCAAATAATTATCATTGTACGTAGTCCCAAAAACGATAAAAATCAATCGTTTTCAATTATAACAACGATTTGGCTGAGGTGATAAATAATGAATACGTATAAGATTTTACATAAAGATGAGATTTTCATCGCAATAAATATATCAACGGAAGAGGGACGAGAAGAGTACACTACTTTAGCTCAACAAGGGTTTGTTATTGTGGATGGTGAGTATTCTGCACAAGATAAGCAGGAAGCGCTTGAATTATACAATGCTGATATACAATTTAATCATGGGGCTGATTTTAGTTTTGTGAATATGCTGTTTTTTAAAACAAACCAACTATGTAGACTACCATATTTTGGTATTAACCTAGTGTTGGCATGTATTGCCGGAATATTGATATATGCAATTTTGGGTGATATTGAAGATGCATTATATGGTTATGGTGAGTTTGACCCCACACAATTTGTATTTTTGGGGGCTTTTATCCTAATTGGTGGTTGGGTGTCGGTATCAGCATCCGTTTCTCGTTGGAAAAATCGTGGGCATCAAGGTTGGTATTATTTATTAGCGCTTATTGTCACCATCATTTTAGATTTCATCATGATGGGGTTCGCAGGACTGGTTCTTACGCTATATCTATTGTTCGCCCCTGCTCAAAACGTAAAAAATGCATAATTTCTGTAAGCACATTAAACCATTATAAATAGGTACATGGACATATAGTTAAATACGGATGTTGAGAATGTCGATTTATAGAATAATGCATAAACATGCCTTAGTTTTACCTGTAGACGTATCTACTGAGCAAGGTGTTGATGAAATGTCAGCGTTACTTCACCAAAATTTTAGTGTGGTTGATGAAGAATATGAAGCCTCATCTTCTGATGAGGCACTGTCGCTTTATTACCAATCATTGAAAGATAAGTTTCCTAGTTCCCCGTTAAAGTTTAATCATGTGTTTTTTTGTGAAACAAATCAAATGCAACGCAGTGATTATATTGCTTATATGTTTGCTATTTTAGTTTTCTTTTCATTACCGATTACAGTGGTTTTTAATGTAAATGGTGGTGATATAGATGAAACATTTACTCTGTTTTTAATCACTATAATGGGTATTGTATTTGGTTGGTTTGCATTTTCGACTAATTTAGCAAGATGGAAGAATATTGGTCACAGCGGAGGTTCATTCATTATTATCATTATTGCTATCGCAATATTTGAATCAACAGTTGAGATGATCCTTCCTAGTATTATATTGGCAATATATCTTCTGTTCTACCCTGAAGATGATGATATAGCAAGAATTAAAGCAAACTCAAGGAACGAGGTAAGCAAGGGTGAGAAAATTTATTCTTTTGGAAAATGACGGAATTATAAAGGCTGTCGAGCTATACACTGAACACCAAGAAGATGATGTTGTGGTGTTACTTCAGCAAGGTTTTTCCGTATGCTGTGCAGAAATAGACGCAGAGTCTCAGGATGACGCAATCAATCGATATCTAGCTTCTGCTAGTGGGGATGATCTTATCCCGCTCAGTCAGCATGAAATTCCTCTTACGCTATATAATCTTTTGTTTTTTAAAACTAATACGCTGAAAAGGCGGTATTATTTTGGTGTCTGCTTTTTTGCTGGTGGCGTCGCGGGGCTGATTGTTGCCAATCTAATTGATAGTATTACTGGGTTTTATGGAAATAGTGAAAATACCAGTATATTGATATCACTTTGTCTTGTTGTGTTCCTTGCATTTTGGGTATCTATTTCAGCATCTGTTGCGCGGTGGAAAAATATTGGCCATAAAGGATTAACCTATATATTGGTTTTGTTTATTACAATATGCCTCGATCTTGTCTTAATGGGGGCTGCAGGTTTGATTTTTTCGTTGTATTTAATTTGTGCACCTGAACACTATGCAGATGGACAAAATACTCACAGCAGTAAAGGCTCAGTAAATGGGTTTAATGCGTAGTATGAACATGGAAACTAACTGATTCATGAAACTAACCATTCAGTCTCTTCATACGACAAGCTAAGTACAACAAAACACCAGATACAAAAAAAGCCCGTAAGGGCTTTTTTTATCAGTAGCGCTCTAAGAACAGATTAACGTTCCCAGTACGCTTCTTCTAGGCAGTCTTCACGCTCAGGCAGGCCACGCGATAGGCGAGGGGCGTGCTGCGTCAATACTTCATAACTTACACGGTTAGAGTACTGACAGATCTGAGAGAATGACGAGTAGCTCAAAAATTCACCGGCGTGTTTTGCTGAGTTAGGCACGTTCGCTTTGTGGTAGCGATTCGCTGACATGTCATGCAACAGGGCAGACAGTGCGGCATCACCAGCACCATTGGTGTTTTTGATTTCTACCGGACCACCAAGGTATGGCGCAATGTGAGAGTACACGCGAATTGGATTTTCACAGGTATCTTTCATCATTGGGCGGCTAAATTCATACTTGTTAAATTCAGCAATACGACCAGGTAGTAAAGGTAGCGTTGATTCACGCTTAAGCTCATCTTCAGTGTAACCGGCCATGTACAAGCCCACAGGACCCGCTGTACAAAGAACCAGATCAACCCACTCAAGCGCTTTATCGGCGGCAACCAGTGGATCTTTTTCGCCAGTTAGGGCTTCCGCTTCTTCTTCATTCATCGCCACGCAAGTGACGTGATCTTTCAAAAATTCAATCCACCAGTCCTGCTTGCCTTCGATGACGTACTTTGTGCCCAATGTCAGAACAACAGGCACATTGTGTTTTTTCGCATATTCGATGGCTTTTAGCGCAGAATCCTTCATTGGATCGCCAGGCTTACCACGCACCAAATAAGAAGAAAGAACAAGGGCTGACGCATTTTCAAATGCACTTTCTGGTACGAATTCAGGTTTAAGTTGGTTCATTTCGCCTTCGTTAATGGCGAAAGTGCGCTCACCGTCTTCGGTGATCAAGGTGTAGCAGCGACCGATAGGACCATCAACAGGTTGCAAGTAATCAAGATCCATACGGCTCGATGTGTTGCACAGATAACGGTAAGCGTAAGAACCAATCTTAAGGTCTTGGCTCATGACACCCAGAAGAATCGATTTATCATCTGCCAGCACAGAGTAGTTGTGCAGGGTGTTACCAATGGTGTCACCAGGATATTCATGGCTGATCAGATTGAGCTCTTTTAACTCTTGGTAGAGCAATTCGGCTTTATCTTCGGCAAGCACTAATGAATGCCCTTTACTCAGGTTATGGCGAGCAAGAAACTCATCATCAATACGCGCTTCGATATCTACGATGGTCTGACCAACACCGACTAAGTGGGTACGAGATAGCGGATTTTCTTGCTGGATTTGAGCAACTAATGGATCGCGGGCATTGACTGGAAAGTAATGCTTGGATTTACGCTGACCAGGGAATTTCATGTCTGAAGGCTATCTATCGGTTAAAGGGGATTTTGTTTCATTGTATCACAAAAATGGGATTTACATCCCACTTCATGGCAATAAGGTGACAGGAGTGAATTAACTGCTGAATTTTTACGCGATAAAGACGGTGGTTTTGCGCGCTTTTCGTAACTGCCTATTTCACAAACAAAAAAACAGCCAATGATGTGGCTGTTTTTTGTCTGAATAGCAAAGGGGTGATAGTCACTATGACAGTAGTTTAGGAGCGTGTGCTCTTGTGCCGCCAACCGGACGGCTTACTGAGATAGATCGTCCTTTTTTCATTCCTTTTTCATAATCAGCAGTCAACGCTTTCATGGCTTCTTGAAGTTGCTTTTTGAAGGTTTCACGATCGAGGTTTTCAAACTCTTTATCAATGAAATTCGACATGCGTTGGTCGTGGTCATCATCGGTGGTTAGCACGGGCAGTTTTTCTAATGCACCTTCTAACCAACCCGCAAGGAAAGAAGAGACACGACGGGTAATCTCAGGATTACTGGTGCCAGACCCTTGGAAGCTGTTACGGAATTGGCCTGTTTGTTGGTTCATCTCGCGATAAACAACATCAAAGGCGAAAGCGGCAAAAATGGCGCGTTCGGCCATGCCGATAAATTCAGCTTGCTTCAATCCCTTATGATTGGTTAGCACGCATTCAACGCCAAAGCGGCGGTTAATGCCACGTATGATCTTCAATATCTGAGGGCTGATGTCAGTAGGCAGCAAGGTGGCGGTTTTAGTTTTGCCCATTTTGATGAATTCAATATCGTCTTTTTCAAGACCATATTTGAGCATTAAACGGTGGGCCATCTTTATGGCTTGCGCGGCTTCATTGACATTCGCCGAGTTACCTAGCTCGAGGCATTTTGCAATTTTCTTCAGCGCCTTTCGCTTCTGTTCAGACATTCGGTCACACCATGGTTGAAAAAGGTCGGATATTTTAACGTGAACATCCCTATAGCACAATTCCCTTTGCAAGGCCGATGTCGCATAATAACACGCGTGTTTCATTGATAAAAAACATGTTATGACATTGCCTTACCAAGAAATAGATGTGCCTTTTGAATATCGACATACTTGCTGGTTTTGCGGGGAACCGTATTTTGACTCGCATGCCTTTATGGCGACACCGAACTATGAACAGCAAGTAACGCCAATTCGAGTGCCCTGTTGTCAGGAGTGTTTTTCGTTATGTAAACCCATGAAAGTCAGTGGATTAGACATTCTACGGGATAAGGTGAAAGCGCAATTGCACCGTAAATACGAAAAGCATTTACAGATTGGCATTAACTGGACGCAGGAAGAGCTGGAAGACTGTGAGTTTGAAGGCAAGGCACTTGAAGGCTTCAGGGAAAGCGCGTGGGCAATGTATGAAATAGCCAAAGGGCGCGTGAACTACACGGGATGGCCGTTGGCGATCGATGGCCAACCAGTGGCTGCGTTCAGTTGCGCGTTTCATGTGCAGTTTGATGGCGTGACTTATACCAGTTTGCAGCAGGCGATTGAACAACTGGCTAAAGCGTATGCCATCCCTCAGCCATATCTGGAAGATGTCGTCGAAGTGGTGGGGCGAGATAAGCTGGCCTATGCGATTCGGTTTGCCAAAATGACGTATGGCTATTCTGCTCAAGAGCGTGCGGCGAGTGTTGCCAGTTTGCGGGCTTTATTAGCGGAAGAAGCGGCTCTCTCTTTGCCGGAGCGATCCCAACAAGGAGGAATTGATGTTGCATTGTCGGCAATTCAAGAATTTATTCTGCATCGTACTGTCATGCCTGCGCATGCTATCCAATGGTTGTTTAAACACGGAGTTGTGACCCTGTCACAGTTGGCGACGCAGGAGGACGCGTTTTTTGAACACTTTGGTCAAGATTCAGAGCTGACCGCGTTTACTTACTTTAATGCGATGCAAATTTATCTTGAACAACGTGAAATCGACATGCAGTGGGCACAGGAACAAGATCCCAACCGGGCTTGGTTTGATCAATTAGCGCAGTCACAGTAAGTGATTGGTGTTACGCAGGGGTAAGAAAAAGGCGCGTTAAGCGCCTTTTTCGTTTATCTCAGGTGCCTGTTCACTGGGGCGTGACGGGGCAGTGAAAAACCGTTACTGGTTTTCGCGTGACCACACCATGGTTCGGCCATTTTCATCGAACGCTAACACGTTATACGGATCTTTTTGATCGTTATATTCCATGCCCGGTGACCCCATTGGCATACCGCCAACCGCAAGGCCTTTCATGCGCTTTGGCTGAGATTCAAGGAATCGAACGATTTCGTTGGCAGGGATGTGCCCTTCAAAGGTATAGCCGTTAATTTCAGCGGTATGGCAAGAGGCGTATTCAGGGCGAATGCCCAGCTTAATTTTTAATGGTGTCAGATTTTCTTCATACACCATATCTAATTCGATGCCGTTCTCTTCCATGTGTTTCACCCACTCTTTACAGCATCCACAGTACGGTGACTGATAGTTTGTGCCGGTGTATTTAGCGGCATTTGCTGATGCGGTGAAAGTCAGTAGAGCGGCCACAGCCAGTGTTTTTACCAAAGAAGCGTGTTGAGTCAATGTCATGATGATTACCTATTTATTCATTGTTTATATCGACAGATGCGCGCGCAACAGAGCGCTTGAATGCATCAAAGGGGATGGCAAACAATCAACAGGTAGTGGGAGGACGGAAAATGAACTCAGTGTAGGAAAGACGTTCTCCTTCGCGCTCATCAAACCCTTGTGTTGGTTTAAAGGAATGGTAAGCCAAGGTGTCAGCTAATATCGCCAGATTCAGGCTATGTGAGTGACATTCTGTATCACTGCAACAGGAATCGCTGGAAGGGTGCGTGGGGTGGTTGTTATCGGCGGCAGACATCGCGGCAAGATCATGCATCAACATCGACTCGCAGCACTGGGTGGCGCTAGGCATGTTCATCATGCAATGTGCCTGCATATCGCTTGACATGCTATGGCTGATTGATACAGATGCACTGACGCCAAAAGAGACTGAAATAATCAGCATCAAGGCGATAACACATTTTGTGATCAATTGCTGTAAGCGCATACACGAACCACACATCCTAAACATAACGCTGATTATATCTATCAATGTCACGAAATCACAATCACAACATGGAAAGAAAATTGCGATAGGTCAAAAAATGACAAGTCTTTGAACCGTCACTGGGATTCGACAGAAACAGGGCTGTAAAGCGATGGAGCCTTGTGTGACGTGGCTTTCAACGTCATAAAGACTGACTTTTTTCTGACAAAAAATCCGGTCGTGTAGGATTTAATAACTACAATTAGAAATTTATGGCTTTTTGGGATTTTTCGGGATGCAATACACAGAACAGGACCGTCAGGTACTACACGACACATGGATGAGTTACAAAGCGAAGATGCGTGTCACGCAGATTGAAATGGCGAAAAAGTTAGGCGTTAGCCAATTGGTCTTTTCAGATATTTTGCGCGGAAGCGTACCATTGGAACACCGCTTCGTTACGCAGTTCTGTAGTTATATTGGGGTTGATCCTGTGTTAACGCTCCCTTCATTGCGTAATCAGGTCGGCAGCCTATTGCCAAACCAAGTGACGTTAACAAACACGTATATTGTTGATGGTGATATCAAGAATGTGCGCTATAGCGGTAACCAGATTGTGGTGGAATACGTACACAGTGTCGATATGACGACCGCCTAAGTTGCGTCATAGACAATGCAATGGCACCGCTTAATAATAACCGAACAATAAAAAAGCCCTCATAACGAGGGCTTTTTTATGTCTGCTGTTTAACAAGGCCGCTATTGACGGTGACTGTCTGCTGCGATTGTGTTATCGCTTTGCCATTCTGGCACACAAAGATACAGCATGGCTGCGCAACAAATCGAGGCTAAGAGATCCGTCGGCCAATGCATGCCCAGCCAAATACGGCTGACGCCCACGCCCATCGCCCATAAGATCAAGACTGCCGTTGGCAGGTAATATTTTCTGCGCAAGAAAAATCCCCCCCAGAACACCACACAAACCGCCGCAAAAATGGTATGGCCAGAAGGCAGTGAATAATTGGTTTCCCCCAACCAGTGATTGATGCGCCATGCGCTAATGTGCTGACTGGCTGCGTGTACCGCGTGATCTTTCCCTGCTTCATCCATTCGATAGAAATCCTCTGGTGAAGAGACAATGCTAAGCGCTTCCAATTCATAAGTATAAGGACGGGGAACTTCCGTGAGGTGTTTTAATCCACTTTTGGCAGCAAAGCTTAACACCAGTAAAATGGCAAACTGGATACCCAGCTTACACACGGTTTTACGTGGTAGCTTTAGTGCCAGTGGGATCGTCATCAGTAAACTAATCGTGATCAAAAAGCCAGGATTACCGGCAGAGAAAGTCAATGATGAAAAGAACATCCCGATAGCATCGGAAACTGGCGCAGCAAGGTTGGCTTGTGAGTAAAACATCAACACACCCGACAGCAGTGTGGCGAAAATCAGCAGGGCAATCAGCCCAGGGATTTTTGTACTGAAGAAAGAACGTAAAGACATGGCGCTACAACATTGGAAAAAGGGATTTGATGGTAGCAAAGTCTAGAAGCAGCAACGTAAAATAAATGTCATTTCACGCAGTATTTGATGCCACTGGCGTATTTTGTGTCTAAGTTATGTTCGATTTCAGTGGGTGTTGATGTCTTTGTAATAAATCTGAGAAAGGAAATAGAATGAGAATTGCGTTAATAGGATTGGGTGATATTGCGGTTAAAGCGCATCTGCCTGTGCTCACTCAAATCGGCGGTGTGGAGTGGGTGTTTTGTACGCGTCAACCGCAACAGCTGGCAGAGTTAGCGGCGCAGTACCGGATTTCGGATTGGTATACTGACTACCGTGAATTGGCTTCCGCACGTTTAGATGCGGTGATGATTCATGCTGCAACAAGTGTACATGTTGATATGGCGACGTTCTTTTTAAACCTTGGTTTGCCTGTTTTTGTGGATAAACCGTTAGCGGATAATTATGCCGACTGTGAACGCTTACATGAGTTGGCAGCGCGCAAGGCATTGCCGATTTTTATGGGCTTTAACCGCCGTTACATTCCGCTGTACCAAGCGCATCTTACGGGCATGACAGGGGAGGACGGTAACGCACAGCAGGTATTGCAGGGTTTGCGTTGGGAAAAGCATCGTTATGACTTACCGGGTGAAGCGCGTACGTTCGTGTTCGATGATTTTATTCACCCGTTAGATAGCATTAATGTTTATGCGAACGTGAAGCCTGACGACGTACAGGTTAATGTACAATTTGAGAAAGGTCAGTCACCTGCGGGTGAGTTACCACGTATGACACGCCTTGATGTGCAGTGGCAAGAACACGATGCCTTGTTTCAGGCTTCCATGAACCGTTTACATGGCATAACGAGTGAAACCGTTACGGCGCTGTATCACAATAAGAGTTATCGCTTTGATTCGATGACGGAAGGTGTGTGTTGGCAGGCCAATCAAGAACAGCGATTAAGATTACCTGACTGGACACCAATGTTGGCATCAAAAGGATTCCATGGTATGGCTGAACATTGGCTTGATGTTGTCTCCGCGGGGCGGCAGGCGGAGTATTTTACCGACCGTAATTTACATACTCATAAATTAGCGGAATATATCTTACAGCATATATCAATGCGTTAATCCGTCAGCGCACAGGCTTATTCTTTTCGTTTGTATTACAGTAAGACGTATTACAGCGAAAATATGTAAGCCTGTGTTATACCTATCGTAGTAAATGTTTAATCATGTCACCTATGCTATTTATGACTAATTACTTACGGTGATTAATTACTACTTTTATCATGTCACTGGAATTAATATAATGCGTGTAACAGGATTCTTATATTTGATGAGTTATCATACACACTCATCTTCAAGATGAAATGATGTAGAATATTCAATAATCGTATTTGAAAATTGTAAGGGTGATTCAAGCATCGGGCTGTGGCCACATCGGTCAATGATTTTCATGGATAAATTATCGTGGATATTTGTCAGCTTAGCCCAAGGCGTAATAGGGGTGATCTCATCATGGGACCCCCAAACAAGTTGAATATTTAGGTTGATGTTATTTATCGCCTGCGAAATATTATAGTCACGGCTAAACCCTAACCACTTGGCTATATTGAGAAAAGCCCGTTTATCACCAAAAAGTTGCGATATCTCGGTAACACCGTGATCAGGGATCAATGATTTATCGAAAAAAACACGCTCAGCTAACAGATAGGCCTTATCAAAACTACCACTACGCAGGTCAGAAAGTGTTACGCCGGTTTCAAGTTCAGTCAATCCGGGTGAGCCACTGACGATAATACCGTCAATTTTATCTTCATATTGTCTCGCATATTCGAGGGCAATTAATCCCCCCATTGAATTTCCAGCAATGATAGGTTTTTGCTCACAAACATTGACGATTTCTTCTAGCTTTAATAAAGCAAAATCAATTGACCCTTTCATTGAAAGGGGGATGGGTTCATCTAATGTATAGACTTTACATCCTTTATTCACTAAATCACTTTTCACATCATCCCAAATCCAGCTTCCAGCAAATAATCCAGGGAGTAAAATAATTGGCGTACCTTGTCCGACAACAGAAAAATTCATGTCCAGTCCTTTGTTTTAATTTAGCCTGAATTTAGTTTTAGCCTCGAAATAAGTCAGGTTAATACCTTGTGACGATAGATTATTGATGCATAAGTCAAAAATAGATGTAATTGAGGTGTCGAACATTAGTGGCACATGTTTTTCGTATTTCTTTTTATTTCAGTGTGATAGTGGGGATATGTCATGACTATGAATTTTCTTCGGTTGTGATGTTATTAAAATTAATGCTATGTCGCTGTTATCTCGTCTGGTTATCTCGTCTGGTTATTTCGCCTTGCTATCTGGCTGCGGTATCCAGTTTTGGAATCGGCATAGAAGGCCGGTTGTTTTACCTGTCGCAAGTCAAAATAAGGTGTCGATGAAATTTCAAACACACCATACTGATAATTGTTTGTGTACGAATGAATTTGCTATTGTGTGCGTTATAACTGTTAACATTTGTAACCCCCTATAATCACACTAAAAATTGTGCATTTAGACAGCGATAAATCACTAACCATCAATAAAATAAGCAATATTTCTCTGGAAAGATACCATTTGAGCTGCTAAGGTGCCGCCCCTCACACAAACCGTGAGATGATTATGCTGACTAAAACACCGAAAGGTGCTGATAAAACCGTTTCTACTCTAACGATTGGCTTTTTTAGCCTGTTCCTGTTTTTCTCCCTCTATGATATGGCGCATGTGCGGCAGCTCATTGATTCGGCTTTTGCAATGGCAACGGATACGTTCGGTCCATTCTGGCAATGGTTGATGGTGTTGAATGCAGTGATTGCGATTGTGATCGGCGTTAGTCGCTATGGTAAACAGCGGTTAGGATCTCGTGCGACACCGGATATTGGTACATTTCGTTGGTTAGCGATGATCATGTGTACTTTGTTAGCCGGTGGCGGGGTGTTTTGGTCAGCGGCTGAACCGATTTATCACTTCATGACATTACCACCCAGCTTTACGGGCATTGAGTCGCAAACGGCTGAGGCTGTGGTACCGGCACTTAGCCAAAGTTTCATGCACTGGGGCTTCTTGGCCTGGGCGGCATTAGGTACGCTGGCAACGATTGTGTTGATGTATGCACATCATCAGGGTGGGGTGAAACTGCGTCCACGTGCGTTGCTGTATCCTTTGGTGGGTCACAAGTTAGAACAGCATTGGATCGGATCGGTGATTGATGCCTGTGCGATCATTGCCGTGGCAGCGGGTACGATTGGGCCGATTGGCTTTTTAGCTTCTCAGCTAGGGTATAGCTTGGAAGTGGTGGCAGGGTTGGAAAACACCACCACAACGCAGTTGGGTATTCTAGCGTTTGTTGTCGCGATTTATTCGTTGTCTGCGTTTACCGGTATGGATAAGGGGCTGCAATGGCTGAGCCGCTTTAACATCATTGGTGCGTTTGCGTTGCTCATGGTTCTGCTCGTGTTTGGCCCGACCGCCTTCATTTTTGAACACTTTGGTCTTGCCTTTGGTGCATACTTGCAACACTTGCCTGAAATGAGTGTGAACACCGATGCCCCTGAATGGAATCAATGGTGGACATGGTTCTTCTGGGGATGGTTCATTGGGTTTGCTCCAATGATGGCGATTTTCATTGCCCGTATCTCTGAAGGCCGCACCATTCGAGAGTTGGTGATCACCGTAGCGATTGCTGCCCCGATTGTGACGAACTTCTGGTTTACCGTATTGGGCGGCACCGGTATTTTCTTTGAGCTGCAAACACCGGGTGTGATTGCAGGGCCATTGGCCGAGTCTGGGCTACCCGCGGTATTGTTGGCCTCTCTGGCGCAGCTACCGTTTAACGAGGTGTTGATCCCGGCCTTTTTGGTGTTGACCACCACGTTTGTTGTGACAACGGGTGATTCCATGGCGTATTCCATTGCGATGGTCGTGTCGGGTGATAATCAGCCAACGAAAACACAGCGTCTGTTTTGGGCGGTTGTGATGGGCTGTATTGCTGCCGTTTTGCTGGTGGCAGGTGATGGTGGCTTAGGTGCGTTGCAATCATTCATTGTAATTACGGCGGTGCCGGTTTCACTATTGATTGCAGCAACGCTGGTGACGGGGCCTCTGGCTGTATTGCGTATGGAAGCCAAACGTGAAACTCAGCAGCAAGCACAATCAGACGGTTTAGCGCAGGCGAGTATGCGTTGGTCGTCTGAGAAGGCGGTGAATTCCTCATCGTACTGATCGCATTAGTCGCAAGACCCGTCGTCGTAAGATAAGATGAATAGCAATGGCCCGATACGGTGAGTATCGGGCCATTTTTTTGCGCCTTGAAAACGGACATGAAAATCGCCGTTTGCGGTTAATTTGCCATAGAGTAACCGGCGATTAGTGCTTGATAGCCGTAATATGCCCAAGTATGCCGTTATTTGTCTGCCACGGGCACCATGATGTGCACATACGGGGTGTCTTTCCACATCACATAAGGGCCACCGGTGCTGGGATCATCCGTGATGCCGGCAAGCATTTCTTTTGGCACGATGATCATTAAGTGTGGGCCTGTTTCCACATAGTCTTTGGCTTTCTTGGGTTCTTTGTGGAAAGGGTCACTGTTACTGACACCCGCCCCGCGATCCCCCTGTAGCATGTAAGAGATGCCGATCTTGGTCGCGTTGAAATCCTCTTTTTTCATCATTGCAGACAGCATTTCCATCCATACCGCATCGTTACACATTGGCATGCCATCACCGGGGAAGGTATCAGGCAAGCATGTCCAGCCATTGGTGCCTTTGACCACGACTTTCCCATCGACAATGATAGTGGCTTTATGACTGATAGATTCAGGCGCGGCAGAACGCGCGCGACCAATTCGGTCGGTCATGAGTTCGTCAGCGCTAAGTGCTTTACTGCTTGTGGCGCTGTCATCAGCCATAGCGGAAAAAGAGAGCAGGCTGCAAGACAGGGCAACCGCGAGACAGTGTTTTGTTTTACGGGGAGTAACCATGATATTAACTCCAACTGATTAAAATGACATCATGGTGTCATTCACAAGGTCATAGATTATGACTTTATCAGTATAGATGCCGTCGTCGCAGGCGTAAGACAAAGCGCGTAACTATGAGGGGGGATGAAGACGGTATGAAACATTGGGTATCCCTGCTGTGAAAGCACAGCAGGGATACCCATAAAAAGGAAGGTGATATCAGCGTTGAAAACTCATGCGGTGTAAGGCAGATAGCCGGTAAAGCCGCAAATTTTCCAGCCTTGTGGGGTGTGCTTGAGGTAATACAGGGTTTGCCATAGCAGCGTATCGTTTTGGCCGTCTGCGCGTTTGATTTCGCCATTGAATTGTTTACGGGCAATGGCGCGGCCATTTTCAATGATAATGCTTTCTAGCGTCGTTGCCGCATGCACGGCGGCTTCTAGGGGTTCTGCGTACTCGGTGTCTGCGGCTAGCTTGGCTTGTTTTACCCATTCATCCCTGTAATGCGCAAGACTCGAAAACGCGAGATCCCAAGCGCCGGGGTCGACCTGTTTACCTGCATTGACGGCAAAGAATTCGTCTTCGATAAAATCATTTTCGACCTGACGCCAGTCGGCATCGCAATAGGCTTTGATATCACGCGTGACCAGCATTTCCCAAATGGCGGCTCTATCGGGATCAGTAAAAGGGTTTGTTGAGTACATAGTTAGCTTCCGTTCTTGATGATGTCGTTCAATTTTCGAAGGTATCTTTCTATGCCAGAAGATAAACAGGATTTCGATAGATTACTGAAAGAAGAGGAAAATGTGTGAGCCGGATAAATAAAAAAGCCCCAACGACATACAACAGGATGGGGGTTGTGTGTCGTTGGGGCTCGGTATAATGCTTATTTTGCGAGGCTTGCGATTTCAGCTTTCGCGTTTTCTAGGCCTTTGCTTGCCATCTCTTCACCCATGTTCAGGGCTTCGGCATAGACAAATTGCACATCGGTCATACCGACAAAGCCCAAAATGGTTTTCAGGTAAGGCACCATGGTGTCTGTTGCGCCATCTTTGTGCATGCCACCACGTGTCGTTACGACAATCACTTTCTTACCGGTTAGTAGGCCAACAGGACCGTTCTCTGTGTAGCTGAACGTGACGCCAGCACGCGCGATTAAGTCAAACCAGTTCTTCAATTGTGTTGGGATAGAGAAATTGTACATTGGCGCGCCGATAACAAGGGTGTCGCTGGCGTGAATCTCATCAATCAGTTGGTTAGACAAGTTCAATGCGTCTTGCTGCTTTTGGGTCAGGTTATCGCCACCGCGTAAACCCCCTGCAATTTCACCATCAAGGACGGGTACGGGTGTCGTCGCTAAATCACGCTCAATGATAGATGCGGTTTCTAGGCTATCAACCAGGTGATCGATCAGGCCGTTAGATTGAGAGTAGTAGCCAAGAATGCTTGATTTAATTACGAGTACGTTTGCCATTGTTTGTGTCCTTAATCTCTGTTTTATACGTTGTCTGTAAGGTATGTACATACTATACGGTGACGTGATGGATCAGGATAGCGGAAAAATCTGGGCTATATGTTCGAAAAATTCGAACAAGTTTTTTTCGTTAAACTGAGGAGGGCGAGTTCCCTATGTCTAGGAATAAACAGGGCGTTTGCAAAACGATGGGATATTGTCTCTTTGAATTTAAAGAGAAGAGAGTGCCTGATGGATAGAAAGGACGAAAAATTCAAACATGATGAAAAAGACAAAAAATAGCCCGAAACGACTCCTGTCTCGGGCTTAGGGGAATGGCTCGTGAGAGCCTTGCGCTAACTGGTTAGTAAATGGAGATCAATTACACTATCAATGGTAGTTCACGCAGCATCATTTGCCAGTTTTAGTAAAGAGAATGTTATTCAACTCTGATACTTAACAAAAAAATACCACGCGGCGCGTAATTATATGGCAGTTACTTGATCTGCTTTATGACCGACTGACCGTACACGTTTTGACGACGATGAGGTTGAGTGCGTGCCGTGCGCATTTACCGTTGTGCGTCAGGCTTAAATATCAAAAAGGTTCGTGTCGCGCACTAATTCTCGCGGCAGACCATTTTTAATACGATTACCCACCCATTTACCGATCCCAATTGGGTAGTCACGGTAGGTCACAATCACTTCGCCTTTACCTGAAAGGTCTTCTGGGCGAATGTCGCGACCCATGAACCATTCTTTCGCTTGTGTCGATGTTAACGCAATCGCAGTGCTTTCATTGCCTTTGGCCAGTGTCATGATGGCCTCGTGCTGCCAGCGATAGCCTTTCTTGTGCTGTTCTGCCAATTTGATGCCAATGCGCTGGAAGCGAATTTCATCCAACAGATTACGCAGCTGAGCAGGGAACAACCAAACTTCTTTATCGCGTAACCAAAGATCGCTACCTGCAGGAATGGCCATGTCGATATCGGCTTTAAAATGCTCTGCGATCGCTTCTGCATCTTTGTCGGATGCGGGTGAGAACGGGAACTTGCCTTTGCGTTTTTTGACCGCAGGGGATTCAACCGCAGCTAATTTGCGAATACGCGCCACGAAGAAGCCTTCGCTGTCGTAAATTTGCGGGTAAACGTGCAAGAAGCCTTCTTCTGTCAGCGCTTTTTCTGCACCATCAAACAGATCCGCCAGCGATTCAAACGCGACCGCCTCACCGAATGTCTCTTTCAAGTGTTGGCACACTTTTTGGTTTTCACTCAGGTTTAAGGTGCAGGTTGAGTACACCATCACACCGCCCGGTTTCAAGGCTTGGAAACCGCTGATGATCAAATCACGCTGAACGCTGGCGATATCTTCAACAGACGCCAAGCTCCAGTTTTCCATCGCATCATCATCTTTTCGGATCGCACCTTCGCCAGAGCATGGTGCATCCAGCAAGATAGAGTCGAACGCTTCTGGTGCCCAACCACCAAACACACAACCGTCAAAGTGGGTCAGGGCTGCGTTGTACACACCACAACGTTGTAAGTTGGCGTGCAGTACTTTAATGCGACTCGCCGCCAATTCGTTGGCAACCAGTGCACCACGGTTTTGCATGGCACACGCAATTTGGGTGGTTTTAGAGCCTGGTGCGGAAGCCATGTCTAACACGCAGTCGAGGGCGTCGTTATCTTTTAGCAAGGCCGTCACAGGCATCATGGAACTGGCTTCTTGAATGTAGAACAAGCCCGCCATGTGCTCGGCAGTATTGCCCAGCGACACGGTGTTTTCGTCTTCACGCTCAATCCAAAAGCCGGTATCACACCAAGGCACAGGGGTGAGGGTCCAGTCTTTGTCAGCTACGCGCGCTAGAAAATCGTCAACGCTGATTTTTAAGGTATTCACACGAATACTACGACGCAACGGGGTCTTACAAATCGCAATGAACTCATCTAAATCAAGATGGGCAGGAATGATTTGGCGGATTTGTTCAATGAAAGCGTCGGGGATATGGATATTAGGGTGCAAGGGAATGTCTCGATTATCTAGCAGTGAGCAGAGTTTACCATTTGTGATTCAGGACGTAAAAAGAAAGGAGCGCAATGCGCTCCTTTCTGTGGGGAGAGAAGAAGGGAAACCGGATCAGTGTTTCGGGATCGCGGTACGCCATGTTTTCCATTCCGGATCCACCGTTTGGTGAAGCAAGAAGTGGCTCTCGGCTTTGGCTTTGGGTGACAGGGGTTGTTCCTCTGGCGTAGCAAAAGCGATCCCGCCACGCAGTAAGCTATCCACGGTGCCGGTCTGTACATTGGCGCCAGTCAGGCCAATGGTGACATCCACGCCTGATACATTCCAAAATACGGAATCAGTGCGTACAAGGTGGCTATATGCTTGCTCAATCTGCGCTTTGATGATCACGCGATCGGCCAACTCACCCAGAGCGACATCGACAACCTGACCGACCTGAATATCACGGTACAACAGCGGGGTGCCTTCTGAAATGGAATCGCGGTTTTCACTTTCCAGCACCACGGTCAGGCCAGCGTTGATCAACTCTGCCGTGCCAAGGGTAAAGGTTTGTGAATACGTGCCTTTGCCTGGTGTCACGGCAATGTAGCTGCTGATCAAGGTATCGAGATCTTTGGCACCGGTCAGGCTGATTTTGGGTGTCACGACCCAGAAATAGCTGTCTGATTTTGCCAGTAAATCGGCATATTTCGGGAACAGACGCGCTTTCACCATGACATTACCTTTGGTGAAATCCGGGGTAGTTTCCACCACTTTACCCACGTTCACACCTTGGTAGCGGATATCGGTATTGACCGCAATGGATTTAGCATCTTTCGCAATCATGGAAATCAGCAAACCAAAGTCTTTGGCATCATTAAAGCTAGGGTAGAGCTTATAGCGTGAGCCCGAACGGTTGCTGATCCCTTTCATGTTATCAAAAGCGATACCACCTTTGATTAACGTTGACAGTGGATCGGCTTTGATTTTCACACCGCCTAACCCTGCATCAACTTCGACACCAGAACGGTTCCAGAACACGGTATCTGCCGTGATCAAGTGGCGGTATTTATTTTCAATATTAAGCGAAAGAGTGACACCGTCACGGGATAGGGCATAGTCTTTGACTTCACCCACCTGCATGTTGCGATACAGGACCGGGCTGCCAGCTGAAACCGGTGGCAGCGCATCAGCATACAGGGTTACCGCGCCAACGCCTTGTGCTTTTTCAGCCGCAAGTGTCGCGAGCTGGTGACTCTTATACAGGGGATACTGCGATTGAATTTTCTGACCGCCGCTGCTGGTAAAGCTGATCGCTTGTGTGATCAGTTGATCGGCAGGGGGAACAGACACATCCAATCCTTGCGCACTCAAGTTGGCTTTAATGCCGCCGTCGATATAGAAGCGACTTTGTGAACGAACCAATTGGGTGTATTCCGGACGCACAAGCACATTGAAACGCACATGTTTGCCATCCAGTTTAACGGATTTCACGCGGCCGACTTCAATGCCACGGTGCATCAATTTGGTGCCACGCTTAATGCCGAAACTTTCGCTGGCATACAAGGCAAAGTTTGCCACACCCGGCTGTTGCTCTTGCAGTTCATCTTGGCTAATCGCAACAAACTGACGGGTTGCATCGCCTTCACCGGGGATCAGGGTCAGGAAGTTACCGCGAATAAGGTTACCGATGTTCTTCACGCCATTGAGTGACAGTTCGGCTTCTTCCAATAACAGGCGCGAACCGGTGGTCAGCAAATCACTCATGCTAGGTTCAATCGCAGCATGGGCAATGATTTTCTGGCGGTCTTCATCTAAACGTAGATCGGAGATTTGGCCGATCTGCAAACCACGGTACACAATCGGTGCGCCACTGGTACTGATGTTGTTGCCTTCAGGCAGCTCAATTTTGATTGCAATACCACGGCCTGCGGTATTCAAGTCAGGGTAAAGGCGGAACAGGTGGTTAGGTTCAATCGGTAAGCCTTCATCTGGCGAGTCAAAGGCAATCGCACCACTGATCATGGCCGACAGGCTTTCAAATTGCACATCGACGCCATTAAAGCCAATGTTCGCGCTCATGCCGCTGACATTCCAAAAACGGCTTTTATTGGTCACGAGTTCGCCATACTGTGGCTTGATCAACACATCAATGACGACACGTTTTTTGTTATTGCTCAGGGTGTAGTTGTAGACCTCTCCGACAGGGATCTTCTTATACAGGACTTGCGAGCCAATATTGATGGAGCCAAGGTTGGGGGCGCGCAGTTGTATTTTTAGCCCGTCACCCACAGGGGTATCAGCCGGTTGAGAGTCCAATGCCGTGAATTCACTGGCGAACTTCCCTGGTCCCGGTTGCAGGGCGATATAGTTACCGGATACCAAGGCATCGAGGCCTGAGATACCGGTAATGGAGGCTTTGGGTTTGACCAGCCAGAAGCGCGTGCCATCTTTGAGGGTGCGCACGGCTTCAGGGTAAATGTCAGCCTCTACATAGATGCTTTGTAGATCAGAGGAGAGATTCACATCACGCACGATACCCACTTCCAGCCCTTGATAACGGATGGTCGTACGGCCTGCGATTAAACCCGCCGCATCATTGAAGTGAATTTGAATGCGTTCGCCAGCATCATTGACTGCTTTAAAAACAAGCCAACCTGCCAGAATTAAAGCCAACACCGGTAGGATCCATAAGGGAGAGATCCCCCGATCACGCCTTATTTTCACAGGCTCGGGTTGTTGATGGTTGAGTCCGTTGTTCATAGTTGTCCCATATCAGACGAGAATCTAAGCTTTCTGCTGCAAGCATGGTTAAGACCACGACAACACCGAAGGCAATCGCTCCGGGGCCGGGGGTAAAGTCCAGTATCTGGTCGCGGTCAATCAAGGCGACCATGATGGAGATAACGAATAAGTCCATCATTGACCATTTACCGATCATTTGAATAAAGCGATAAAGCTTCATTCGTTGAAGGTGGTGAATACGGCGTTTAAATTGGATCGTCAACAAGATGTACGCCAGTCCCAGTATTTTCGCTACAGGCACAATAATACTGGCGACAAAGATAATAATGGCGATGCCCAGCATGTCGGTTTTTACCAGATGTGCCACGCCCGAAAATATGGTGTCTTCCGCCCGTTTCCCGTTATTCAGGAAAATAGAGATGGGATACAAGTTGGCAGGGAAGATGAACACGGTCGCCGCAATTAAGTACGCCCATGTTTTTTGAATCGCCATGGGTAGGCGTTTATGTAACGCGCTGCCACAACGAATGCAGTGACTGTGATCGCCCTGCGTCATATGGCATTGGTGACAATGGAAGGATTGCTCGGTGGCATCGTGCTCGGTTTCTGGCTGCCAGGTTTCCCAATAACGGCTGACACTGATGCGTGACAATAAAACGGCCATCAACACTTGCAGCATCACTAAGCTATACAGGCCGGGGCCAACAAAAATGTCGGCATAGTCTTGGACCTTGAAACAGGAAATCCCCAAGCTGACCAGAAAGACATCAAACATGGCCCAGTGTTTAAGGTGGCTGATGATCCACATGGAATACCGGAACAGGTTAAAGCGGCGGAACCGTAAACCGATTTGCGCGGTCAGCACCGAACCACACACAAGCACCGGGGCGATGGAACTACAAAAGAGGATCAAGAAGGCGACAGCGGGGAAATCCGCGGCAAGCGCTATGGTGCCTGAAGGCAACGTTGCAGGGATCATCACACCAAACAGACGAATGGTGATCATGGGAAACAGGTGTGCCGGAACAATCAGGATTAAACAGGTCAGCGCGATGGCAAATTCACTGGAGAAGCGAAAGTAACCGCCACGATAGAGTCGGGCATTGCACCGTGGACAGTAAGCACTCTGCCCATTTTCAGCGACCTGTGGCAACACTGGCAGATCGCAATCTGGGCATAGTCTCGCAGTGGTCATTGAGGATTAATCCTTTATAAAACAAAAAGAAAGTCAAATTATGCGCAAAAAAAGTCGGGCTGCGCAAGTTCATTTGGCAAAATATGCAACCAAGGTATGAATAGCGAAGCCCGTTATGAACACTATATTATTATTTTAGGTTTGCTCTGGCTACTGTTACTTGGGTGACATTGTCACTTTTGGCCTGTATCAACGCGTCAGAGGTCAAGGTTTCGGGTGTCACAGCATCTGCCGATTGCACCGCACCGTATAAGGTTTGATATAAGCCAGCTTTATTCACCAATTCGTGGTGTGTACCGCTTTGGCTTACTTGACCATCTTCCAGTACGTAGATGACATCCGCTTGTTTTACCGCCGATAAACGGTGCGCAACAATCAGGGTTGTCCGGTTTGCAAGGAATTGATTCAGTGCCATATGCAATGCCGCTTCTGTGGCGGTATCCAGCGCAGACGTCGCTTCATCTAAAATCACAAACTCTGGGTTCGCTAACACCATGCGCGCAATGGCTAAGCGTTGACGTTGCCCGCCAGAGAGTTTGATCCCTTGACGGCCAATCTCGGTATCTAACCCATCGGTTAAGCGTTGGGTGACATCCGCCATCTGTGCGATATCTAATGCTTGCCATAACTGCTCGTCGGTAAAATCTTTACCCAGCGTTAAGTTGTGGCGCATCGTATCATTAAAAAGCACTGGGTGTTGTAGGACCACTGCCATTTTGTCACGCAAGGCTTCGTAGCTGACCGCTTCAATGGGATGCCCATTGATTAGGATCTCACCGCTGCCTTTTTGGTAAATCCCCAGCAACAATTGAATTAACGTTGATTTACCGCCGCCCGATGAGCCAACCAATGCGACACGTTTACCCGCTGGGATCGTCAAATCCAACCCGCGCAGCACTTCTTTGTCTTCATCATACGAGAAGTGAATGTTCTGTAGCGTAATATCAATGGCTGAATGATGCTTGAACGGATCGACAGTTTGTACCGGACGCACTTCTTCATCAATGGCTAAAAGGGTGTTTAAGCGCTGCATCGCGGCAGAGGCGCTGTACCAGGCAAACTGAATCCCCAGCAGTTCTTGCACAGGGCCGAGCATGAACCACAGGTAACCGAACACGGCAAACATCTGTCCGACACTTAAATCGGAAAACAGCACCATGATCATGGCCATGGCGCGGAACAGTTCAAAGCCGACTAAGAACAACAAAAAGGACACGCGGCCGGCGGCTTCGGACTGCCAGGCGTATTTGTCGGCATCATGGCGAATGCTATCTGCGTTGTCTTTGAGTTGATTCAGGAAATCACGTTCACGGTTGGCCGCACGCAATTGGTAGATCCCATCTAAGGTTTCCACTAAACGTTGCTGGAAACGCTCAAAGGCTTGGTTTTCCATTTTCTTGAGGTTTTTTACCCGATTACCCATTAGCTTTGAGGCGTAGACGACTAAAGGGTTAACCAAAAGGATGAATAAGCCTAACTGCCAGTTTAGCCACAAGAGAATACCGGCCGTGCCGATGACGGTGAGTAAGCCAATCAAGAAACGACTTAATGTGTCACCGATAAATTTATCAATGGTCTCGACATCAGTCACGAGATGGGAGGTGATCCCGCCGCTGCCTCGCTCTTCGTATTGACGCATACTGATACGACCAAGTTTGTCGATCAGCACTTTGCGTAGGTTGTACGTCATGTCTTTGGCGACGAGTGTGAATTGTCGGCTTTGGAGAATATTCAGCGCTTGGCTGGCAATACGCATGACAATTACGAAGAACAACACCAGTAAAATATACGCGGTTGGCTGGTGGAGTGATTCAGGGAGAAAATGATTGAGAAATTGAATGCCGCCTGCGGGTTGCTCAAGCAAGATTTCATCCACCATCAGCGGCATCAGAAGGGGAATGGGCACACTGATAAGTGTCGCGATAAGCGCGACGATGTTGGCGACCACAAGCCGGGGGCGATGATGTTTCGCTTGCTTTATTAACCAAGACCAGTTAATCATTTGTGTTGTACTGCCTTTCACGATGATAATGATTCCTATTATTAGTTAAGGCGCTATTCTAACGGCTATAAAAGGAGTAGGCCATGGAAAATCGATCTCTAAACTACAATACGCTTACTAAGCAAGCGATTGCCTTGATCGACGGAGAAACAGATCGCATTGCTAATATGTCTAATATTAGTGCGCTGTTGTCCATGGAGTTAGCGGAGATTAACTGGGTTGGCTTTTATCTATTAAAAGGTGACGAGTTAGTGCTAGGGCCGTTTCAAGGAAAACCCGCCTGTGTACGGATTCCTGTTGGAAAGGGCGTCTGTGGTACGGCGATGGCAACACTGACTGTGCAGCGTGTGGAAGATGTCCATGCCTTTGAAGGGCACATCGCCTGTGATGCGGTCAGTAATTCGGAAATTGTGATTCCGCTGATGATCGACGGAAAACCCTTCGGCGTATTGGATATTGATAGCCCAATATTGTCAAGATTTAGCCAATATGACGAAGAAGGTTTGGTGACTTTGGTTGCTGAGCTACAAAAAAGACTCTAATTGTATGCTTTCGGTGGTTTTTCAGCGTTAGGTAACTATAATAGCGGAACAATTTCTTTTTGATTAAAAGTACTAACGGCGAGGAGACTCGCTTTTGTCAGGAAAGTCCATGGAAAACTCTGAAAAGCTAACGAACAGTAAAGAAGTGATTGCCTACATTGCTGAGCGTTTCCCAAACTGTTTTACTGTTGAAGGTGAAGCGAAGCCTCTTAAGATTGGTATCTTCCAAGATTTGGCTGAGCGCCTAAATGAAGATCCAAAAGTAAGTAAAACCCAGTTGCGTACCGCTCTGCGTCAATATACTTCTTCCTGGCGTTACCTTCACGGTGTGAAAGCCGGTGCAAACCGTGTTGACCTTGATGGCAACGAATGCGGTGTGCTAGAGCAGGAACACGTAGATCACGCTAAACAAGCGCTAGAAGAAAGCAAAGCGAAAGTACGTACTCGCCGTAAAGAACAAGCTGAAGCGAAAGCTGCTGCAAACAACGACGGTGAAGCAAAAGCGAAAAAAGTACGTGCTAAAACGGCTAAACCTAAGAACACTAAGCCAAATACGTCTAAGCTAAATAAAAAGCCTGCAGAAACGACCCGTGCACTAACTGCTGACGAAGTAGTTGTTGGCAAAAATATTAGTGTCAACATGGGCAACGGAAACATGCCGGCGACTATCGTTGAAATCAATAAGGACGATGTGCGTGTTCGCCTATCTAATGGTCTAACCATGGTAGTAAAAGCGGAGCACTTGCGTTCGTAAAGGAGAATGCTCGACGCATGAACTGTCGATTCCGTTTCTCACTGATAGCTGCTGGCATGATGCTAGCAGCTTCAGCGCAAGCCCTAGAGGCTAAATACTCACTCAGTGATATTCCGCAGCTGACGCCTGAAAAACAGCATGCAACCGCGAGCAAGCGTGTTGCATCTCGTTTTACGCGTTCGCATTACAAGCAGTTTTCACTGGATGATACCTTCTCGGCCAGCGTGTTTGATCGTTATATCGAAATGCTGGACTTCAATAAAAGCTTCCTAACCGCTTCAGACATTAAGCAGTTTGAAAAATGGGAAACGCAACTTGATGATCAGCTTAAAAAGGGCGACACATCGGCAGCGTTCGATATTTTCAATACCTCGCTAAAGCGTCGTTATGACCGTTACCAATATGCGCTAACACTCCTTGAACGTGATATTTCTTTTGATACTAATGAAGAAATGGCGATTGATCGTTCTGAGCTAGCGTGGCCAAAAGATCGTAATGAGCTTAATGAAATCTGGCGTCAGCGCGTTAAATACGATGCGTTGAACTTGAAACTCGCCGGTAAAAATACCGATGAAATCAAGGAAACGTTAGGTAAGCGTTATAACAATGCGCTCAAGCGATTAACCCAGACCCATAGCGAAGATGTCTTTCAGATCTACATGAATGCATTTGCGCGAGAGGTTGATCCGCACACTAGCTATTTGTCTCCTCGTAATGCAGAACAATTCCAATCTGAAATGAATCTTTCATTGGAAGGGATCGGTGCTGTATTGCAAGTGGAAGATGACTATACCGTTATCCGTTCTTTAGTGGCTGGTGGCCCGGCATCTACGTCAAAGAAATTGGCAGCAGGTGATCGCATTATTGGTGTCGCGCAAGATGGTAAAGACGTTGTCGATATCATCGGTTGGCGTTTAGACGATGTTGTTCAGCTAATTAAAGGCCCGAAAGGGAGTAAGGTTAAGCTGGAAATATTGCCTGAAGGCAACAATGCGAAAAGTTACGATGTCACTATTGTACGCGACAAGATCCGTCTTGAAGATCGTGCAGTGAAATCAGAAGTAAAACTGTCGCAAGGCAAGAAGATTGGGGTCATTGAAATTCCAAGCTTCTATGTCGGTTTGTCTGAAGACACCAAGAAAGAGCTCGCGAAATTGAATGATCAGCAAGTGGATGGCGTTGTTATCGACTTGCGTAATAACGGTGGGGGTGCGTTGACAGAAGCCACTGCGCTAACCGGGTTATTCATTAATAGCGGCCCTGTCGTACAAGTCCGAGACAGTTATGGGCGTGTAAAAGTGAACAGTGATTCTGATGATCGCGTTTACTTTGATGGCGCACTAACGGTATTGGTCAATCGCTACAGTGCGTCTGCGTCTGAAATTTTTGCCGCCGCAATGCAAGATTATGGTCGTGCCGTGATTTTAGGTGAACAATCTTTCGGTAAAGGGACTGTGCAGCAGCACCGTTCATTGAACCACATTTATGATTTGTTCGATAAACCGCTGGGTCATGTGCAGTACACCATTCAGAAGTTCTACCGCATTAATGGCGGTAGTACGCAAAATCTGGGTGTCGTGCCGGATCTGTCTTTCCCATCAGCGGTTGATCCTGCTGAAACCGGCGAGAGTGTTGAAGACAACGCGTTGCCTTGGGATAGCATTAAAGCAGCGGGTTATAAAAAACTGTATAACTATTCTACCGTTTTGCCTGCACTAAAGAGCAAGCATGATGCGCGGATCAGCGATGATATGGAATTTGGTTTTATTCAAGACGACATTGTTGAGTATAAAGCTGAAAAAGATATCAATACGATTTCTCTGAACGAGAAGCAACGTATTGCTGAGCAGGATAAAGATGATGCAGATCGCTTGGTTCGCTTGAATCAACGTCAAAAAGCATTGGGTGAAAAGCCATTTGCGACGTTGGATGATGTGCCAAAAGATTATGAATCGCCAGACGCATACTTAAATGAAGCGGTTGCAATCACTGCGGACTTGGTCACAGCGCAAAGCTAAGACGGTATGTTTCGAGCATAAAATAACAACGGTACCTTCGGGTGCCGTTTTTTATGCCTGTGATTAATTTTCCTGTGCTATTTAGATCACTGACTACTCGATTGAGCTGAAATACAAACTGCGTCGAAAAATCGCTGCAAAAATCCGTCTCGAAAGTGAGACGTCTAAATAAAACCCGTGATATTCATCCAATTTCTCATCAATGTCCTGAAATGAGGGCTAGGGTTAATAATAGGTAGGTGATCAATCCGCTGAGAGGGAAATGCTATGACAAAATCTTTTCTGATTGCTGTAATGCTCTTTATGACATCGCTGAGTACCACCGTTCGTGCCAGTGATTTAACGGAATTTGATTACCCGCTATTGTTGGGGGATTGGTATTGGTTCAGTAATACTGACGAAGGAGTAGCCAGTGAAGGATCGAATTATCGTGCGATGAATGTTAAGTTTAAATCTAACTACCGTTTCGTGATCCGTCTTTTACAAGTAGATGGCAGCGTGGATGAGTGGGACGGTATTTATGATATTGATGAAAGCACCATCACCTTTTCGTCAAATGATCAGCCAGAGCAGCACCATACTTACATGTTAAGTTATAACCAATTTATGCTCGATGGTGCGCGCTTTACTAAATTGGCCCCTGAAAACTTGCCAGGCAAGTGGCGTTCATCGCGTATTTCTGGTCAAGATGTGGGCGAATCCGTTTCTGAATTAGCCATTTCATTGCGCCCTGATTTCTTATTCTCAGCCGAGGTATCAGGCAAGAACGGAAAGAAAATTGAGCACCGAGGGATTTATTATCTCGAAGATGATCGTATCGTACTTATCTATGAAGATGGTCAGCATGACAGCCAATTTCAATTAGGCAGCAACACGCTGACATTAACGAATAAGCAATTTGGTATGGAAGCGATTTTGAAAAGAGAGTAGGCGAGAAAAAACAGCGGATATTAAAAAGCGAGAGACATGCTCTCGCTTTTTTATTTGCTTGTTGGAATGAGATCCCGACGGTTTAACCCACAATCTTAAAGGCAGTGCGAAGCTGAGATAAATACTCAGGATCACGGCAAATACTTTTACCTGGTTCATCCGAAATTTTTGCGACCGGACGACCTTCACACTCCGTGAGTTTGAGTACGACATTCAGGGTTTTTACGCCTGGTAGATCGCACGTTAGCTGGGTACCAATACCAAAGCTGGTATTAATACGGTGTGCAAAGTGTTTGTAGATCGTCAGCGCTTTATCAAGGGTTAGGCTGTCGGAGAACACCAATGATTTGGTTTTCGGATCAATTCCCAGAGATTCATAATGCGCAATGGCTTTTTCACCCCAGGCGATAGGATCACCACTGTCGTGACGTAAGCCGACGAAACGCTTAGATAAACGCAGATCAAAGTCGCGTAAAAATGCGTCCATGTTGATGCAGTCGGTCAGGGCAATGCCTAATGAATCCGGGTATTCCTGCAACCAGCGATTTAATGCTAATTGTTGGGAATCCGCTAATTCACCGGCCAGTTGCTGGTGACCTTGGAACCACTCATGCGCTTGTGTCCCCACGGGCATTAACGCTCGGGTACGGGCCAAGTGGTAGTTAGACGTTCCTTTGAATTCAGGAACATGGGCCGTGAGATAATCGACCACATGTTGATGGACTTCTTTTGAGAAACGGCGGCGGGTGCCAAAGTCAACAAGGCTAAAGGCATCAAGGTTGATCCCTTCTTCGCTCGCTTTCTGATAGAAGTTCGCCAACTTCAGCTTAAGCTGAGTGATTGCATCTTCCACCGAGGCATTCGGATAACTGTGTCGGCAACGCACTTCACAAATAATGGCGAGTAGAGGGACTTCCCATAAAATGATGTCGAGCCACTTACCTGTGATCGTAATGGCGAGTTGGTCGCCAGACGTATCCACTTCAACGTGTTCACTGTTGAACTGGTAACCTTTCAGATAATTAAGGAAATCTTCTTTGAAGAAACTTAACGTTGAAAGGTACGTAATTTCTTCTTCGCTAAACGACAGGCCAGCAAGACGATTGATATGGTCCTGAATCTCTTGGCTATAAGGACGTAAGTCTTCATCGCTTCGGCAATGGAATTCCGCAACCGCCTCAGCGTTTGGGTATTGATGATAAATTGCTTGCTGCATATGTAGCTTATATGCATCGGTATCAAGCAGGGAGTCGATAATCCCAATGTGTCCAGATTGATTCATAGCTAATGTGGTTGTTTTAAGCAATTCGGTGATTTTACCTTATTTTGAGCAAACGTTGCCTCAAAATGTTTCAAAAAGTTGAAAATTTTAGGCCACGTACCATACGCTGAAAAGACATTCACAACAAGTCGGGTCACTCTTTTAGTGTATTGACGTAGGATGGTGTAAATTAGCTGTTGCTTCGATGATCTCACTGTGAATGTTTTATTGAATAAACATTATCGCTTATCAGCGTAAGTATAGTCAAAATGAAACGCTGTGATTGATGTGCAGGAGTAGTCAAATAATGAGCACAATTTTACTGTGTTTTTGTGGTGTTGCCCGAATAATCAGCAATTAGTAGCGTAACGGGCCCACATCCACAGGAATTGACTGGATACACTTGTTTGTCTTACCTAAAGGCAGTTTAATGGAATTAACCGCCAGCAAGCATCAGACTTGCAGACCCAATGGGTAATGATCAGCGCGGACAAAAGAAGGAATTAACATGGCCGAACAACCAACAATGAATCAGCCAACGGCAAAATACCGTTCAGATTATCAGTCACCTGATTTCACCATCACCGATCTGCTATTGGAATTTGATCTTCAGGATACGGCAACCCGCGTGGTGGCGGTGCATAAAGTGCAACGTTTGAATGCAGCGGCATCCACCTTGGTGCTGGATGGCGACGATTTGACACTGGTGCGTGTAGAAATCGATGGTCAAGCATGGACCGATTACACGGAAGGCGAAGGGACGTTGTCAATCAACCAACTGCCAGACAGTTTTGAATTGTTGATTGAAACGGAAATCAACCCAGAAGCGAATACCTTGCTTGAAGGGTTGTACAAATCTGGCGGTGCATTCTGTACCCAATGCGAGGCGGAAGGTTTCCGTCGCATTACTTACTATCTCGATCGCCCTGACGTGCTAGCGCGTTTTACGACGAAAGTGATCGCGGATAAAGAACGTTATCCTTACCTGATGAGCAACGGTAACCGCATTGACAGCGGTGAGTTGAGCAATGGCCGCCATTGGGTATTGTGGGAAGACCCATTCCCAAAACCAAGTTACTTATTTGCCCTTGTTGCGGGTGACTTCGACGTATTGCGCGATCAATACACCACCATGAGTGGCCGCGACGTGGCACTTGAAATCTATGTCGATAAAGGCAACCTTGACCGCGCGGAATATGCGATGACCTCATTGATTAATTCAATGAAATGGGACGAAGAACGTTTCGGTCTGGAGTATGACCTCGATATCTACATGATTGTTGCGGTGGACTTCTTCAACATGGGCGCGATGGAAAACAAAGGCTTGAACGTCTTTAACTCCAAGTTTGTCTTGGCCAATCCAAAGACCGCGACGGATACTGACTACCAAGGTATTGAAGCGGTTATTGGCCACGAATACTTCCATAACTGGACCGGTAACCGTGTAACCTGTCGTGACTGGTTCCAATTGAGCCTGAAAGAAGGCCTAACTGTGTTCCGTGATCAGGAGTTTTCTTCTGATTTGGGTTCTCGTCCTGTTAACCGTATTAGCAACGTGCGTATCATGCGTGGTCCACAGTTTGCTGAAGATCGCGGCCCAATGTCACACCCGATCCGTCCCGACAAAGTCATCGAGATGAATAACTTCTACACCTTAACCGTGTATGAAAAGGGCAGTGAAGTGATCCGTATGATGCACACACTGCTGGGCGAAGCGAACTTCCAAGCCGGCATGAAGCTGTACTTTGAACGCCATGATGGGACGGCTGCAACGTGTGATGATTTTGTCGCAGCAATGGAAGATGCTTCTGGTATTAGCCTTGAGCGTTTCCGTCGTTGGTACAGCCAAGCGGGTACACCGGTGGTGAACGTTGAGACTGAATATCTGGCAGAATCAAATTGTTACCGCGTCACGGTGAAGCAGCACACGCCACCAACACCGGGGCAGGAAGATAAATTACCACTGCATATTCCGTTTGATATTGAGCTGTATAACCCGCAAGGCGAGGTTATCGCGTTACAATGTCACGGTGAGCCGGTTCACCACGTACTGGATATCACAGAAGCAGAACATGTTTTTGAGTTTGAAAATGTGACTGAGCAGCCTGTTATTTCAATGCTGCGCGAGTTCTCTGCACCGGTGATTTTAGAATATGACTATTCCGATGCCGAGTTAACGTTCTTGATGGTGCATGCTCGCAATGAGTTTGCTCGTTGGGATGCGGGTCAAATGCTGTTGGCGAAATACATTAAGCAGAATGTGGCGAATGTACAAAACGGCGCGGCGTTTGAGCTGGCTTCGGAAGTGATTGATGCGTTCCGTGGCGTATTGCTTGATGCGAATTTGGACCCGGCATTCATCGCAGAAATGCTGACATTGCCGAATGAAAACGAAATTGCTGGCTGGTACAAAACGGTGGATGTGGATGCAATCCATCAGGTTGTGAGTGAGTTAGAAGGCACCTTCGCTCGCGAAATGCAGGACGAATTCAGTGCGATTTACCACAGCCTGGCGCAATCGGCTTACAGTGTGGATCACGATGCGATGGCCAAGCGTGCCTTGCGTAACACCTGTTTGTCTTACTTGGCGAATACCGATCTGGGTAACAGCATTGTTGAGCAGCAATACCAAGCGTCTGACAACATGACGGACACCATTGCGGCGATGACGGCAGCAAACAATGCACAACTTGCCTGCCGTGCGGCACAAATGGCCGACTTCAGTAAGAAGTGGACCCATGATGGTTTGGTGATGGATAAGTGGTTTATGCTGCAAGGTAAGAACCCTGCGGATAACGCGCTGAGCAACGTGCGCGAAACCATGAATCACGCAGCATTCAGCCTGAAAAACCCGAACCGTACCCGCAGTTTGGTGGCAAGTTTCTGTTCAGCAAACCCGGTGCGTTTCCACGCAAAAGACGGCTCTGGCTACCAGTTCTTGAGTGAAATTCTGACGGAATTGAACACCAGCAACCCGCAAGTGGCATCACGTTTGATTGAACCGTTCTTGAAGTACCGTCAGTACGATGAAGCACGTCAAACGCTAATGCGTGCAGAGCTTGAGCGCCTATCCCAGATGGAAAACTTGGCAAAAGATCTGTACGAGAAAGTGCAAAAAGCATTAGAAATGTAAGATTTTTCGCTTATTTTCAGTAAAATAGAGGCAAGCCGATGTGCTTGCCTTTTTTCTTTCTGTGATTTTTGCTTTAACGATATAGATGAGCCATACCCACGATGACGTTTTACACCTTTTCTATTGCAGTGACTTATCAGCAGTTTTTGCAGCACTATTCGGGCGCGGCGAGTAGCGTGTTATTGATGACCGATTGCGGCCTGAAATTGCAATTACCTGCTGTACGTTTACGGCCATTTTTGCGTCAAAGCGGGATACATGGTCGATTTAAAGTTACCGTGAATGCATTGAATAAGTTTCATACTATTGAGCAAATTGCATCTTGATTCGCTGATGTCTTGCACGTCGTTCTGCTTGCAAGCTATTCCACTAGCCAGGGCCGGTATACCACTCAGCAAAATCCATACGCCAGTCACACATTCGCGGATTGGTCTTTGCCAACGCACTAAAAGTGTAACGTTTACGCAACAACTGATCTTACAATAGCCGTAATACATCGCCGTGAATCTTTAGCCGTTGAACTGAAAAGGTAAGCGGAGAAAAACCAATCTCATGAATGAGTTATAAAACTCTATACTTGATTGATAAACAGAACGATGGAGTATGGCTATGACGACACCTGATCCCATAGTGCCGGTATTACTTGAGAAAGTGTATGGCTTAATCCAAGACAAGATTGAGAGCAAGCAACAAGCGTTAGTGGAAGTGTTTGCTCAACGATTGTTAGGCCAGTTAGCCGATGATGATTTACTGCAACGTAATGAATCCGACCTTTATGGCGCAGTACTGAGCCTGTGGCATCATTTAGTGCAGAATCAACCGGATAAAATCTCTGTCCGCGTCTATAACCCCACCTTAAGCCGCTATGGCTGGCAATCGACGCATACGGTTGTCGAAATTGTTACCCCTGATCGCCCATTTCTGGTCGATTCAGTCCGAATGGCATTAACCCGCTTGGGTATGACCAGCCACTTAATGCTCAATGGCCCGTATTATTTTAAACGCAATGATAGCGGTACCATCATTGATGCGTGTGGGAAAGATGGCGAGTTGCAAACCCTGTTTCACATCGAAGTCGATAGGCTCAACAAGAAGCAAGAACGAGAGATGCTCAAGCAAGAACTCGAGCTTGTCCTGAATGATGTGGAAGTGGTGGTGAATGATTGGCAATCCATGCAACAAAAACTGAAGATGGTAGTGGAAGAACTCAAATCCGCGGTACTGCCGGTTGAGCAAGAGACACGGGATGAAACCATTGCTTTTCTTGACTGGCTTACCCACCACAACTTTACCTTCATGGGCTATCATCAGTATGATTTGATTGCGGTAGAGGGCGATTATGAATTACGTCCTTGTGACGGTAGTGGGTTGGGGATCTTAAATAAACCCGAGAAAGTTCGCACACTGCGCCTGTCACAATTGCCAGAATCCGCCCGTATTGAGGCCCGAAAAACCGAGCTACTTATCCTCACCAAAAGTAACGGCAAATCGAAAATTCATCGGCCTGCTTATACTGACTACATCGGCATTAAACGTTTTGACCGCGATGGTAACGTCATTGGCGAACACCGTTTTACCGGCCTTTACGCCTCCACGGCGTACCACCAATCCACCATGAATATTCCACTATTGAGCGATAAAGTGGCTCGCATTCTTGAAGAAAGTGGGTATTCCAGTGGCTCGCATTCGTGGAAAGCGTTGAATAATTTGCTCGAAACGTACCCGCGTGATGAGCTGATCCAAGCCAACGAAAAAGAAATGTTGGAAGTGGGACGCGGCGTGGTACGCATGCAAGATCGCGACTTACTTCGGTTATTTGTGCGTCGTGATCCTTTTGGGCGGTTCTTTTCTTGCATGGTGTATGTCACGAAAGAGCGTTACAACACAGAGTTACGCCGCAAAACCCAAGCGGTACTTCAGGGGTATTTTGCCTCAGAACAAGATGTAGAATTCACCACCTTCTTTTCAGAAAGCCCGCTCGCCCGCACGCATTATATTGTGCGGGTAGAGAACAATAACTATGACATCGATGTGAAAACGATAGAGCATAACTTGGTAGAAGCCGCGTCATCATGGGAAGACCGTTTGTACGGATCACTCAAAGCGAATTTCGGGGAAAGCCAAGGTACCTTGTTGGCGAAGAACTACGCCAGTGCGTTTCCACGGTCCTATAAAGAACAAATGTTACCGGGCTCTGCCGTCGCAGACATTGCCCAATTAGAAGCACTGAGTGAAAACAATAAATTGGGCATGCTGTTTTATCGACCGCAGGAAGAAGCGAACGATTCCCGTTTTGTTAAGCTCAAATTGTTCCACCGTGATGAGCCGATTCATTTGTCGGATGTGATGCCGATGCTTGAAAACCTCGGCTTGCGGGTGATTGGTGAGTCGCCGTATCAAGTGGTGACCGCTGAAGGGATCGTATATTGGATCCTTGATTTCGCCATGCTGCATAACGCCTGTACGGGGATTGATCTCAGCGAAGCGAGAGATCGCTTTCAAGAAGCCTTTGCCGCTATTTGGTATGGTGAATTAGAAAGTGACGGTTTTAATCGCTTGGTGTTGTGCGCCGGCATTACCGGTCGCGAAATCACCATTTTGCGTAGTTTTGCCCGTTATATGCGCCAAGTCGGCTTCCCGTTCAGTCAGCACTATATTGAAGAAACCTTATCGAGCCACAGTAATTTGGCGAAAGACTTAGTGGCGTTATTTCGATTACGCTTTGATCCGGCTGAACATTATGACGAAAAAACCGAACAAGGACTGATCTCTCGGCTGAACGAAAAACTCGAGCATGTAGAAAGCTTGGATGATGATCGGATCATCCGGCGCTATATGGACATGATCCAGGCCACGCAGCGTACCAATTACTACCAAAAGAATGAACAAGACCAGCCGAAACCGTGGTTATCATTAAAACTGCGTCCCTCTGAAATCCCCGATATTCCAGCTCCGGTGCCATTTTTTGAAATCTTTGTGTATGCACCTGATATTGAAGGGGTGCATTTACGCGGTGGCAAAGTGGCGCGTGGCGGATTGCGTTGGTCTGACAGGCAGGAAGACTTCCGAACGGAGATTCTTGGCTTGGTGAAAGCCCAACAAGTAAAAAATACTGTCATTGTGCCGGTTGGCGCAAAAGGCGGCTTCGTGTGTAAACGCCAGCCGCAACTGTCTGGTCGAGAAGCGATCCTTGCCGAAGGTCAGCGTTGCTATAAACGCTTTATTCGTGCGCTACTTGACGTGACCGATAACATTGTCGATGGTCAGCTGATCCCGCCGGAGAATGTCGTGCGTCATGATGAAGACGATCCGTATTTGGTGGTCGCGGCTGATAAAGGCACGGCGACATTTTCTGATTTGGCTAATAGCGTTTCAGAAGATTACGGCTTTTGGTTGAGGGATGCGTTTGCGTCCGGTGGATCCAATGGCTATGACCATAAAAAAATGGGCATTACAGCCAAAGGGGGCTGGGAGTCAGTTAAACGGCATTTCCGCGAGCTAGGGATAAATTGCCAGGAAGCCGATTTCACCTGTACCGGTATTGGTGACATGGCGGGGGATGTGTTTGGTAATGGGATGCTCTTATCCAAGCATATTCGGTTGGTCGCGGCCTTTAACCACATGCACATCTTTTTAGATCCTGATCCGGATTCAGCCAGCAGTTGGGAAGAACGGGAACGCTTGTTTAATCTGCCGCGATCCAGTTGGGAGGATTATGATCCTACGTTGATCTCCGAAGGCGGCGGCGTGCATTCACGTCGCAGTAAGTCAATCAAACTGACGCCCCAAGTGCAGACATTGTTGGGTACTCGCAAACAAAGCTTACCCCCCAATGAACTGATTGGGCTGATTTTAAGAATGGATGTTGATTTACTTTGGAATGGAGGGATTGGCACTTACGTGAAAGCGGCCACTGAAACCCATACCGATGTCGGCGATCGTGCGAACGATGCACTGCGTGTGAATGGCGTCGAGTTACGGGCTAAAGTTGTCGGAGAAGGCGGTAATTTGGGCTTAACCCAATTGGGCCGTGTGGAGTTTGCCAAGCGGGGCGGTTTGGTGAATACCGACTTTATCGACAATGTTGGCGGGGTGGATTGTTCCGATAACGAAGTCAACATCAAGATTTTGCTTAACAGCTTGGTGGCTGGCGGCGACCTGACCTTCAAGCAACGTAATGAGCTATTGGAACGAATGGAAGAGGAAGTTGGTGATATCGTTTTAGATGATGCTTATCGACAAAGTGAATCGATTTCAGTCACACAGCAGCAGCACATACAGTTGCTGAAAGAGCAGATCCGTTTTATTCATCATTTGGAGAAAAACGGTAAGTTGGATCGCGCGTTGGAATATCTGCCAGATGATGACACCCTTGCTGAGCGAGAAAAAGCGGATATGGGGCTGACGCGTCCGGAATTGGCCGTGTTGGTTGCTTATGGAAAAATGGTGCTTAAAGAAGAGCTTGTGTCAGATGAAGTGGCCAGTGATCCTTATCATGCCCGGTTGTTACCGGCGTATTTTCCGAAAGAGCTGCAAGCGCAATACCGGGGGCAGATGGAGCAGCACCCGTTACGTAAAGAGCTGATCGCCACCAGCTTAGCCAATGAAATGTCGAATGAAATGGGCTGCAATTTCGTAACGCGCTTACAGGAAGAAACCGGTGCATCGGTGGCGGAAATTGCTGGTGCGTATTCAGTCGGGCGTGAAATTTTCAATTTTGCCCACTGCTTTGAACAGGTGAGATCGTTGGATAATGTGATTCCAGCCAGTGTGCAATATGAAGTGCTGTACCGATGCCGACGGATGTTGCGCCGAGCCACCCGCTGGATTTTACGCAACCGTGATAGAAAATTGGGCATTGAACAGATGATTGCTTTCTATCAACCCGTGGTGAACCGTCTGCGAGAACATCTGGACAGTTACCTTGTCACAGAAGAAGTGCAAGAGCACCATGAGCAAGCCCAAAGTATGATCGCACAGGGCGTGCCTGATGATTTAGCGATGAATGTGGCACGACTCAGTAGCCTGTATTCGGCTATGGACATCGCGCAGATAGCCAAAGAGTTAGACAAAGAAATCGACTTTATCGCAAAGGTGTACTTTGTGGTGGGGGCGGACTTGTCGCTGCACTGGTTCCTGAAACAGATCCACCATCAACCGGTTGAAAATCATTGGCAGGCATTGGCGAGAGCGTCTTTCCGAGAAGATTTGGATTGGCAACAACGGCAACTGACATCTGCGGTGATCACGCGCGGCATGGAAGGGGAGGATGTGCAAAAACTGCTGGATCATTGGGTGGATGAAAACCGTCTTGCTATTCAGCGTTGGAATACGGTGTTGGCAGAATTCAAAGTGGGAACAACGCACGAATTTGCGAAGTTTTCTGTCGCATTACGAGAGTTAATGTTGCTGAATCTCAATTGCCGTACCGTGGTTTGATGCTAGATTGACCAACAATATCAAGATTGCATAGTGTATCGGCCATCAGCGTATGTTTGATGGCCGATTTGTTTAACAATAGCAATATAAGTTAAACGTTTGCTTTTTAAGTGAAAAAACAAACTGCTACTTATTGTTGTTAGGTGTCATCCTGCATAGATAAAGCGTGTTTTTATCAATAAACTTGAAATTATTTATTGTTTTTGGATAAGAAAGGGGGATAATACCTACCCGTTTACACGGGGCTTTTATTAGGAGGTACAATGATTTACCGCCTCGCTCGATCTGCAATTTTTCAGCTGGATGCTGAAAAGGCACATGATCTGGCTATTCAGAACTTTTCTCGCTTTACTGGCACTCCTCTCGATCTATTCTATCGTCAACACGTTCCTGATCGTCCTGTTGAAGTTATGGGCATTACGTTTAAAAACCCTGTGGGTTTGGCAGCGGGACTAGACAAAAACGGCGAATGTATCGACGCATTCGGTGCAATGGGTTTTGGTTTCGTTGAAGTTGGCACTGTGACGCCACGTCCACAGTCAGGCAATGATAAGCCTCGTCTTTTCCGTCTTATTCCTGCTGAAGGTATCATCAACCGCTTTGGTTTTAATAACCTAGGTGTCGATAATCTGATCGAAAACGTGAAGAAGACCAAATACGATGGCGTTATCGGTATTAATATCGGTAAAAACAAAGACACGCCAATCGAAAAAGGTGCGGAAGATTACCTGATCTGTATGGAGAAGGTGTATCAATATGCAGGCTATATTGCCGTGAATATTTCTTCACCAAACACGCCAGGACTGCGCACATTGCAATACGGCGAGATGTTGGATGAGTTGCTGGCGCAGTTGAAAGAAAAACAACAAGCGTTGGCAGAGCAGCACGGTAAATATGTCCCGCTTGCACTGAAGATCGCACCTGATCTTGAAGATCACGAGATCAAGCAAATTGCAGCGTCATTGATCAACAATAAGATCGATGGCGTTATTGCAACAAACACCACGCTCGATCGCTCATTGGTCGAAGGCATGAAGCATTGTGATGAAATGGGGGGGCTAAGTGGCCGTCCGTTACAGAACCGCAGCACTGAAGTCATTCGTCTGTTGGCGAAAGAGCTAGACGGTGCACTGCCTATCATTGGGGTCGGTGGCATTGATTCTGCTGTGTCTGCCCGTGAAAAAATGGCGGCAGGTGCCAGCTTAGTGCAGGTGTACTCTGGTTTTATCTACCACGGTCCAAAACTAGTGAAAGATATCGTCACGCATCTTTAAGAGATGGTGGGAAGGGTATGACGCCGAATAAAAACGGCGATGGCGTAAATCGTACGTCATTGTGGCTAGATCGATAAAAGTGTGACGATGTCACCTTTTTAACGTGTCTTTAGCGTCTCAAGACAGCCCTTCATGCGTTATCAGCGGTAAGTGACTGTTTAATGAAGTACCGATAGGATCCGTCCTCTCGGTACTTTTTTGTCTGAATTATAGCCAGTCGCCACTTTTACTGTGTTTTTTGTCAATATTTCACTTGTTTCACAGTCTGTTTTGCTGTTTATTTCCTCTTTTTATTTAACCTGCAAAAAGTAAAATTCTCCTAAAGTTTTTTGTAAGGCGTTGGATAAACAAGAACACGAACGGATTTTGGAGCGTAACATGTTGAAACCGAATAATTCATGGATGTGGTATTACGACCAACACAATGATGCGCTAATGCTTGATCTGGGCGAAGAGATGATCTTCCGTGTCGCCATTCCAACGAAACACCTTGTCCCTTGTGCGTTCGCAAAAACCGTTTTTACGGTTGACGACGCGACAACCTACCAAACGTACATCGAGAGCTTACACCAGCTCGACCTTTCTGCCCCTCGTAAAGCTGAGTTGGCACTGAACGCCGTTGCAGCCAGTCGTTTTCATAAGCCCTTAATGCCAAAAAGCTGGTTCTTCCAGGAACAGAGTCGGGGGGTTGAGCCGAGTAACGGCGATGTCGTCACTCTGACCACGGAATTTGGTGAAGCGAATTACGTCGTTATTGAAAATAGTGGCTGTGCCAGTTTGTGTATGATGGCAGATGTCGCTCCTATTACGTTGACGGTATCGAAAGAAATGGCTTTTTGCGAAGTGATCAAAGTCATGAATAACCGCATGAAACCATTAGAGATTATTCAAGAAAGTGCACTGCATTACGCGCTTGTTGGCTAATTTTTCGTTGTTATAGCGTTCTTTATTGTATTACGCCTTCCTTTCACGCACCGCTTTGGTGTGCGCCTTGTTACCTTAGTTTCCCCCCTTTGATGCTCAATCACTTCCCACTGTTTTCCGCTTCGCTTAATACTCTTCCACCTGTTGCTTATTCGATCCATCGAATGTCGTCCCAGCCAATACCTACGTTTTGATACCTTGCGTTCAGATACAACACAGATACGCAGTTCGAAGAAGGGTAGGCCAGTCCCACCGTTTGCACGCCTTATTCTGCTTACAGCTTCGCTACGTACGTTTTTGCTCTGTGCATTGCACACTCTCCGTTTGTTCATCGCTTGCTTGTTCCATACTTTGCTTATCCTGTTTCGCTTAAATGCGGAGACCATGCTGGGTGGAAAAATCGTCCGCCGCAATGGGCTTGATAGTGGCATGATCGGTAATAGGAAAAGGAATGCCGAAGGCTAAGCGATAAAGCCATCATTAAGGCGCTGTATAGCGATTTGTACGGTTTTTTGATGATGAGCGTTAAATTTACTGTTCATTGTACACGGCGTGACTGAGTGCGATATGGCTGCTTTTTTGTTGATGATTGAAATCATCGGCGAAGAAAGGCTTTATTTCTGTTTATAAATCATGCAAGCAAAGTGATACGTCTCGAATTTTTTTATCTTTTTTGCCTTTATTTTCTGCCTCTTTTTCGTCAAATAAGACAAAAAAACCGCAATAATTCACTTATTGAAATGGCAGATCAGGTGAAGATCTTCCTCTATTTCCGCTTTAATGTAATTCAGTTACAACCACTGTGAGGTTGCCATTCTGTCCGCTCAGGCAATACTTTCCATTTGGGAAATTATTAGGATTGCATCCTCATTCATCGTGGTGGCCGAGTGGAGAACCAAAGGCAGTGTAGAGCATTGAGTGGGCATAAATTGAGCATAATCTTGTTGGTTTCTGGTTTTCTTGTTTAGTTTTTGGCATGCCATTTGGGGTCTAACTTATTAATTATAAAGGGTTTTTGTATGATTGTGCTCTTGTGTGAACAATGGCGGCGAGGCGATTGGTGATATTTGTGAACAATCTGGAAAGGGGTTGATCGCTCTCATTGTGCATGTGTGTAAACGCAATTTATGTATTTAAGTGTCGATGCAGCGTCAGGTTGTGGGTATCGGACAGCAATTGAAGGGAGGGATGAAAGATGGCCTATCTTGAAGCGAGGGACAGATTGTCGTTTTTTTAACTAAATGAGCCTTTAACGCCGCTTTAGCACAAGGTATTTGAGTGCTTTTCAGTTATAATTCACGGCAACATAAGAGCGAAAAGAACGTCATGAATCAATATCTAGCTATTACCTCTCGAGGTCTTGAAAACCTTCTTGCAGAAGAATTGGAGCAACTGGGCGCCCAGAACATTCAGGTTGTGAGTGCCGGTGTTCGTTTTAAAGCCGAACAAGCAACAGCTTACCGTTGCTGTCTTTGGACGCGCATTTCATCCCGTATCATCCAAGTCCTGAGTGAATTTAATGTCCGTGATGACATGGATCTGTACTTGGGTGCCGCTGCGATTAACTGGCCAAGCTACTTTGGTAGCGACACGCGTATCATCGTTGACTTCAACGGTACCAACCGTGAAATCCGCAACAGCCAGTACGGTGCGATGAAAGTGAAAGATGCCATTGTGGATAAATTCACAAAGGCGGATCTTCGTCGTCCAAACATCGACCGTGAGCGTCCAGATCTGCGTATTCATATGCGTCTATCTGGCGAGAAAGGTGTACTTGGTCTGGATATGGCAGGTAGTGGCTTGCACCAGCGTGGTTACCGTAGTGAGGCAGGTAAAGCCCCGTTGCGTGAAACCCATGCTGCAGCGTTGGTCATGAAATCGGGTTGGACGGAAGATAAACCGCTACTCGATCCAATGTGTGGTTCAGGTACGCTGTTGATTGAAGCGGCGATGATGGCAGCACAAATTGCACCGGGTCTGAAGCGCAAGAAGTGGGGCTTTGAATCCATCAAAGACTTCGACAAAGAAGGTTGGTTAGAAATTCACGCAGAAGCGACCGTAAAAGCGCGTCGTGGTGTGAGTAATGTAACAACGAAGTTCTTTGGTCGTGAGATGGATCGCCGAGTGTTGACGATTGCGCGTGACAACGCAGGTCGTGCAGGCGTGAAAGATCTGATTGATTTTGAATACGGTGATGCAACCCAACTGATTTGCCCTGAAGGCTTCTCACACGGCGTGGTGCTTTGTAACCCTCCATACGGTGAGCGTCTGGGTACAACGCCAGAGCTTATTTCACTTTACGGTGATTTCGGTAACCGTTTGAAGTTGGCCTTTGCTGGCTCGACGGCGTCTATTTTCTCCTCGTCGAATGAATTGCTAAGCTGCTTGCGTATGCGTGCAGACAAGCAGTTTAAGCTGCGTAACGGTGCGCTTGACTGTGTGTTGAAGACATACTGGATCACGGCGGGCGGTGTGAAGCATGTTGAAGGTGAAAAAGAGGGTGTGGTTGAAGAAACACAAGTAGCGCCTGATTTTGCGAACCGCCTGAAGAAGAACATCACCAAGTTGGATAAGTGGGCGAAGAAAGAAGGTATCAGCTGTTACCGTATCTACGATGCCGATTTGCCTGACTACAATGCGGCAATTGATAAATACAACGACTTCTTGATTATTCAAGAATACGCGGCACCTAAATCGATCCCTGAAGAAACCGCGCGTCGTCGTGTGATGGACATCTTGCGCGCCACGATTCAGGTAACGGGTGTTGATAACAGCAAAGTGATCCTGAAAGTGCGTGAGCGCCAGAAAGGTAAGAGCCAATACCAGAAGCTATCCAGTGCTGAACGTCACATGATTGTGAACGAGTACGGTGTTGACCTGAAAGTGAACCTGTATGACTACCTGGATACGGGTCTGTTCTTGGATCACCGTATTACACGCCGTAAACTGGGTGTTATGGCACAAGGTAAAGATTTCCTTAACCTGTTTGCTTACACCGGCTCAGCAACGTGTCATGCCGCTTGCGGCGGCGCGAAGTCGACTACCACGGTTGATATGTCCAACACGTACCTGCGTTGGGCGCAAGAGAACATGGAGCTAAACGGACAGGTAGGCAGTCAGCACCAGTTTGTACAAGCAGACTGTTTGCAGTGGCTACAAGAAGTGGATGAGACCTTTGACTTGATCTTCATCGACCCGCCAACGTTCTCTAACTCTAAGCGTATGACTCAGAGCTTTGATGTTCAACGTGATCACATCATGTTGATGGAAAACCTCAAGCGTATGCTGCGTCCAAACGGACAAATTGTTTTCTCGAACAATAAGCGCCATTTCAAAATGGACATCGAGAAACTGAATGAACTTGGCCTACAGGCTAACAACATTTCTGATAAAACGTTGCCAATGGATTTCGGCCGCAATAAGCAGATTCATAACTGCTGGATCATCACCCACAAGGAAGACTAAGTGCTAATCACACTTTACAGCACTGAGGGATGTCATCTTTGCGAGCAGGCTTTTAGCCTGCTCGTTCAAGCCGGCGTAGAAGAGCGCGTTCAAGTGGTAGATATTGCCTTTGATGATGCGCTCTTTTTGCGTTACGGCACCACCATTCCGGTGCTTTCACTTCATCCCACAGACTCAAATTCATCAAATACCGAACTCGGCTGGCCTTTTGACGCCGACGTTTTGGCAACATGGTTAAAAAACAATGGCTTTAATTAATATTAGTAATGCGCAACTTGCGTACGGTGATCACGCTTTGCTTGATAAAGCGGAATTCGTTCTTCAACCCAATGAACGTGTGTGTTTGGTGGGACGTAACGGTGCAGGTAAATCCACCTTCATGAAAGTGGTTACCGGCGACGTTGTGCTAGATGACGGTAGCATTCAGCGTCAAACAGAACTAAAAATTTCGCGCCTAGAGCAAGACCCACCGCGTAATGCAGAAGGCAACGTGTTTGATTATGTTGCTGAAGGTTTGGCGGAAGTGGGTCAGGTACTGAAAGAGTATCACCACCTGTTAGATTTGATTACGGTTGATCCAAGTGAATCAAACCTTAACAAGTTGATGAAAGCGCAGGAAAAAATTGACCATGCAAATGCTTGGCAGTTTGATAACCAAATAACGACAGTGCTAGAAAGCTTGCACCTTGATCCGCATACCTTGCTCAGCGATCTATCAGGTGGCTGGCAGCGTAAAGCGGCACTGGCGCGTGCATTGGTTTGCAGCCCAGATATCTTGTTGCTGGATGAGCCAACGAACCACTTGGATGTGGCAACCATTGAATGGTTAGAAGGCTTCCTGAAGAGCTTCCGTGGTTCAATCATCTTCATCTCTCACGACCGTGCGTTTATTCGCTCAATGGCGACCCGTATTCTGGATCTAGACCGTGGCAAGTTGGTTTCTTTCCCTGGCGACTATGAGCTGTATCTTGAAAGCAAAGAAGAGATGCTGCGTGTAGAAGCGGAACAAAACGCCGAGTTTGATAAAAAACTGGCACAAGAAGAAGTGTGGATCCGCCAAGGCGTGAAAGCGCGTCGTACCCGTAATGAAGGCCGAGTACGTGCCCTAAAAGCATTACGTGCTGAGCGCAGTGAGCGTCGTGAAGTGGTCGGCAAAGCTGACATGAAACTTCAGGATGCGAACCGCTCTGGTAAGATCGTCTTTGAAGCAGAAAACATCTCTTACAGCTATGGCGATGCAACCATCATTAAAGATTTCAGCTTTACGGTGATGCGTGGTGATCGTATTGCCCTTATCGGGCCAAATGGTTGCGGTAAGAGTACATTGCTGAAAGTGATGCTAGAGCAATTAACCCCAACGTCGGGTAAGTTCCATTGCGGTACGAAGATTGATGCGGCTTACTTTGACCAGTACCGTGAAATCCTAGATCCAGAAAAAACCGTTATCGATAACCTTGCTGACGGCAAGCAAGAAGTGACCATCAATGGCGTAACACGTCATGCACTGGGCTATTTGCAAGATTTCTTATTCCACCCACGCCGTGCACGTACGCCTGTAAAAGCGTTGTCTGGTGGTGAAAAGAACCGTCTATTGTTAGCCAAATTGTTCCTTAAGCCTAATAACCTGCTTATTCTCGATGAACCGACGAACGATCTAGATATCGAAACATTGGAACTTTTAGAAGAAATTCTTGCCAATTATCAGGGTACGTTGCTTTTGGTCAGCCACGATCGTCAGTTTGTTGACAATACTGTGATGACAAGCTGGATTTTTGAAGGCAATGGGGTTATCGAAGAATACGTAGGCGGTTATCATGATGCTCAAGCGCAACGTGCTAACTCATTAACAAACATTGCAAAAAAACAGGCTGCTGAATTCGAGCAGGCTAAGAAGAAACAAGAAAATAACAAGCCGCGAGAGGCGACCCGTTCTACGCCTAAGAAGAAGCTATCTTATTCGCTTCAAAAAGAGCTAGAGGGCCTACCGCTTAAAATTGAAGAACTGGAAAACGAAATTGCTCAATTGCAGGAGCAAATTAACGATCCTGCGTTCTTCCAAGACGTGAAAAATGATACTCAAGCCACGCTGAATCGCTTAGCTGAAGTGGAAGCGGAATTTGAAACAGCATTTGAGCGCTGGGAAGAACTAGAGGCAATGCAAAAGGAATCTTAATGCAACAGAAGACGTTAAAGTTATCTACACTGGCGATCTTGATCGCCGGTGCTACTGGAGCGAATGCGGCGGTTTATAAAGTTGTCGAAGTGACGGGTGACAGTGCTGTTTCAAGCCAAGAGTACTATGGCTTGGATATGACGAACCGAACTGAATACTACGGCCAAGGCATTACTGCATCTGACGGTACCGAAAACTGTTTCGCGACCTCGTGTGGTAACGCTGATAACTACTCGGTGTTTGGTGAAAGTCGTTTTGGTTCTGATGGCGTACCATACCGTGATGTGATCCCGTACATCAGTGATAACTACCAAGAAATCAATGATGAAGATCGTCTTTACAGTTACTGTTCTCGTAACCTTGGTCCTAATACGTGTGATAACTGGGCGCTGACCCAGTATTACGGCAAAGGGTATAACACCAATGCGATAGAAGATCGTACTGGCTTGGGTGGATTAGTGCGTGAGCAGGAAGCGTGGAGTAAGAACTACTACGCGAATGCGACAGCAATGCTCGGTACGAGTAGTTTTTCTGCAATCGAAACCTTTGCTAGCAATGAAGTGGGCTATGATTCTGCGGTTGTTCCGACACTGGGTAGCATTGTAGATGTAGATGGTGCTCACTCGTCAACGAACACTGTCGTAAATAGTGTAGGCAGTAATTTTGCTATCGGGATTGCTAGCGGTGCTTACTTTGAAAAAGACGGCCGTTTTGCGAGACAGTTTAACAAGCGTGGCTTTGTTAACTATGGCGATCCTGCATCCCCAAGTGAGAAAGTAAGGCTGGACCCGCTCCAAACCAATCAAACCAACCAAACCAACGCGTTCGTTAAAAATGCAGGTCAGTCATTAGCGTTTGAGGCAGTTGAATACCCAGCAGGTAAATTGTTGGTTGTTGGTAGTGCTTCGTTTGCACCAAGTAACTTCGACGATGTTGACAGAAAAGTGCCTAATGATAACCGTGATGGCGATCCTCTTTTCAATGATGATGCATTTAGGAAGTGCCCAACGTATTTTGCGGATGCAGCGAACGTTGATTTAGCTGGTTTCTATGGCTCGAAAGAGTGTCAGTTGTCGGTATTTGCTAACGATGCTGTCTTTTGGACGGTTGATGGTACATCGCAGTCGGTAGAAGCGAGCTTGCTCGCGAAGCGTGAAGCATCAGATGGCGAATATAAGACACTCGATCCAGATAATGATGATCGTTCTTTCCAAGCGGGTGCTACATCTGTGTCGCTAGTGGATGGAAAACCAGTTGTCGCCGGTTTCAGTACCGATTCCGTCGATCATGAATCTATAGATAAAGCGTTTGGTGGTATTTACGCTATTCGTGCCGCGGTTTGGGAGTTGGATTCTACGGCTACGTCAGATGTAACGGCTGAATCTTGGACGCGTAAAATCATTCCAGGCTTAGCAATTGAAGATGGTGACGGTGATCGTCGTTTGACGTATAGCCTTGCGACGGATGTGAATGAGAACAACAAGGTCATTGGTGTGGCGAAAAATGCCAACTCTGATAACCGTTCCTACTCTGAGCGTATGTTTGTCTATGACAATGCAACGAAACCGACAGCACCTACGTTCCTAGATAGCAGTGTGTCATCTCTTTTCTTTGCAGGTGCGAATGGTTACCCGGCCGCGATCAACAACCACGATCAGATCGTGGGCAAGTTGGATGCAGAAACGGTCAACCAGGTTGATGGTCGTTTCCGTCGTCAACGTGCGTTTACCTATGTGATGGGTGATATCAGCAAAGATTTGCCAGCGGCAGATAAAGAGAAGATGGCACTGAAGCAAGGCAATGTGTACTTCTTGGATGACCTTGTCAATGACGGTAATGCATCGGGTGCGGCTAACCAATACCGCATCTTTGAAGCGACTGACATCAATGACGCAGGTGTTATCTCTGCAACCGCATTTAAGTGTGCTGGTGGCTACGATAACCTGAGCAGTACATCATTCTGTCAGGGTGGTGCGGCTGATTCAGAGCGTACCGTTGCGGTGAAGTTGATTCCGATTGCAGCAAGCGAAAACCCAACGGTTGATGTGCGTCCATCGGCAGATAGCACCATTGAACGCAGTGGCGGTTCTTTGGGTGTGTTTGCACTGACAGTACTCGGTTGGTTAGGGTTCCGTCGCAGAAAGTAATTTTATTGTCAAAATTGCTCGTTTTATATTCAGGCTCACATTTTGTGGGCCTGAATTGTTTCTGGGGTTGATCTCACTGCCTATTTGGCTAATTCTTAATAGTGGAGTCACAATAGCTCCATCATTATGTAATAGTAATGAATGCAACATGTAAATCGAATAAGGATGAGGATCGTACTATGAAGAGACAAAAGCGGGATCGTTTGGAACGCGCACAATCTCAAGGCTATAAAGCTGGTATCAATGGTCGTTCCAGTGAAGAATGTCCGCATCAAGCAACGGACGCCCGTACTAACTGGCTAGGTGGCTGGCGAGAAGCAAGACAAGATTTGCAATCTGGCCTGTTTAAATAATAAACCTCCCTTCATATCACCCTTATTGAGCCCCTATTAGGAACAGGGGCTCATTCATATCCCGCATTACAGTGTCACGTCGTTTACGCATGACTCCCTCTGATGTATTACATCCCAAGACCTACACAAGCGCCATACATCCATCATGACTGACGTAATGGCTTTCACCATCAGGCTTACGGTACAGACCAGCGGTAGAGTGGGAGAGCTCTGGGTAGGATGGTAGATTGTAGAATTGATGTTGTAGGACACATTGATGCGATAGGCAGTTTAGATGACATTAAAAAAGGCCGCCTAAGCGACCTTTTGATGTTTTGCATTCATGCAGTATGCATTAGAACGAAGAGGTATCTTTAAACAGACCGACTTTCAAATCTTTCGCGACGTAGATCTCTTTACCATCAACCAGTACGCGGCCATCGGCTACACCCATGATGAGTTTACGGTTGATCACACGCTTAAGCTGAATTTCGTACGTCACTTTCTTCGCATCCGGTAGGATTTGGCCGGTAAATTTCACTTCACCCACACCCAGTGCACGACCTTTACCTTCGCCGCCAGCCCAACCTAGGAAGAAGCCAACAAGCTGCCACATGGCATCCAGACCCAGACAACCCGGCATGACAGGGTCACCTTTGAAGTGGCAATCGAAGAACCATAGGTCCGGTTTGATATCCAATTCTGCAACGATGAAACCTTTACCGTGATCACCACCTTCGTCGGTGATAGTGGCGATACGGTCAATCATCAGCATGTTATCAGAAGGCAAAGAAGGAAATGCAGGGCCGTAAAGTTCGCCTTTACCACACGCAACGAGTTCATTGTAAGTATAAGATTGCTGGCGTTTCATCGACTGTAAAGCTCCTTGAATAGTATGGGAGCAATTTAGCTTACACGTGTACGCCAAACAACTCGGATCAGTGCTGGACAAACCAGTTACGGATACGACCTAACCAACTGCTTTCATTATCGTGAATGCCATGATGGAACGCATCAATACGCAGTGCGATGCGTGCGAGCAATGTGTTGTCATCATCTTCATCGTCATTACGGAAAACCTTACCCGTTAGCAGAGGGATCGCTTCATCGACGCTCTCAACCGCCCACAGGTGGAATTGACCGGCTTTAATGGCTTCCAGTACCTCATCATTCAAGCACAGATGGGTCAAGTTGGTTTTCGGTAAGATAACCCCTTGCTCGCCTGTTAGGCCTCGGTAAGTACAGATCTTGTAGAAGCCTTCAATCTTCTCGTTCAAGCCACCGACGGCTTGTACGCGGCCAAATTGGTCAACGGCACCGGTGACGGCGATTTGTTGATTGATCGGTTGAATGGCCAAAGCCGACACAAGCGAACACAGTTCAGCCAGTGAGGCACTGTCGCCATCAATTTCACTGTAAGATTGCTCAAACACGATAGAAGCAGAGAACGGTAGGGCTTGATCTAAATCTAAGGCTGTACTGAGGAAGGCTTGCATGATCATCATGCCTTTGGCGTGGATATTACCACCCAGCTCGGCTTTGCGCTCCACGTCAGAAATGTCACCATCACCAAAGTGCACCACACAAGAGATTCGGGCTGGCTCACCATACGCACGAGGGTGTCCAGGCACTTCAACAACCGTTAAGCCATTAACCTGACCCACTTCTTCGCCTTGGCAATCAATCAGCACTTGGCCATGGTGAATATCTTCAATCGCGCGCTCAGGCAGGTAAGACTCGCGATACTCACGGGCATCAATCGAATCTTTCAAGTGTGTAGCGGTAATCGCTTGGCCTTGAGACTCAATCGCGGCTTCACACAATAAGCTTTGGTGCCAGATGGGGCATAGCGGCACGCGAGTTTGATCTTCAGCGTGGCGAGCACCTGTTTTTAGGAGGACACGCAGGGCTTCATCATCAGCAAGATCAGGCAGGCCAGCCTTATTGATAATGGATTTCAGGTAAGCGAGGTACAGCGGTAAGTTGTCTTCATCAATGAGCAAGTCTTGCTCAAACTCACTGTACATGGTGAAGCCTGATGAGATATCCGGTTCTGCGCTGTCTAGCTCGCCCATTAAGTAGCGATCGCCAATCAACACCAGCTTAATGTTAAGCTGTTCAGCAGGGGGTAACGGGTATAACGTTTTGTGTGAGATAGGCTGCCATTCCAGCGAGCCATTCATCAATACACTCTTTAGACGGGGCCATAAGCTAGGGTTCGCTAAGATAGAACCCACAGAGAGCATGAGATAGCCATTATGAGCCTGATGCACTAAACCGTGCTTCACTTGTGGCTTTGTGATGTGTTTATCTTCAACGGGAGGATAAACCGCACCAAACAGACTTTGTTCGGTCACGTTCTCACCGGCAATGATAATCGGCTTTTCATTGTCACGTTGAGCGTGTTCTGCGATAAGCTCGATGATGTAATCGCGGTACACTTTGTTATCAGGGGCAATAATGCGTAGTACGCGAGGCTGAAGTTCGACAGCGGTAAACCGGCGTACTGCATCCGTAAGGCGATCTTGTAATGTTCCGGTCACTGCAGGGGAGAGATCGTCATACTGCTCCAAGATAGCTTGGTATTCAGTGTAGTCTGGAGTCATGGTACGCCAGGTTTCTTCATGCATGGGCTTGTGCTTTATGTCGTTAGTGTGAAAAAGACAGCAGTATAAAGGATTCAATAGCTGCATAATAGCTAAGGTGTAATGTTATTTCGGTGATTTGCAGTGAGAGTGAGAACGACTTAAAAACAATCGCTTAAATATTAAAAGGGAATTGAGCTTTATGGGGGCTGCAGTTACACTGTCACCATTAAGTGTAGACTTATCGAGAATCTCAGACGACTATGAAATATCAACAGCTTGAAAACTTGGAAGCCGGTTGGAAATGGCATTATTTGGTGAAAAAGTGGAAAGAAGGAAGTGCGATTACCTGCCACATTGATACCAGTGAAGCTGAGGCGGCCGTGAATGGCTTATTGGCGCTTGAGTATGAGCCAACGCGTGTGCTTCAGTGGATAGACAAGCATATGTCGCCTGAGTTGGATAACAAGCTCAAGCAAGCTATTCGTGCAAAGCGTAAGCGTCACTTCAATGCCGAGCAAGTGCATACACGAAAAAAATCAATTGATCTTGATTACCGTGTTTGGGAGAGATTAGCGGAAAAATCCAAAGAACTTGATTGCACCTTGTCAGATACCATTGAATACTTGTTGAGTGAGTCCAGTAAAACGGAGCGAGCAAGCCGTAAGGTACTGGATATTAAAAACGATCTCCATGAGTTGCTTGATTTCGACCTGGAGTAATCATTAAGCCCACGTTGTCTGATGGCCCTGTCACTTTGGGCTGTATAGGCCAAAGGAGTGCATTATGTGGTATGTGGCTTTACTGGCGGTTGCCGTGTTCGTGCTGGTGTTTATCGACCGACCTGCCATGATGTTGAAGTTTGAAGAAGGCAAGCTGGTACAGCAAAAAGGGAATATCCCGCGTGGTTTCCTGATGGGCTGCCAAGATATCGCTCAGAAACAGCCGTTCTCAGGCAAGATTAAAGTGTATAAGACACGCTTTACGACCAAGCTGGTTTTCTCTAAAACGGTGCCGGGCAAAGTGAAACAGCGTATCCATAACGTCTTTCCTCATAATGGGGGCTCCCGTAAGCGGGGGAAACGCGCTTAATGGGCAATAAGCCTTATACTTTTTCTCATACATTTTGATGACTTATCGCTTAAAAGGCTTCTTCGGAAGCCTTTGTTGTTTTTGGCGTAGCTAACATTATTCCCACTATCATTATCACTATCACTTTATCATTTCCCTTATTCATTCAATTATTATGTCTTCGGTGTGTCTGTGATTGGTGCAGAGACTGATACAGAGGACACAGGAGCGCTTTTACGCAATGAGTCTGTTAACCCCGCATGCCTTTCGTCTTACCCAAGGAAAAGACCTTAAAATGGCCATTCAGGCCTATGTACAACAGTATCACTTGCAAGCAGGTTCTTTACTGAACGGTATAGGCTGTTTATCACACGCAGAGATCCGTTTAGCGAATGCAGACCATGTGCGCAGTTTGCCCGGGCCTCTGGAAATCGTGAGTTTAATGGGAACCTTAACGCCTGAACATGTGCATCTTCATATTGTGGTGGCGGATGCACAAGGGAATGTATGCGGCGGACATCTGATGGAAGGGAGTATCGTTTCTCATACCGCCGAGATTTGTCTTGCGGCTTACGAGAACCTGTCTTTTGGTCGTGAGTTTGATCCTCAAACGGGATATACCGAGCTGGTGGTTACCCCACGATAATGCGGTAAAGCGAATTGACGATGATCATATGAACGTGATTATTAACCAGCCCGCCATCACGCTATATCTTGCTGGTAAAGTATTAAGCGTGTGGCGGACGGTTAATGTCAGGAATGCCTGAATAATGGATAAATGGCAACGTTAGCGTATTAGCGTAGGGATGACGACGATGGAACAGGAACGCTTGCGACGGCTTGTAATAAGGATTGTTGACTGGTCATATAGGCTTTTACTTTTTCTTGCAAAGCCTTTAATGCAGCTTCTGCAGCAAGACGTTTTTGTTTTTCATCTTCAAGTTGTTTACCGAGATCGACCGCTAAATAACCGCCTTTGATTAACGCTTTGGTGGTTACGTTACTCTCTGTTAGCGATTTTAATTCTTCGATCATGTAATAATGTTGTTCGATGTCTCTTATTGTAATGGCCATACTGTACTACTAAAAAGGTGAGGATAAAAAGCATCATGCTTAAACGAGGAAAGATGGCATTATCTCGCCATTTTTAACTTTGTCAATAAGTTAGATTGCATCGTTTTAGGGTGGGTAATCAGTGAATACCTGTAAATGCTATCACATGTTATATTGTACGGGCTCTCACATAACGGAATTATACGCAGAAAATGATCATTCATGCCTTGCTGAGAGCCTGTTTTTATCATGGACGAGTGAGGTTATTCTGGAGAAGGAAAGATTTTATCCAAACAGATTTGCAGCTTATTCAAAGACAGCGGCTTGACCAGATAATCGGTCGGATTATGCGAAATCACTTTCTTTACCGTATCCATTTCACTGTCACTGGTTACTATCACGATAGGGAGATCAGGGTATATCTCTCGAATATTCATTAGCACATCGATTCCGTCTAATGGCTGACTCAGATTCAGATCCAGAAATATGACGTCGGCCTCATGCTTCGTTAATAGTTGATACCCTTGTTGTGCATTCGGCGCGTAGAACACTTGTGACGTCGTCACACATTGACGTAATAACTGCGCAAGGATCGTCGCCATCATCTTATTATCTTCAATGATAATACATCGCTTCATTGGGTCACTTTCCTTGTATGAACCTTTACGGGTTATCCAAACGTTATCCGCTATCCTAAAGCGGCTATTGTTGATAAAGGTATCATAATTTAGCGCGCCCCATTTAAAATGATAAACCTCACAATAATCACTATTCCGATCCAATTTACGGTATAGCACTTAAGTTAATAGCGTTTAAGTTACATGCGATTGTGGCTTGTTGCGCGCCACCCAATACCCCAATGGCAATAGCAAGAAAAACCACAACGAAGACGGTTCATGAATGATCGTCTGCATGATTTCATCTGCAGAGAGAGAGTCGGGCGTAATGGGCGAATTCACTAATATGACGGAAGGAGGATCTTGCGCTGTCATCGCCTGGAAAATATCGTCAGTCTCTATATGCGCGAGCGAATCAAGGGGTTCAGATTTGGCGGGTTCACTGTCTGATGGCTCGGAAGTCTCTTCCACCACCTCACTAGCTTGTGTGTCATTGCCTTCATTTGAGTCGGAGTCAGCTGGATTGAGAGAGTCTGGAATAGGAGAGCCTGCGTATTGTTCTGACGAGGCTGATACGCTTCCTGATGCCTCATGATTACCTGTCTCGTCGTGTTGTTCACTTTCGCTTGATACATCACTTGAGGCTGAAGGGGCATTTCCTGCTGCTGATGATGAAGGTGCTGTTGCTTGGCCTCCTGCTGCATTTTGACTGCTTTGTTTATTGATTGACGGACGGAAACTTTGCCCTGATGACAGGGCGGATTGTGGTGCATTATTCGCTAACGCAAGCAGTGGCGCTGAAGATGCACTTTTGCGTTTAGTTCCCATCGTCTCGAATAGCAAGGGGGGGAAATCATAAGCATAAGAAGCCAAGGCTGCATTCGCGGTTGCTGTGAGCGCTGGTATGTATTCTTCGGGTAAAGAGAGTAGGTTGTCTTGATATTTAGGGTTAAAGATAAGCGCATCTTTATGTTCAGGAATAATCCCCATATCAATATATAAATCTTTTGACGCTTCGAAAGCTTCCCGTTGCATCGAGATAAAAGAGGGGCGATCGCCTGCGTTTTCCGTTGTGTTTTCACGCTTTCCATGAGAGAGCGAAGGCAGCTCAGGGGTATAGAGAGGCACCACGCCGTCATGGATCAATAACGGAAAGAGAAGGAATAAAAGGGCGATAAGTCTTTTGCTGCTCGTTTTCATCTTATAGTGCCACTCCTTTTCGGCGAGGAGATCTCACGCGACAGTGATCATATGCTGCTGGTGGATATTAACTGGAGCGCATACTTTTAAGATAGAACACGCAGGCGAAATTGCTAATAAAAATAGCAGCTTGGATGAAATCACATCAGAAGAAGCTGGTGGCCGAGAAAGAACAATAAAAGCCATCAACTCAATGAATTTAAATGATATTATGAAGAACTACAGTGTCCGTATCTCTACTTAAAGGTAGGCATTAGCATCATACCCTAATGCACTATAATTTAATCTCTTTCCTTAAATTCAACATCATTCACTAACATAAAAAGAAAGCCTCTCAACAAAATGGGGCGTTGCAGACTTAGTAAGCTGGGGCGTCGCCTTGTTCGAGTACCGGCGAGCCGAATGGGTTATAGCGTTTTTAATGCTGGTCAGGGCGGGGGCGTTTATTTTACTTTTCGCAGCAAATTTGCCTGAGTAGAAAGGGGATACCACGGTATTTCATGGTCTTTTTACGTGACACCGTCACATGAAGAGCAACGAATTACCGTGGCTTATAAACGATATCGCTATATGAATAAGCTAATATAAACAATGCCTTATCTTAATGATGAAGGCGCGATAAGTTCAGCTTTACCAATTATGTGTTGATGGATAAGGAACCCACCATAAGCAGGCATTGGGTTCGCTGGCAGATCCAGCTTTTCCACATCTAAGGCGTAAACGGTAATGGTGTAATTATGTGGTTTTGAATCTGCCGGCGGGCAAGCACCACCAAAGCCTTTGTAACCAAAATCATTAATGATTTGGCTAGCACCTTCCGGTAAAAATTCATTACTCACATTACCAGCATGGGCCGATAAAGACGTTACTTTTACTGGAATGTTAAGCACCATCCAATGCCACCAACCACTGCCCGTGGGCGCATCCGGATCATACATCGTCACGGCAAAACTTTTCGTTCCTTTTGGTGCATTTGACCAGGCCAATTCAGGGGAAACGTTCTCGCCGCTACAGCCCCATTGATTAAACACTTGTGCCTTGGTTAATGTTTTCCCATTTTCAATTGTTGGACTTGATAGGGTCATGCCATCAGATGGCTCAGCTGCCAATACGTTGGTCGAACATAATGATGTACTTCCCAGTATGGCTAAAGCAAAAAAAAGCGTCTTTTGACGGGTCATTTTTCTTGTACCTTTTTCGTCTATAATTGCATGGGTAAGCGTAGGCAGGGGGAATCGCTTGTGCAACTCATCGAGCGGTAACAGAAGGTATATTATCACTCGCTCCAAGTTACACTGTCATTATGTTGTTTTTTTTAGTGTTTAAAATCAATATATTAGCGTATTTATTAGTGAGTTATTGATCGCGTGTTTTTTGATGGCGAGAACGGAGTATTGAGCGGAAAAGTAGTCTGTGAGAGGTAAAGAGAAGTAGCTGATAAGTCACAGGGTAACGAATTGCAATGCAAGTAAGTGACACTGTCACCCTGATTTTTGAGGAGGATAATAATACTGGGGCAGGCCATTGCAATAACATTACAACGACCACGAAATAGCCAGTATCACCATACCATTCTAATAACGGTTTATAGGGCGAATTTTTATAAGACACCTTTTGCTTTTGCGTCTTTCAGCCACAATGGAAATTCATTGAGTAAGCGGGCGTATAATTCATCATCTCGGACTGTCGCAAAATCATCAATGGCAAAGAAATCCGCGTTATCGCAGACCCGTCCACCCATATCATCCAACTTTTCCAACACGCCATACCCATGGCCACCTAAACCAACACATTGCCAGAAAATCGGTTTATTAGATGCATCCCTAACAATCTTCTCGATTTTTTTGTTTTGTGAGATCCCACCATCGGTAATGAAAATCACATAGGCGGGCACTTTACTGTCCTGGTAATAATCAACCACGGCTTGCATGACTGGCGGTTCATTATTGCTGCCACCAATACCATCGACGATGCAATACCATTTCTTCCCTGTGATACTGTCGATATAGCCATCGATATTATCCAGCGTGACATCGGGACATTTTTTAAACTCAGTCGCAAAAGCCCACAAATCTAACGCCATGTCATCGTCAAATTGCACCGCAAGTACGGCAATGCGATCCAGTACAGACTGTACATGGCCTTCTTTAAATTGGCGGTACATACTGCCCGAACAATCCAACACAAACCCGACGCGGGCTTTAATATTGGTCAGGTTATTTTTCTCTAGTGACACCGTCGCTGATTTGGCCAAGTTCACTAGGCGCGGGGCTTTTTGTGCGATGGTTTTTTCCAATGACACAGTCGGTGTCGCTACAGTGTCACTTTCATTCGGTTCACCGGCAACATCTACGCCGTAGTTGATCGCTAATGGGCCTAATCCTCCATAGAACCCCATACCGCTGGCTTTGAATTTCCACTTATCATTGTGCTTATACACTTCACCCAAAATCAGCGCTTTTTCCGACATCGACTGATTATTTGGCGAGAACGAAAATAGGCCATTTACGCTGACGGACACATTGGCCACATCACTGAATGCGTGCGTTGAATGGATCGCGATAGTGATAGGGACGGCGATCACGTCTGATGGAATGCGTGAGACATCAAAAGAAAAAGCAAAGCCACCCGTAATCGCTTTCAGTTTCACCGCATTCGCTTCAGACGCTGGCTGGTTGTAAAAAATGAAGTCGTCATCTGAGCGCACTTTTTTATTAGCACCCAATAGATAGGCAGAGACATCAATCTCATGAAGAGGGACTGTGCCCGCATTAATCATCACGTTGACATCAAATTGGTGTCGATCAATCACCAGGTTTTGCCCCGATTGTAATTGGCTCATCGTTTTCCCTGTTGGTTATGGATACAGCGGTAAGGTGAAATTGCGCATTAAATCACTCAATGACGGACGGCGTGTTGAATCCATGAATGAGATATTAGCGGAGAATAAGTAATGATTTAAGAACGTTTGGCGAATGATGTAAATCAGACGGATAGGGAACTGGCATTCACCCGCCAGAATAACCCCACGGATTACAACAATACGCATCGGATTGTGTGGTTGAATGCAAATTCAGACGCATGTGTAGAACCGTTCGTATAACGCTGATAACCAAACACCGGATTAGGCCTGAGTTGAGCAATTAACAAACAAATCAATGAGGGAGATGTCGGATTAACACTAACAATGGGGTATCTGATAACACGCACGCCTAATAAGTAGGCTAGGCGAGTGGGTAATGCACGCACAAGTACTGATTGTGACACCGTAACAACACCAATCAGTGAGATATACATATATCAGTGTGCTTGAAATTGAAATTAACGGGCTCATTGATACTGTTATCCATTCATTTATAAAGAGATCAACGTAAGCGTCACCCACTCAAAACTGGCTTGTTTTTCCAATAAAAAATACGCTTTGTATGTTGGCACCAGGTGCTTACGTTTACGTCAGAATACGGTTAATCAAATTTCTTTATCGTTACCATCTCTGATACAATTCGTCGGTTGTTATTATAGGAGTCTTAGATGAAATTACTGTATTGGCTGGATGATTGGCTAAGCCATTCACGTTCACAGCAACAAGCTGAACTACCCATGTCCGGGGGAGACTTACTGGGCGATGTGTATGTTAAGTATCAATTTGTTGATGTGGACAAACCATTACTGTTCACTTTTTCTCCTGCCGGTACCGACATCAAGGAGCACGATCTGCATGAAGATTTTGCCCCTTGGGGGTACCGTTTAGCGCAAAAGCAAGATGTGAATATCATTTCATTTCAGCACTTGGGGAAAAGTAACTGGTTTCGCAACAGAAACTTGATCTTCTTTCTTGAGCAGCTCTCCACCTTGCTAACACCGTTCACTTATCGTTTGGGTTATGGCCTGAGTCGTGGTGGCTTTGCGATTGGTGCATTTGCAAACTTGTTGCAGCTTGATCAGGTGTTATTGTTCCATCCTGTTAGTACAAAAAATCAGGAAAAGGCGCCATGGGATACCCGTTCCAGTACGGAGATCGCGCAGCAGTTTGACTGGACCGGTGATTACCATGATCTGGACTTAGGCAAAGCGAAGGGGTACATCATTTATGATCCAACCAATAATATCGATCGCTTGCACGCCAAACGCTATCCGGAATTAACGCACCTGAGAGTCTTCGGTATGGGCCATGGTACCCATGCGACGTATTTAAACAAGTTTGGTTTCTACAAGCAGGTAGCGATCGATTTTATCCGTCATCAAAAAATCGACATTGCTCAGTTCCGTCAGCAAACCAGAACGTTACGTTTCAAAGAAGATTATTACCGCTGCTTGAATAAGGCGAACGCCAATTCTGAACATCGCTTGGGCTTACTCAGCACGGCGCACAATATTCTTGCCGCTGAAAAAGAAGAACATGTGCAGGAGCACCAAGCGCAAATTGATGTGCAGCCTCTGATTGATATTGCACTTAAACACCAAGATGAACATCCTAAAGATGCGATTCAATTACTGGAAATGGCCCAACTGTTAGTGCCGGATGATCCATTGGTCGAACATAAGCTGAGACAGCTTTCGTAAAAACGGCCACGTCACAATTCATGCGTCACCCAAAAAGGTTGTCCTCCCATCTCTCTATTAACGTTGTAGAGTAGGGAAGTCAGCCTTTTTTAACACAGAGGAAACGACCCGTTTGCATGTTTCATGATGATGAAACATGCCGATGATAGTTCCCACTACCTACAACGTAAAACAGGCATTCCCGCCAGCGAGATCATCCCATTGCAGAAACTTGAGTACATTCTGCAGGATGGGAAAGCGTACAAGAAAGGCGTGATCCGCTGGTAGCCAATAAGGCCGCTAATGAATCAGCCATTCGTCACCAATCAATTCATCCAATTCTACAAACGTGAAATGGAAATCAATCAGGCCATTGCCTACGGTTATGGCTTGCTTGAGCGCCTAGATGAAGTCATTGCCTACGGTTATGGCTTGCTTGAGCGCCTAGATGAAGTCATTGCCCAGCTTGAGCCGGAGATAGGCCTGTTTGGTGTAGAGGTCACGTTAAACTATCCGCTTATTCGCCACGCTCTGACACGTTGTCTTTCCTACCTAGACCGTACTGGTACCGCGTTGACCGAACAAGACTTTGATGTGTTTGTGGGGTACTTGCTTACTGAGTTGCGAGATCTCGATACATTGATTGTTGATGAATTTGATTGTGATGTATGAAAATAAGATTCAAATCAAACAATTAAATGAGAGTATGTGCTTTTATTTGGTTAAATCAATTAAGCGGGAATGGTTTAACTGTGATTAAAGTTTCTAGAATACAAGCTGGCTATTATTCTGTATCTGACGGTCGAAAAATAAAAAAAATGGTCGAGGCTGGTACGTGATTAGTGAATCAGGGTCTCATGATTTTGGGCCTGTAACAACTTTAAATGCTGCAAAGCAGTATGTCGAAACTGGTACATCTCCAATTGGGCAACATAATCTTAGTTCTAGTCATGGGAGACGACAGAGTAAAAAAGAGTTTAATGCATATCTAGCCGCTGAAGCTAAAAATGGTAATCCATTTCCAGCAATATTATGGATGATAATTGTATTTACCCTATGTATGTTCTTTGTTGCTATTGATTACGATTTACTTTGATGGATTTTTGTGACCCCACTCACGAATTTTAATATTATTGAAAACTACACTATCAATAATAATAGCTGTTTAAAATCAGTGATTTACATTTGCCTTCTGCGCTGTAATCTTGAGTTGTCAAGATTAATCAGGAGGTATGTAATGAGCAAGAAATTAGACGTTGATATGATGCTTACTCAGGTAAAATTCTGGAGTCCAATTACAACTAACCCGCAGGTGCCATACAGATATATAAATGAATACCTTGAAATATTTAAATTGCTAAAGGATGACTCTGAAAATTATCATCGAATATTTGAATCTATCAGTGAAATGAAGGAAATGTTTGATAATGAGGCTCTTGATAGTGAATATAGGTCATTTAGAGCTAAGCAACTTAGAAAAGAAATGTATGCTCTGCTAGGAGAGATCTAAATCACATTTCCAACAACCCGCAAGCCTATAGGTTTCGCGGGCTTTTTTGTGTTTGCCTTAAAACCGAATCACTTGCTTTTCTGTAGGGGACTTTTACGTAAACCAACAGAGAGCAAACAACATGGATGCAAAAACAAAGGGCTATGTGATCACAGGTGTGATTGCATTAATGGTTGCCGGTGCCGTGGTATGGGCATCGAACAACGTTGATGCCGTCGAAGACGTGATCGGATAAGGGGAAGCATAATGGAATTATTGCAAACCCCGTTCACCACGAACAATGCCACCAATGCCAGTGGTTAGGCGGCGGTAAGTAGTGACGTAAGCGCGCAATTAAGCAGTGAGGCCTTATTCGGCCTCT